>JBKJNN010000124.1:0-83156 GCA_046593625.1 Gemmatimonadaceae bacterium | reverse complement strand
TGAGATTTTCGATTTCTACTGCGGCATTGCTCATGAAGTTTTGTCGGGCGGCGCGAGATTCACATCTGCGGGCATTCCGATTTTCAGCGCACCGTCGCGATTGGGAACCAGAATCTTCACGGCGTAAACAAGGTCGGCCCTCTCGTCGCGGGTCTGAACTGGAGTCGGAGTGAACTCAGCTTTGGCGGCAACCCAACTGACGCGTCCTTGAAGCTCAGTCAACACTCCCTTCCCACCGTCAATGTGAACACGCACGAGCTGGCCAAGCCGCACTGCATGCAGTTGAGTTCCTGACACGTAGGCGCGAAGAGTGAGCGTGTCGAGGTTTGCGATGCGATAGAGCGGCTGCCCCGGCTGCACGATTTCGCCTGCGCGCACGAACGTGGCGAGCACGGTGCCCGGCACCGGGTTGGCGACGCGGCTTCTGTCCAGCCGCTCTCCGATCTGAGCAACTCTCGCACGACCCGACTCCGCTTCACCGGAAACCGACTGGCGTTCGGCCCGTGCTGCCTGAGCCTGTGCAGTGAGCACTCGATAGTCCCGCTCTGCCTGATCGAGCTGCTGGGCAGTGGCGGCCTGTTGTGAGAAGAGTCGCTTGACGCGTTCGTAGGTTCGGCCGGCGATGGCTCGCTGAACCTCGAGCGAGGAGATCTGACGCGAGACCTGCTCGATACGTGAAGCAGTAGCGTCTCCCTGGGCCACCACCTGCTTTTGCTCGAGGGCCAGCTGCGAAGTGTCCACCACGCCAACGATCTGGCCGCGGGACAGCTGCACTCCCTCCTCCGGGAGGAAGGCGAGCAACTGCCCGGTGGTCTGCGCGGAGACAACCACTTCGTTGGCTTCGAACGTTCCGTACGCATCGGGCTTGCTGTCCCTGCTGCATCCGGCAAGAGCGAGCAGTGCTGCAACGAGTGCCAGGGGACGCATCAGTGCACCTCAACGCCAAGGGTGGTCAGGAAGTGAACGCGCGCCTGGGAGAGTTCGACGCGGTGAAGTGAGCGGTTGATTCGCGCGGCCAGCACGTCGGTCTGGCGATCTACGTATTCCGCCGAAGTGATTACGCTCTCCGCGAATCGCGCGCGCGTTTCTGTCAGAATTGCCTCACGAAGCGCAATTATCTCTTCGTCAGACGCGAGCGTTCTCTCGAGTCTGTCGATGGTGGCGACGTCCAGTTCGGTTGCACGCTTCAACTGTGCTGTGAATGCGGTTTCTTCCGTGATCAGGATTTGTCGCTGCAGTTGACTGACCTGTCGTTCACGCGAAGTACTGCCCCAGTTCCAAGGCGTCCACTGAAGCATGACTCCGGCAAGCCAGTAGGTGTCGAAGCTGTCATTCAGCGGATTGAGACCGGGGCGGCCATATCCGGTGCGTCCGAACGCAACAACTCGAGGGCGATCTTCTGCAGCCCTGATTTTGTCCGACATCGAGAGAACGTCGCGCGAGCGTGCAAACCGCTCGTACTCGGGCCGGGTGCGGAGCGAGTCGAGCGTGTTTCTCGCCGCGAATGTGGATGATTGGAGATCGGGGATTTTCAACGGTGCTGCCCCATTGATCTGTGTCCCGGTGAGGTCTGCGAGGATGGCGACCGCGGCATTCTTCGATGCCTGTTGTTCTGCGACGGCCTGCTGGCGGCGCAGGATCTCTGCTCTGAGAGTTTTGGCCTCGCTCGCCAGCGATGTGCCGGCTTCGACTCTCGCATCCGCCACCGACAGCTGCGCCTCGAGGTCAGTGACGGCCGTCTTCAAGTCGGCCATCTGCTCCTGTGATCGCAGCGCGGAGAAGAACGCGGAGTTCACTGCATCCACCAGGGAGTAGAGAGTTGCATTTACCTGGGCACCCGATTCGGCAGCGCGTGCACGCTCCAGGTTTCTGCGCGCTCCGGCGGTGGGATCGTAGATGCGCTGCTGAGCTTCCAGTCTCGCGTCGTACGTGTCGTGCGCGGGGCGCGGAACGTTGAGGCCCGGGATGTTGATGGGAATGCTCGCTACGTCTGACTGATACTGTGCCTGGCTTTGCACCGAAATGCCCGGAAGGAATTCAGCATCGATGTTGCGCAGGCGAAGTGCGGACTGCGCCGCCAGCAACTGTAGCTGCGACGCGCGCGGGTCACTGGCGAGAGCGGCCGCGCGAAGAGCCGGCAGTGTGAGCGAATCGTACGGCGTCTGACCGTTGGCGGGTGCCCAGGTGCCGGACAGCGCGAAAGCCATTGCAGCAGCGAGGGCTTTCATGGGGCGAGCATTCCCAGAATCAAGCCGGGAAGTTCTTTCCGGCGTTGAGCGATGAACGCGGCAAACTGCGGTTCGTCGAAGCCGAGCGTGGCGAAGAGCATCGGGCGAGCCGCAAAGGGAAAGATGCAAAGCGATATGAGGTTCACGAAGAACTGCTGGGCTGTGATTCGCTTCATGCGTCCGGCCTTTCGTTCTGCCGAGAGTTGAGAGTCGAGCCGGGCGAGCACGGGCTTCAATGCAATGGAGGGATCAGAGCCGAGGGCGGTCCCGACGAGTTGGGTAGTTCGCTCCGGGTGGTGGTGCAGTTCGGAAATGATGTAGCCCGGAAGGAAAGGGGTGCGGGACATCGCGTCGAGGTACGTCTCAACCACCTTTTCAATCTTCTCGCTGATGCTGAGATCGCTGCCGAGTGTCTGGATGATCACGGGCAGGACGCCTTTCGCGCTCTGTCGAAAGACTGCATCGCCGAGTTGCCGCTTGGATTTGAAGTAGTAGTGCAGGAGGGCCTGGTTGACCCCGGCTTCTTCTGCGATTTCCTGCATTCGTGCGCCTGAAGTTCCGCGTTTGACGAAGACTGCCTGCGCTGCGTCGAGAATGCGGCGTTCGGTTTCGCCGTCCCTGGCCCGTGGGGGCCCGTCTTTTGTCTTAGCCATGTGATTTAATTAACTAGTTAAACAAACGTGGGCAAGATGGCTTGGCACGAATCTCTCCAGCGCTATTACGTCAAAGCACCACTTACAACGAATTCAGAGGAAGAATGCCAACAAGGAAATCGACGGCCCGCTGGGAAGGCGGCCTCAAGGGTGGGAAAGGAACGTTCAAGGGAGAGAGCGGAGCAATCGGCGGCCAGTACAGTTTCAGCTCGCGCTTTGAAAGCGGAACGGGCTCCAACCCCGAAGAACTGCTAGCGGCAGCCGAGGCGGCGTGCTTCAGCATGGCGCTGTCGGGTTCGCTGGAGAAGAATGGAACGCCTCCGACCAGCATCGACACCAGCGCTGCCTGCACGGTCGAGCCGGCGGACGGTGGTTTCGCTATCACCCGAATCCACCTCGACGTGAGCGCAGTCGTGCCGGATCTCGATCAGGCCAAACTTCAGGAAATTGCCGAGGCCACGCTGTCAGGGTGTCCTGTATCGAAGGCGTTGCACGGCAATGTCGCTCTCACCGTCAAAGCAACGATCAGTTCCGGCGCCTAGAGAGCGTGGGAGTCAGCGGTCTTGCTTTCGCCTGACTCCCACTCCGCGCGCGCATCGCAGGCATCGCAGTTACCGCATATCCAGTCGCTCAACACTTCCTCGCCGAAGTGCTCCAGGATGAACTTGGTCCGGCAATCGGTAGTCTGGCAGAATTCAACCATGGTGTTGAGCTTGCGCTGATCGCTGGCGCGCCGCTCCTCGTAGTCCGTCAGGTCATGACTCAAATCGACTGACGTGAGATTCCCCTGCAACCGCTGCCAACGTCCACCGCGGTGTTCTCTCACAAGTCCATGCCGCTTGAGCAGCGCGAACACGATCTTCGCCTTTCTCTGGGGCACCTCGGTGATCTGGGAGATGTCCGAAAGGGCGACGGGCTCATCGACCGGGTATTTTTCCAGCGCGATCGCGACTTTCGCCGCTTCCTGAATTTCCGGATACTTGCCACCCAGGAAATACGACTGGATCCGACGGTCTTCGACGCGATAAAGCATAGTGCATGTTGCCGGCAGGCCGTCCCGTCCTGCGCGTCCGGCTTCCTGATAATAGGATTCGATGGATCCGGGAAAGTGGTAGTGAATCACGAAGCGGATGTTCTGCTTGTCGATCCCCAGGCCAAACGCATTGGTGGCTATGATCGCCTTGATGTCACCGCCCATGAATGCATCCTGCACCTGCTTTCTGTCAGCAGCGGGACGCTTGCCATGATACAGTCCGATGTTGTGACGATCTGACAGATCCCTGTACAGCCGCTCCGCTTCCTTTACGGTTGCAACGTAGATCACTCCCGAGCCTTCGGTCTTTTCAAGGATGTTCTCTACTATCGAGTCCTTGATGCCGTCGTTGACCGTTCGGCGAACTTCGAACCGGAGGTTGGGCCGGGCGAATCCAGTAATGGTGACATGCGGATCCTTCATGCCGAGCTGGCGAACGATATCCGCCTGCACTTCCTCAGTAGCGGTAGCGGTAAGTGCCAGAATAGGCGGTCTCTCCAGACGCTTGGCTATCGAGCCGAGGCTGAGGTAGTCCGGGCGGAAGTCGTGGCCCCACTGGCTGACGCAATGCGCTTCATCGATTACGAAGAGGCTGATGTTTCGGGTGAGCAGACGTTCGAAAAAGTCCCGGTCCTTGAACCTTTCGGGAGTCAGGTACAGCAACTCGCCCTCACCATCCTCGATCTGGCGATGCGCCTCTCGTGCCTCGCCGGTAGACAGATGAGAGTGCATTGCGACCGCATCCACACCCTGGGCGTCGAGCTTGTCCATCTGATCCTTCATGAGAGCGATCAGCGGACTGACGACGACCGTCAGCCCCGGGATTGCCAGCGCCGCGAGTTGATAGATAAGCGACTTTCCGCTTCCCGTGGGCATGACGACGAGCGCGTCACGTCCTTCGATGAGAGCCTGAATGGGTTCCCACTGTCCACGGCGAAAATCATCATGGCCGAAGCGCTCACGCAGTAGGGCGAGGGCTTCGGGAGTGCCTGCACCTGTTTTCACGGCTTGGTTCTCTCGCATGAACCATTCCCTGACCGTTGAACGACCGTGCAGGCGTCATGCGCGGGACGCAGGCAATACCTTTTACAGGTGAAATCCTCATCCAGTGAAATGCTGCTTCTCGCGATCACCGCGCCGGGGCTCGAAGACCTTCTCAGAGCCGAGCTCGCCGCACTTGGTGCTCGAACGGGGAAAGTCATTCCCGGAGGAGTGGAGTTTTCCGGGCGCATGGAACTGGTGTGGCGTGCCAACCTCTGGTCCCGGCTGGCCAGTCGCATCGTTATAAGGGTGGATGAGTTTCACGCCAGTTCATTCCACGAACTCGAACGCAAGGCGAAGAAGGTTGCCTGGAACAGGTTTGCCGGCAGCGAGACCGCAGTACGGTTTCGAGTTACCTGCCGCAAGTCGCGGCTGTATCACTCTGATGCAGTCGCGGAGCGTTTGATGGCTGCGGCGGCAAAGGCGAGTGGTGCGAACAAGGCGAACGATTCGGTTGACGAGGATGAGGACGATGCCCAGCTGTTCATCGTCCGGATTGCAGACGATGTCTGCACCGTCAGCGCTGATTCATCCGGAGCGTTGCTCCATCGCCGCGGTTACAGGCAGGCGGTAGCCAAAGCTCCCCTCAGGGAAACACTCGCGGCCGCAATGCTGCTCGGAAGCAAATGGGACCCCGCAAGTCCGCTCGTCGATCCGATGTGCGGATCTGGAACGATTCCAATCGAGGCAGCGATGATCGCCCGGCGACTTGCCCCGGGCGTAAGCCGGAAGTTCGGGTTTGAAGGATGGCCCGACCATCGTCCAGACAAATGGGCCGAAATGGTGGAAGATGCGCGCAGTCACGAATTGCCTGCTGCTGCGGCGCCTATTCTCGCTTCTGACCGGGATGCGGGAGCTGTCGCTGCAACTCTCGCAAATGCAGAGCGTGCCGGAGTGAAAGGAGACATCGATGTAACGGAGTGCTCGGTATCCGACGTCGTGTTCCCCGACGATCCGGGATGGATCGTATCCAATCCTCCGTATGGACTGCGAGTAGGCGAGTCGCTTTCGCTGCGAAACCTGTACTCACGGATCGGGAATATTCTGCGGGACGGCGCAAACGGGTATCTTCTCGCACTTCTGTCCGCCGATCGTGCGCTCGAGTCACAGCTTCGGTTGAACCTGCGCGAGGTGTTCAGGACGACCAACGGTGGCATCCCAGTGCGGCTGATTACAGGGAGGTAAGTAGTGACTGAGATGGGGAAAGTTTTTTCGATCAACTGCTCGCCTGGCGGCGTCCCGAAACTGCCGGTGCCCGAAGCTCTGGTTACGAGGTCGGGTGTCTTCGGCGACGACCACAATGACAGGAAGCACCATGGGGGCCCCGACCGGGCGGTGTGCCTGTATTCAGTCGAGCGGATCACGGCCCTGCAGCACGAGGGGCACCCAATCGGGACAGGAACGGCCGGCGAGAACCTCACCATAACCGGGCTCGACTGGGATCTGGTCGTTCCGGGCAGCGTGATTGAGGTCGGAGATGCACTTCTCGAAGTAACGGATTATACCACGCCCTGCCGCACGATACGCGACTCCTTCATCGACGAGAAATTCATGAGGATTTCGCAGAAACACCATCCCGGATGGAGCCGGGTTTACGCGCGCGTCGTTCGGGATGGGGTAGTCCGCACCGGCGACCAAGTGTCGCTGAGTCCGGAGGGGATGCCCCGGAAAGGCTGGCTCCAGTCGTTGCTTTCCTGAAGCCGGTTAACATGGGCGCCGGTTGCGGCCCCAGTTTTGAATAGGAACCATCTGCGTGCCCGTGTTCAATTGACACCCTCTGGGCCGTGTCGGAGCCGTTCTCCTCTCGGGGAACCGCACTCTTATGCCAGGAGAATGCCGTGGAAATCGGCGATACACTAGAAATTCAGGAAGAACCCGCAAAGCCAGCCGGACGGCGTCGAAAGAAGCCTGCGGCCTCGGGCAACGACACGGGAGCAGGGAACGGCGCCGAGGGCAGTGCGCTGGCTGATCTCCTCACAGCGCTGCGCGATGTTCGAGACGGTGAGTTCAGCGTCCGCCTGCCCGAAACGGGCGATGGGTCAGTGATGGATGAGATTGCCGAAGCCTTCAATGGCATGGCCGAGCGAAACGAGAAGCTCGCGTCCGAAGCGGTGAGAGTCAGCACTACCATCGGGCGGGAAGGCCAGATCAACGAGCGCGCATCGATCGGCCGCGCGACCGGAGGCTGGGCTACGATCACGAGCGCCATCAATTCCGTGATCACAGACCTGGTGTCGCCAACGAGCGAAGTGGCACGCGTGCTCAGCTCTGTGGCAGAGGGCGATCTCACGCAGAAGATGGTTCTGGAGATCGACGGAAAACTGGTGCAGGGAGAGTTTCTGCGGATCGGGACGACGGTGAATACGCTCGTCGATCAGCTAAGTGCCTTTGCGTCTGAAGTGACTCGAGTTGCGCGCGAGGTGGGAACAGAGGGAAGGCTGGGCGGACAGGCAAGTGTGCCCGGGGTGGCTGGCACGTGGAAGGATCTCACGGACAACGTGAACTTCATGGCGTCCAACCTCACCGGGCAGGTGAGAAACATCGCGGATGTGACGACGGCAGTTGCGAAGGGCGATCTGTCACGCAAGATCACCGCTGACGCTCAGGGTGAAGTTGCCGAACTGAAAGACACCATCAATACGATGGTTGACCAGCTGAGCTCGTTTGCGTCGGAAGTGACTCGCGTAGCTCGCGAAGTGGGAACGGAAGGCCGTCTTGGCGGACAGGCCAACGTGCCGGGCGTTGCCGGAACGTGGAAGGATCTCACGGACAACGTGAATACGCTTGCCGGCAATCTCACGAGCCAGGTGAGGAATATCGCGGACGTGACAACGGCCGTCGCGAAGGGAGACCTCTCCAAGAAAATCACGGTGCAGGCGAAGGGTGAAACGCTGGAGCTGAAGGACACGATCAACACGATGGTGGACCAGCTTTCGGGTTTTGCCGCGGAGGTCACGCGCGTAGCTCGCGAAGTGGGAACGGAGGGCAAGCTTGGCGGACAGGCAGAGGTGCCGGGCGCTGGCGGAACATGGAAGGATCTCACGGACAACGTGAACGCGATGGCGTCGAACCTTACGAGCCAGATTCGAAACATCGCGGACGTAACGACTGCCGTGGCCAAGGGCGATCTGTCGCGCAAGATCACGGTAGATGTACAGGGCGAAATTCGCGAGCTCAAGAACACCATCAACGCGATGGTCGATTCGCTGCGAACGTTTGCCGGCGAAGTGACGCGCGTGGCGAAGGAGGTAGGTACCGAAGGGTTGCTGGGCGGGCAGGCGGAGGTGCCTGACGTCGCGGGCACGTGGAAGGATCTCACGGACAACGTGAATTTCATGGCGTCAAATCTCACCGGCCAGGTGAGAAACATCGCAGACGTCACTACTGCGGTGGCGCAGGGAGATCTTTCGAAAAAAATCACCGCCGATGCGCGCGGTGAGATTCTGGAATTGAAGGATACCATCAACACGATGGTCGATTCTCTCTCTGTCTTCGCGGGGGAGGTAACGCGCGTGGCGCGCGAGGTGGGCAGTGAAGGCCGCCTTGGTGGACAGGCGAACGTGCCTGGCGTTGCCGGAACGTGGAAGGATCTGACGGACAACGTGAATCTCATGGCGTCGAACCTCACGGGCCAGGTGAGAAACATCGCAGACGTCACCACGGCTGTTGCCCGTGGGGATCTGTCGCGGAAAATGACGGTTGACGTGAAGGGCGAGATCCTCGAGTTGAAGAACACCATCAACACGATGGTGGATCAGCTTTCTTCGTTTGCGTCGGAAGTCACACGCGTCGCGCGCGAAGTGGGAACGGAAGGAAACCTGGGCGGCCAGGCGGAAGTGCCAGGTGTTGCCGGAACGTGGAAGGATCTCACCGACAACGTGAACACGCTCGCAGGGAACCTGACGAGCCAGATCCGCAACATCGCGCTCGTCACTACTGCTGTTGCAAACGGTGACCTCTCACAGAAAATCACCGTGGAGGTTCGCGGCGAAATTCTCGCGCTCAAGAATACGATCAACGCGATGGTTGACTCGCTGCGCGTCTTTGCCGACGAGGTGACGCGCGTCGCGAAGGAAGTGGGAACGGAAGGAAAGCTCGGCGGGCAGTCAGAGGTTCCTGGAGCAGCGGGAACATGGCGCGCGCTCACCGACAACGTGAACGCGATGGCGAACAGTCTCACCATTCAGGTGCGCGCAATCGCTGAAGTTGCAACGGCTGTTACGCGAGGTGATCTGTCCAAGCAGATCACCGTGGACACGCAGGGAGAGCTGGACGAGCTGAAGAACAATCTCAATCAGATGATCGGAAATCTGAAGGAGACGACCGAGAAGAACACTGAGCAGGACTGGCTCAAGACCAACCTCGCGAAGTTCTCGAGAATGATGCAGGGCCAGAAGGATCTCGAAGCCGTGTCCCGCATGATCATGTCCGAGCTTACACCGCTCGTCTCGGCCAATTACGGCGCGTTTTACATAATGGAGCACGACGGCAGCGAAGCCGTTCTAAAGCTGATCGCCAGCTACGCCTACAAGGAAAGGAAGCACGTCGGGAACCGGTTCCGCATTGGCGAAGGCCTCGTGGGCCAGGCCGCGCTGGAGAAGAAGCCGATTCTTCTGACCAACGTTCCCGACGACTACATAAGAATCACGTCCGGACTTGGCGAGGCCCCGCCGCGGAACATCCTCGTGTTGCCGGTGCTGTTCGAAGGTGAGGTCAAAGCCGTCATCGAGCTCGCCTCCTTTATGTCTTTCAGCCAGATCCACCAGATATTCCTCGACCAGCTCGCGGAAAGTGTGGGTGTCGTGCTGAACATGATTTCGGCGAACATGCGTACCAGTCAGCTGCTGGGCCAGTCGCAGCAGCTGACGCAGGAGCTGCAGAGTCAGTCCAGGGAACTCAAGCAGCAGCAGGAGGAGCTGAAGCGGTCAAACAGCGAACTCGAAGCGCAGACCAAGTCGTTGCGCAGCTCCGAAGAACTTCTGCGTGATCAGCAGGTTGAGTTGCAGCAGGTCAATGAGGAGCTGGAAGAGAAGGCCTCGCTGCTTGCGGAGCAGAATCGAAGGGTGGAGCAGAAGAACGACGAGGTCGAGGCGGCGCGTCTCGCACTGGAGGAGAAGGCCGAGCAGCTCGCGCTGAGCTCCAAGTACAAGTCGGAGTTCCTTGCGAACATGTCACACGAGTTGAGGACGCCTCTCAACAGTCTGCTCATTCTCAGCAAGCTCCTCACCGACAACAAGGACGGGAATCTGTCGGAGAAGCAGGTGGAGTACGCGCAGACGATCTACTCGTCAGGCTCCGACCTTCTGTCACTCATCAACGATGTTCTCGACCTCTCGAAGGTCGAAGCCGGAAAGATGGAAGTGAACATCGCGAACGCTCCTGTGCGGGATCTGACGCAATCGGTGGAGCGAAGCTTCAGGCACGTAGCAGACGAGAAGGAAGTGGGCTTCACCGTCGAGGTGCACCCCGATGTTCCGGACAACATCACGACGGACGCCCAGAGAGTGGAGCAGGTTCTCAAGAACCTGCTTTCGAACGCCTTCAAGTTCACCACCGACGGGAGTGTCACGCTTTCTGTGAGAGTCGCGGAATCGAACCGGCGTTTCAATCAGCCGGCTCTCAACAAGGGAAAGGTGCTGGTCTTCGCCGTATCAGACACTGGGGTGGGCATTGCCGATGACAAGCAGCGCATAATTTTCGAGGCGTTTCAGCAGGCCGACGGAACCACCAGCAGAAAGTTCGGCGGAACCGGCCTCGGTCTCTCCATCAGCCGCGAGATTGCCCGCCTCCTCGGCGGCGAGATACGAGTGGAGAGCACGCCTGGAAAGGGGAGCACCTTCAACTTGTTCCTTCCGGTAGTGCATTCAGTGCAGCCGGAGGGAGCTGCGGATGCTCCGCGTGGTGCGGCGCCCGGTCAGGGAAAGGTTGCGCGGCGGAGCGGGGCGACCACATGGAAGCCTACTCCATCGAGGGGAACTGCAAGTCAGCCGGCGGTCTACGCCGCGCCTGACCGACGGGCCGCGCAGTATGTGGTTGAAGATGACCACGACCATATCGAGGCGGGCGATCGAGCGGTTTTGATCATCGAGAATGACGCGAACTTTGCCAAGGTTCTGCTTGGCATGGCGCGCGAGAAAGGGTTCAAGGGAATCGTTTGCCTGGACGGAGACAGTGGGCTGGCAGCGGCGCACGAGTACCGGCCCGACGCTATCACGCTCGACATAGACATGCCCGGTCTCGATGGGTGGAAGGTGCTGGAGAGGCTGAAGCATCATCCCGCCACGAGGCACATTCCGGTTCACATCATCAGTGGAGTGGAGCGTCGACAGCAGGGTCTCAAGGCCGGCGCACTGGCGTATCTGGAAAAGCCGGTGAGCAAGGAAGCGCTGGATGATGCGTTCGCGCGGATTGCCAACTTCATCGAGGATGTGCCGAAGCATCTGCTGATTGTCGAGGATGACGAGACTCAGCGGGCGGCGATAGTGGAGCTCATCGCGCACGAAGACGTTGAGATCACCGCGGTCGATTCTGCGGAGAAGGCGCTGGAGGAGCTGTCATCCGACAAGCACTACGATTGTGTGGTTCTCGATCTCGGGCTGCGCGACATGAGCGGATTTGATTTTCTGGAAAAAGTCAAATCTGATCCCGCCAAGGCGGAGCTTCCGATCATCGTCTATACCGGGAGGCAGCTGACGTCGCCGGAAGAGACGAAGATCCGGAAGTATGCGGAGACGATCATCGTGAAGGATGTGCGGTCGCCGGAGCGGCTGCTCGATGAGACTGCGCTGTTTCTGCATCGTGTGGAAGCCAAGCTTCCCGAGCAGAAGAGGAAGATGCTCGAGCAGCTGCACGACTCCGATGCGGTTATTGCCGGGAAGCGGGTGATGGTAGTTGACGACGATGTGCGCAACATTTTTTCACTCACCAGTGTGCTCGAGGATCACGGGATGGTGGTGCGCTTCGCCGAGAATGGGAAGGATGCACTCGCATCTCTGGGCGAAGATCCCGGGGTTGATGTCGTACTGATGGATGTGATGATGCCGGAAATGGATGGTTATGAGACGACGAAGGCTATTCGCGAGATTTCCCGGTTCAGGTCGCTGCCGATCATCGCGCTCACTGCGAAGGCAATGAAGGGCGACAGGGAGAAATGCATTGCCGCTGGCGCTTCGGACTACATCACGAAGCCGGTGGATACCGAGCAGCTGTTGTCGCTCCTGCGAGTGTGGTTATACAAGTAGATGAGAATGTGCCGACGGCTGCGATGCCGGATGTGCCATACGACCCGGAACTCGAGCGCGTGGAGGTTGAGCTGTTGCTCGAAGGGATCTATCGCCAGTACGGGTTCGACTTCCGCGCGTATGCCTATGCCTCCATCAGGCGGAGGCTCTGGAAGAGGATCAATGAGGAAGGGCTGCCGACAGTGAGCGCGCTCCAGGCGAGAGTGCTGCATGAGCCACCGCTCATGGAGAGGCTGCTGCTCGACCTCTCGGTCAATGTCACGGCAATGTTTCGCGATCCGTCATTCTATTGTGCATTTCGCGAACACGTGGTTCCACTGCTTCGTACCTATCCGTTCATAAGATTGTGGCACGCGGGCTGTGCCACCGGCGAAGAGGTTTATTCGATGGCTATCCTTCTCGAAGAGGAAGGTCTCTATGGCCGTTCGCGAATCTATGCTACCGATATCAACGAAGTTGTTCTGCAGAAAGCAAAGGAAGGAATCTTCCCGCTCGAGCGGATGCAGGAGTACACGGAGAACTATATCGCGGCGGGCGGCAGGCGAGCTTTCTCTGATTACTATCTCGCAAAGTACGGGGGAGCGCTGTTCAGTCCTTCGCTGACCACCAACGTGGTTTTTTCGCAGCACAATCTCGTGACCGACAGGTCGTTCGCGGAATTCAACGTGATCCTTTGCAGGAATGTGCTGATTTATTTCGACAAGGCACTTCAGGCCAGAGTGCACAAGCTCTTCTACGGGAGCCTCGCGACCTTTGGTGTGCTGGCGCTGGGGAGCAAGGAGTCGATGCGATTCTCGCCGCACGAGAGCGACTATGAGCAGCTCGACGGCACAGAGAAGATTTTTCGGAAGGCGCGATGATACATCCGGAGATCATTGTGATTGGAGCATCCTGGGGAGGTCTTGCCGCCCTGAGTATTCTCTTTGCGGGACTTCCGGGTGAGTTTTCAACTCCGATCATTATCGTCCAGCACAGGAGCAGGCACGCGGAGAACCTTTTGTCCCCGCTGCTTCAGGTGCAGACATCCCTGCGCGTTGTGGAAGCGGAGGACAAGGAGCCGTTGATTGCAAACTCGATTTACCTGGCACCCGCTAACTACCACCTGCTCGTGGACCGTGGTTCCCTATCTCTCTCGACTGACGCTCTTGTGAGATTCAGCCGCCCTTCGATAGACGTGACTTTCATTTCCGCGGCTGACACGTATCACACAGCGGCGATCGGAGTGGTTCTGACAGGCGCCAACGACGATGGGACGCGAGGGTTGCGGCATATCGTCGACCGAGGCGGGAGGGGAATCGTCCAGGATCCGGAAACCGCCGAGAGCAGGACAATGCCGGCGGCGGCGATGGCTGCGGTTCCGGAGGCGGAGGTGCTATCGCTCGAAAACATAGTATTGCGCCTGGTGGAGATGACGAGCGTGGCCGGGCCTTCCGGCAGGGGTGTCCAATGACGGACGAACGTCGTGTCAATCTGCTGCTCGTGGACGACAGGCCTGAGAACCTGCTTGCGCTTCAGGCGATCCTGGAACCGCTGGGCCAGAACCTGATACTTGCCCACTCGGGTGAGGAGGCATTGAAGTCGGTTCTTCAGAACGAGTTTGCATGCATCCTGCTCGATGTGCAGATGCCCGAGATGAACGGCTTCGACGCTGCGCAGATCATCAAGTCGCGTGAGAAGTCACGCTATATCCCGATCATTTTCCTGAGCGCCATCAACAAGGAAGATGCGTACGTGTTCAAGGGATATTCGATGGGCGCCGTGGATTACGTTTTCAAGCCGTTCAATCCGGACGTCTTGCGCTCGAAAGTCGCGGTGTTCGTGGATCTGTATCTCAAGCAGCAGCAGATCATGGAACAGGCCGACATGCTTGCAGAGGGCGAGCGCCGCGAGCTCGAACTGGAGCATCGCGCGCAACTTCTCGAGGCCGAAGCGAAGTCTGCGGCAAAGCTGAGCCAGTTGAATGCTCAACTGAAGGAACGGCAGGCCGAGCTGGAAATGGCGATGGGTGTGCGCAGCCGGTTTTATGCGTCGATGAGTCACGAGCTGAGGACTCCAATCAACGCTGTGATCGGCTACAGCACGCTGATGATCGACGACATCTATGGGCCACTGAACGAGAAGCAGCGAGAGGGGCTTCAGCGGACGCTGCGCGCTGCGCGACATCTCCTCGAACTCGTGAACGATGTCCTGGATCTCTCGAAGATCGAGGCAGGCAAGATCGAGATGGCGATGCAGCCGGTGGATATTTCAGTTCTCATCGAGGATCTGTTTGTAACAGTGAGGCCTCTCGCAGACGAGAACGGCACCGAGCTGACGGTGCAACATCCCAATGACGCTATAACTGTTGTAACTGACCCGAGAAGGGTACGTCAGATTCTGCTCAATCTTCTTTCCAATGCAATCAAGTTCGGTCAGCAGAAGCCGATCGAGGTGACGACAAAGCGAACGGATAATGGCGGCATCGCTATTTCGGTGATCGACCAGGGTGAAGGCATTTCTGAAGAAAATCGAACTCGAATATTTGAGGAGTTCGTTCAGGTCTCCCGTGCGCAGCAAATGGGCACGGGGCTCGGCCTGCCTATATCGAGACGCCTCGCAATGCTCCTGGATGGGACGCTGGACGTGGAGTCTGTACTCGGGGAGGGCAGCAAGTTCACGCTGAACCTGCCCGCTGAGGGAAAATCCCGGTCGTTCGACCATGAGGAATTCCCAGGCCGCCCCCAGTCGGAATCCCGGTCTGAAGAGGCCCCTGATACGAAGTCCGAAAATGGGGCCCGTGTGGCATAGACCCTGCCCTTACAGGGTGTCTGGCCGCGTATCGCGGCCGTCCATTCGGGAGGAAGCATGACCAAATTCAAACTGTTTTTACTGATTCCGGCCGCCATTCTGGCAGGCGCTTGCCGGGGTGACGATAGCGGCAAGAAGGTAGACGAAGCCCTCAATTCCGACCTGACGTTGGCGGCCCAGGCGCGCCCATTCACAGCGATGGATAGCATCTCCGCCATGGAGCGCGCTTATGCCGCCCAGGGACTGGCTCCGGTAGGCTACGCGCCGGTTAACGCCCAGCCGGTGCGCGAACGTGTCGTTTATCGAGATCGTCCGGTTGCCCGCCGCACCACGTCAAGCCGCTCCTCGGGGGGCACGTACACCCCGGCCCGCAGGACAACGCGGGTTAAGCACACGAAACGTGATGCTGCCATTGGTGCGGCTGCCGGTGCCGCCATTGGGGCCGTCACGAGTCGCGACAAGCTCAAGGGAGCAGTAATCGGAGGTGTCGCAGGCGCCGTGCTTGGTGGCGTGATCGGAAACAACGTCGACATTACCAAGCGTTAAGCCTTGAGAACCAGGTGAACCAGAAGCCCCCGTGCCCAGCGCGGGGGCTTTTGTTATCAGCCGTATCGGCAGGCATCTGTTTATCGCAATCTGACAACTCGCTCGGGCTGGGTTTTCAGGTGTCCAACTGTCCCGTGAATGCGTCCAGCGGGGGAGACAGGCGGGTGGCTTCCGTAACAGCGTTCTGGCTTCCAGATCACGTGCGTTGAAAGCGGAGGCCCCAATCGCCACAAGATATAAATACCCGCCGCGCGTCTCTGACTTCACTACGCCGGCATTTCACGTCGCGCAAAGCGGCGACTCCGCGAGCTTTTCGAGTCGGTATTCCGCGTTAAATTAGGGCATGCCGAGCGAACCGATCACAAGCGTTTTCAACGATGGTTACATCGCTGAAGCGTTCGAGTCATATCGTCGCGATCCGTCGTCAGTGGATGAATCGTGGCGCCAGTTCTTCCGTTTTGCCGAACAGTTTCCGGGCCGCGCGTCCTCCGAGACGACAGCGGGTTCCGCGAACCCCGACCTTCTCCGCAAGGTTGCGGGCGCTGCCTCACTGGTGGAATCAATCCGCGCCTATGGCCATCTCGCGGCCGAGACGGACCCGCTTGGCAACCGACCGCCGGGCGCTCCGGAGCTGACGCCGGAATTTCACGGCGTGACCGAATCCGACCTCGAGGAGATTCCGGGGAGCGCGTTCAGGTCGAACGAGGCCACAGCAACGCAGACAGTGAGTCGCCTGAGGTCGCTGTACTCGAACAAGGTTGGATTCGAGTTCGCTCACATGAGCGACGAAACGGAGCGTGAGTGGCTTCGGGAACAGATCGAAAGCGGCAGGTTTCAAAAACCGCTCGATGCAGACGAGCGATTGGCAATCCTGCGCCGTCTCACCGAAGTAGACGGACTCGAGCGTTTCCTGGGCCGCGTTTACCAGGGGTACAAGCGGTTCTCGATCGAGGGCACCGACATGATGGTTCCCATGCTCGACGCAATGATCGCGTCGGCCGCAGCCGTTGGAGCCACCGAGGTGAGCATCGCAATGGCCCATCGCGGCCGCATCAATGTGCTAGCGCACATTCTCCAGAAGCCGTACAGGAAAATCTTCGGAGAATTCGAAGGCCGTCACGCTGGAACCAGCGCCGAGAGCGAGACCGGCGACGTGAAATACCATCTCGGCTTCTCTACCACGCGATCAGTCGGTGATACAGAGGTCACGGTTTCACTGATTCCCAATCCCAGCCACCTCGAGTTCGCCAACCCCGTGCTTCAGGGAGTGGCCCGGGCGCGGCAGACAGTGATTGCTGCCGGCGGTATCAGGGATGAATCATCTGTGGTACCCGTAGTGATTCACGGTGATGCCGCGTTTCCAGGCGAAGGAGTTGTTGCCGAGACGTTCAACATGTCGCGGCTGCGCGGATATCGCGTGGGTGGGACGGTGCATATCATCTCCAACAACCAGGTTGGTTTCACTACTGACCCGACGGATGGAAGGTCCACGCATTACGCGAGCGACCTGGCCAAGGGGTTCGAGGTTCCGATCGTCCATGTGAATGCCGAGGATGCAGATACGTGCATTCGCGTGATGCAGGTGTGCATCGAATACCGCGCAAAGTTCGGCAAGGATTTTCTGGTGGACCTCATCGGCTATCGCCGGCATGGCCACAACGAAACCGACGAGCCCGCGTTTACCCAGCCGGCGATGTATACGCAGATCCGCTTGCATGGTTCGCCGCGCGAGCTGTGGGGACAGCGCCTCGTAGAGGCCGGGCTGATAACGGCGGAGGACGTGAAGGCGCTGGATGCAGAGATTGCCGCGAAGTTCGAGAAGATTCAGAGTGGAACCTCAGCCAGCGATGGGGAATCTCCAGGCCCTGGCGAAGTCGTCATTCCGACTGATCCTGTTGCATCCGACGCCAATGACATCCATGCGGAGCAAATCGGCGCGCTGAACGAACAGCTTCTCAACTGGCCGGACACACTCAAGCCGAACACCAAGCTTGCCAAGACGCTCAGTCGCCGGAGGGATGCGCTGGGCCCTTCGGGTGGAATCGACTGGGGGCATGCGGAGGCGCTCGCTTTTGCCTCGCTCCTCACGGAAGGAGTTTCGATCCGGATGACGGGCCAGGACGTGGAGCGCGGAACGTTCTCGCACCGCCAGTCAGTGCTGCACGATGCAGAGACCGGCGAGACGTACACGCCACTACAGCACATCACGGGAGCGAGGGGCAGCTTCGAGATCTATAACAGTCCGTTGTCGGAAACCGCTGTACTCGGATTCGAGTACGGATACAGCACTGCTACGCGCAATGCACTCGTGCTGTGGGAAGCGCAGTTTGGCGACTTCGTGAACGTGGCTCAGCCGATCATCGACCAGTTCATCACCTCTGACCGCGCGAAGTGGGGTCAGACGTCGTCGGTTGTGCTGCTGCTGCCGCATGGTTACGAAGGGCAGGGTCCGGAGCATTCGAGCGCGCGCCTGGAGCGGTTTCTCCAGTCGTGCGCGGAGAACAACATGTATGTGGCGTACCCATCTACTCCGGCGCAGTACTATCACATCCTGAGGCGGCAGGCGCACGAGAAGAAACGCAGGCCGCTCGTGCTGATGCAGCCGAAGAGTCTCCTCCGCCTACCCGAGGCCGCGTCGCACCTTGCCGACCTCACCGAGGCCGGTTTTTCACCGGTGATCGACGATGCCTCGGTTGCAGACCGGCGCGACGAAGTGAAGCGTCTGGTGTTCTGCACCGGCAAGATTTACTACGACCTGCTGGCAAAGCGTTCTCCGCACGTAGCACTCGTGCGGGTCGAAGAGCTGTACCCATGGCCGCACGACGAAGTCGCGCGCATTGTTGATCTGTACCCCTCTGCGGAAGAGGTGGTCTGGGCACAGGAGGAGCCGAAGAACATGGGAGCGTGGACTTATGTGTCGCCGCGCCTCAGGGTTTCAACCGGAAACGCAGTGATCGTGCGCTACATAGGCCGTCCGGAGCGAGCCAGCCCCGCAGAAGGGTACGCCCTCGCCCACAAGGCGGAACAGGAGCGGATCGTCTCCGAGGTATTGGCTCCCGTGGAGCAGCGTACGGGGACGAAGCGCAGGACGCCGGTTACGAGTCAGTAAAAAGGCGTTTCACACGAACCAGGCTGGACATGAAGCGAACGGTGTTGCTGGTGGCGGCGCTGATGATGATGGCGCCGCCTTCGTTGCAGGCGCAGCGGAGAGATATTGCAAGTCCTCAAGTCCCCGCCCGGACGAAACGTCCTGAATGGCGTCGCGTGCTTGTCATTGGCGCACATCCCGATGACGAAGACACGCAACTCATAGCGTGGCTTCAGCGTGGCGGGCGCGCCGAGACGGCGTACCTCTCACTTACCCGCGGCGATGGCGGACAGAATCTCATCGGCAACGAGCTGGGCGAAGAGCTTGGAGTCATTCGCACTGAAGAGTTGCTTGCAGCACGGCGCGTGGACGGAGCCCACCAGTTCTTTACGCGCGCCTATGACTTCGGGTTTTCCAAGAATGCGGCCGAGACGTTTACTCACTGGCCGAAAGACTCGTTGTTGAACGATGTCGTCAAGGTGGTTCGCGCGTTCAGGCCTCAGGTGATTGTCGCGGTATTTTCAGGAACGCCGCGAGATGGTCACGGGCATCATCAGGTTTCTGGAATTCTGGCGAAGGAAGCGTATGAAGCCGCGATGGACACCGTGCGATTTCCGACCGCCCAGTTTGGTGCTCCGTGGACTCCGCAGAAATTCTATCGCGCCGCGCGGTTCTCGCCCGATGCCGCGACGATGCGCATCAACGTCGGCGAATACAATCCGACGCTCGGTAAATCGTACGCCGAGATAGCAGGAGACAGCAGGTCGCAGCATAAGTCGCAGGGGTTCGGATCGCTTCAGCGAAAGGGAGTCATCTGGGATTACGTGCGGCGCGAGGCAACGCGTGTGAACGAGGCGACGCCGGCAGATAAGGAAACGTCGATGTTCGATGGCGTGAACGCGGTTGCTCCTCGTTCTGCCGACGCCACGCCCGCAATGGCAGAGGCCCGGCAGGCGATGGCGCTCGAAGCCTTTTCGGACAGGCAGTATGTCGCGCTCGGCGACAGCGCGCGCGTCACCGCCACTTTCTACAATCGGGGCGGGCGTGCCGTGAATCTCCTGCAACGGCTCGGTGATTCAGGAAACGGAATTACTGTTGCGGCCGACAGTGTGTACACGTGGTCATACTATTTAAAGGGAACTGAAATCACTCAGCCATGGTGGCTGGTGACGCCGAGGAACGGCGACCTTTTCTCGCCGCCCATTCCGACGGCAGATGCAGCGCTACCGCAGCCCACCAGAGTTGAAACGGCCGAGGATATGAGGGAGCGGTCCAACTGGGCGAGGGCGGTGGTTGTGAGCCCGGATGATTCTCTGGTGCAGAACCTGGCTGTTCCTATCGTCTTTCGTTATGCGGATCCTGTGCGTGGAGAAGTGCAGCGTCCGCTGGCGGTCGCGCCGGCAGTCAGTGTCTCGCTCGAAAACGCGACTGAGGTCGCTCGTGCGAATACGACGATCAACAGATTCTTCAACGTGACTCTCCGTTCTGCGATGATGAGCCGCGCACCCGTCACCGTGTCGTTGACTCTTCCCGCGGGCCTGAAAGCTGACTCGGTCAGCCGTACTGTAATGGTTGATTCGGCTTCGACGCGGACCGTTACGTTCAAGGTGACTGGCCGGCTCACTCCAGGGGTGCACGAACTGAGCGCCGCAGCCACTTCGGGTGGAAAGAGTTACCGGTCCGGCTACATCCCGATCGATTACGACCACATCAGCCCGGAAAGGATTTACCGGCCCGCAGCAGTGTCGCTTCACTCCGTCGGTATAGCGATCCCTGCGGGCTTGAAAGTCGGGTATATCCGCGGCGTAGGTGACAATGTTGAACCGGTGCTGGAGCAGCTGGGAATAGCAGTCACGCCAATCGATCCTAAAGCGCTGCCGACGGTGGACCTGTCCAGGTTCACAACGGTCGTGGTCGGACCCAGGGCGTATCAGGCGAGTCAGGAACTGGTGGACAACAATCCTTATCTGCTCACGTTTGCGCGCAACGGCGGTACGCTTCTGGTCCAGTATGGACAGTACGAGATGACGCGCGGAGGACTGATGCCGTTCGACATCACCATCGCCAGGCCACATGATCGCGTGACTGTAGAAGAGGCGCCGATCACGATCATAGATGCAGCGTCACCGGCCGTACGCCTGCCAAACGTGATCACGAAGGCGGATTTCGCGGGATGGGTTCAGGAGCGCTCGCTCTACATGCCTCGGACCTTCGACCCGCGCTATCATCCGGTTGTAGCACTGAACGATCCAGGGGAAGAATCCAACAAGGGCGGTATCATGGTCGCGCAGTACGGTCGAGGTCTCTATGTCTACACTACTCTCGCGTTCTTCAGACAGCTGCCCGCCGGAGTGAGCGGTGCTACGCGGTTGTTCGTGAATCTGCTGGCGATGAGCAATAGCGGGAGCGGCGCGAAAGCAACGGCGGGAGCTGGCCGATGATCATGCGCACTGCTGTAATCGCCCTGGCTGTCCTCTCTGCACTATCATGTTCGAGTGACAAGAGAACCGTCCTCACGATCTACTCACCACACGGCAAGGACCTCCTCGGCTATATGGAAGAGGGGTTCGAGAAGGCGCACCCTGACATCGATGTGCAGTGGGTGGACATGGGATCGCAGGAGGTTCTTGACCGCGTAAGGGCAGAGGGAACGAATCCGCAGGCCGATGTGTGGTATGGGGCTCCCGCTGAGGCGTTCGACAAGGCGGCGAAGGCAGGACTGCTGGAACCGTACATTCCGACGTGGTCGAATGCCGTCGCAATCGAAGGACGGGATTCGCAGGATCGGTGGTACGGCACGTATCTCACTCCTGAGGTCATCGCGTACAATACGGATGCAGTGAAGCGGGAGGATGCACCGAAAGACTGGGACGACGTTCTCGATCCGAAGTGGAAGGGGAAGATTCTGATTCGCGATCCGATTGCATCGGGTACGATGCGTGCAATCTTTGGAGCGATCGTCGCTCGGTCGATGGCGCGTACGGGATCACCGGATGCAGGATACGAATGGCTGCGCAAGCTTGACGTCAACACACGCGAATACGTTCTGAACCCGACGATCATGTACCAGAAGCTCGGCCGTCAGGAAGGCGTGATAACGCTCTGGGATATGCCGGACATTGCAACTCTGAAGCAGCGGCTGAACATTCCCGTAGACTATGTGATTCCGTCGAGCGGCACTCCACTGCTCGTAGACGGAATCGCAATCGTGAAGGGAACGAAGCATCTGGCTGAGGCAAAACTCTATTACGAGTTTGTATCAACGCCGGAGGCGCTGAAGGTTTCTGCAGAGCGATTCCTGAGAATTCCGGCGCGAACGGACATTGCGCAGGCAGACCTGCCGCAGTGGATACAGGAAGCGAACAAGAAGATCAAACCGATGCCGGTTGATCGAAAGGTCATGGCGGAACACCTCGACGAGTGGATGAAGCACTGGGACGCGAGCATCAGGAACAGCGGGCGCAAGCAGTGAATTCAGGCTCGCTCTCGCTCGAGCGAGTCACCCGGCGTTTTGGAGATTATGCGGCTGTCGATGAAGTCTCGATCGAAGTGCCGTCGGGAGAGCTGCTCGCGCTGATAGGTGCGTCGGGTTCCGGGAAGACAACGACATTGCGAATGGCTGCCGGCTACGAGGTACCGGACAGCGGCCGGGTTCTGTTCGATGGTAAGGACATCACGGCATTGCCGCCGCAGAGCCGCGGGTTTGGAATGGTCTTCCAGCATTACGCGCTTTTCCCGCACATGTCGGTAGGTGAAAACGTTGCGTTCGGCCTGGAGGCACGCGGTGTTGCGCGCGCGGCCCGCATGGCGAAGGCGCAGGCGGCGCTTGCGTCAGTGGGACTCGAGAGCGCGGCGCCTCGCACCATTCAGTCACTATCGGGCGGGGAACAACAGCGGGTGGCGCTCGCTCGCGCGCTCGTCATCGAGCCCAAGGCGCTGTTGTTGGATGAGCCGTTGTCCAACCTCGATCCGCTGCTGCGTCAATCCACGCGTGATGAATTGCGAGCAATGCTGCATCGCGTAGGAGTACCTGCATTGTTCGTGACGCACGATCAGGAAGATGCTTTTGCGATCGCGGACAGGATTGCTCTGATACGAAAGGGGAAGCTTCTCCAGGCAGGAACTCCTGAGGACCTGTACGACCGGCCCGCATCGCTCGGCGTCGCACAGTTCATCGGCAGGGCAACGATCGTGGATGCGGAGGATCTCGGGGAAAGGGTGGCGGTTACCATTGGAGGCGTGCGCCGGGAACTTGCGGCAACGCGTCCTGCCGGCGTCAAGATCCTGTCGCCCAAGGTAGTCCTCAGGCCCGATGCGCTTGCAATAGCTCCAGACGATGCCGAAGCGTGGAGAGGGAAAGTGGTGAACCGGAGATTCACCGGAGGCAGCGCAGTCTACCGGGTGAAGACGGCAGATGGTGTGGAGCTGGAAGTAGCTTCGGGGCAGATGGGCCTGCGCGAAGGAGACTCGACGGGAGTTGTCGTAGCGCGTGAACCTGTTCCGGTGGTGAGCGGGGAGTGAGCGCGAAGAGTTCGAAGCATACGTGGGTGATTGCGGCGCCACTGCTCGCGCTGCTGCTGTGGAGTGTCGTACTTCCCAACGTTGCGGTAATCGTCGGAAGCTTCGACAACGGATTCGAGCACTGGCGGGAGTTCATGGCGAGCCCCACCGATCGGGAGGCTCTGAGGACGAGCATTTTCATTTCGGTTGCTTCCGTCATCGCATCGGTACTGATAGGCACACCGCTCGCATTTCTCCTGAGCAGATTCGAATTTCCGGGACGGCGAGTGCTGCGTGCGGTTGCGACACTGCCGGCGGCGCTTCCTCCGCTGGTTGGTGTCATTGCTTTCCTGTTCCTTTATGGAGAGAGTGGCCTGTTCACGCGGGCAGTGCAGCGGGCTTTTGGAATGGCGGAAGCTCCATGGCGTCTGACTGGCGTGTGGGCCATCATCTTCGTCCACGCCTACACTATGTATGTGTACGTCTTCCTCTTCGTCTCTGCCGGCCTCGAACGGTTTGACACTACGCTGGATGAGGCCGCGGCAGGACTTGGCGCAACGGCGTGGCAGCGGGCGAGGCGCGTGACGCTGCCGCTGCTCACCCCTGCGCTTGCGGGATCGATGCTGCTCGTGTTCATGACATCGCTCGGATCGTTTTCTGCCCCCTACGTTTTTGGGGGCGGAATCCGCGTGCTGTCAACGCAGATAGTTGCGTCGAAGCTCAATGGTGCGCTCGGTCTGGCCTACGTGGAGACGACAGTGCTGGCACTGAGCGCTGTCGCCGGACTGCTGGTGTTTCGCTGGCTCGAGGGAAAACGAAAGTACACGTCCTCCGGGAAGGGAGCGGTAACGCGACGGGTGATCAAGTCGCGGAGAGTGCAGATGGCCGTTGCGGGTCTCTCCATCCTGACCGTTGTGGTGCTCGTGTTACCGCACCTGATGGTGATACTGGTTTCATTCGCGGTGGACGGCAAATGGACGACGCAGGTGCTTCCGCCTGCCTACACTCTGGATAACTATCGCCGGCTGATGACTGACGCGCAGCTTTGGAAGCCGATAGTGAACAGTTTGTCGATGTCAGCAATCGCGACAGCGGCGAACATCGTCGTTGCGCTCGTGGCGGGTTATCTGATAGTGATGAGAAAGTTTGCGGGCAAGCGGCTGCTGGAGTTTCTGACGGCCCTGCCGTGGGCAATCCCGGCGACTGCAATTGCGCTTGGCCTGGCGGCCACCTTCAACACGAATGATCCGGTGACGGGACGGATACTGATTGTCGGAACGTTCTGGATCCTGCCGCTGGCCTATTTCATCCGCAACATTCCGTTGGTGACGACCGCGGTCGAGAGTTCGCTTCGGCAAATGGATGCCTCTCTCGAAGACGCTGCGCGAGGCCTGGGTGCCTCGTGGTGGCTGACGATGAGGCGGGTGATATTGCCCGCAGCGCGCCCCGGTTTGATTGCCGGCGGACTGCTTGCAGCGGTCACAGCCGTCGGTGAGTTTGTCGCGAGCGTGGTTCTGTATACGCATTCAAACCGGCCGATTTCAATCGAGATCCTTGCTCAGCTGCGCGCGCTCGCATTCGGCACGGCGGCTGCTTACAGCGTGCTGTTGATCCTGCTGGTACTTGGTATGACGCTTACGGCAAGAAGTCTCGAAGAGCGGATGGCGTGATGACCGCCGCTGGAAAAACTCGTCCTCGCATCGTGATCATTGGCGGGGGGTTTGGCGGCGTGAGCGCGGCAAAGGCGCTCAAGAATGCAAATGCAGACGTCACTCTTCTGGACCGAACCAACCATCACCTTTTTCAGCCCCTCCTGTACCAGGTGGCAAGCGCGTCGCTCTCGGCGAGTGATGTATCGGCGCCAATTCGGCACGTACTCAGGCGGCAGAAGAACACGACAGTGCTGCTTGCGGAGGTCATTTCGGTAGACGTAGAGGAAAAGGTCGTGCGAACGGGCACGCCCGGTTTCGAGATTGGATATGACTACCTGATAGTGGCGACTGGGTCGCGCCATGCATACTTCGGCCATCCCGAGTGGGAGACGCTGGCTCCCGGTCTCAAGGGGCTCGATGACGCGGCTGAGATACGACGCAGATTTCTGCTGGCTTTCGAGCGCGCGGAAAAAACGTCGGACGAGACGGAGCGCGATACCTACCTGACATTCGTGGTCGTCGGGGGCGGACCCACCGGAGCTGAACTATCGGGGGCGCTGGCCACGATCGCCCGAAAAGCGCTTTACAAGGATTTCCGGAACATCGACACTCGCCGCACGCGAGTGATTCTGATCGAAGGCGGTGCGAGAATTCTCCCCACGTTCCCCGAAGATCTGGCGGATAAGGCGCGGATTGGTCTCGAGGAGCTCGGCGTTGAAGTTCGCACCAACTCGATCGTGACGAATATCGATGGAGATTCAGTGATAGCGGGCGATGAGCGAATACCGACGCATACGGTATTCTGGGCCGCGGGCAATGCCGCGTCTTCGCTCGGCCGGACTCTTGGGGTGCCGCTCGACAACGCGGGGAGAGTTCCAGTGAACTCAGACCTTTCCATACCGGGTCATCCCGAAGTCTTCGTCATCGGAGATCTCGCCTTCATCAAGCGTGAGGATGGCCGGCCCGTGCCGGGAGTTTCTCCGGCTGCAAACCAGGAAGGCGTGACTGCGGCGAAGAATATTCGCCGATTGATGGGCCGTCTTCCCACAAGGAATTTTCATTACCTGAACAAGGGCGATCTCGCGGTGATCGGGCGATCGTGCGCCATCGCGGACTTCGGAAAGCTGAGATTCAGCGGAAGAATTGCGTGGCTGCTATGGCTGTTCGTCCACATCATGTACCTGGTGGGTTTCAGGAACCGGATGGGAGTGCTGCTTCAGTGGGCGTACAACTACATCACATACCAGGGCGGCGCGCGCATAGTTACAGGCTCCGAGCCGGGTCCGCCTTCACATGGTACCTGATGGCTCGAACCGGGTCAGGCAGCGGCCCCGGTAGGTATGGCTGGGGTCTGACTCCGACGTCCATCGTCTACGCCAAGTCCCAGCAGAAGCGTGAGCAGCACCAGTATCGCCGAAGTAAGAAACGGAATTTGATGACCCAGCCGATCGTACGAGAACCCTGCCCAGAGCGGGATTATCACACGCGACAATCCGCCGAATGTCTGCTGAACGCCCATGTAGAGTCCGCGCTCGCTGGATGAGATCACGCGTGACAACAGGGAAGTAACGCACGGGAAAGTAAATGCGGTTCCAAGCGGAATGAGTGCGATCGTAATTCCGAGCAGAACAAACCCGTGCGCGAACGGCATGCCTGCGAGTCCCGCGGCGAGAAGGACGAGCCCCAACCTGGACAGGCGCGCCTCGCCAAACTTTTCCACTGCCCAGCCCAGTATTCCCGCGCGCGTGATTACGGAGATCACGCCGATGTATGTGAAGAAAATCCAGACTCTGTTTTCGCCGATCCCGAACCGGTCGGCAAGGAAGAGCGGAAGTATCGCAGTGATTGCAGAGAATGCTCCCATCGCTATGGCGTAGATCCAGATGAGTCGCGGGCCTGGTTCTTTTGCGTGTGAAATCACACGGAGGATCGCATCGCGCGAAGCGCGTGGTTTTCGCTTGGATGTTCTGGCGTCTTCCATGTCGCGCGATTCGGTCAGGAATTTCCAGGCAAATCCCATGTTGATGACACACAGCACGGCCGCTACATACCCCGGTCCGCCATGGCCAGCAAGCAGTGCGAGAGATCCGATCGGCGGTCCGAGTGCAACTCCGACATTGGTGGCGGCGGAGAGCCAGCCCAGTGCCTTTGCCCGGTTTGCCGGTTCGGTGGAATCGGCTACGTACGCCTGGATTACTCCAACCGTGCCACCGCCTGCTCCCTGCACAACCCGGGACAGCAGCAGAAGCCAGATGGAATTGGCGAGCGCAAAAACGACGTAGGCAATTGCAGCAGCGCCAAGTCCGACAAGCAGGGCGGGACGTCTGCCGTATCTGTCGGAGAATCTTCCCCATAGGGGAGCGCTGAGCAGCTGGGCACCCGTGAAGGACACGACCATCACTGTAACAGCCATCGAACCGGCGCCGAGCTCTCGGGCGTAGTACGGCATGAGCGGGAGCACCATCAGGAGCCCGACCATGTCCACGAACGCGGTGATGATGAGTACGAGCAGCTTCTTGAACATCAGCTACTCCGTGACTTTGCCCAACGCAGCCGGCGGTACAGCCCGGCCCACAACTCCCGCAAGTGCGATGATGGTGAGGGCATAGGGAATCATCTCGAGGAACTGAGATGGAATCAGCTGATTTCCCTGCAGCTGGATCTGAAGAGTCTCAGCGGCTGCAAAGAGAAGACAGGCAAGTGCCGCTTTTACTGGATCCCAGCGTCCGAAAATCACGGCTGCAACGGCGATGAATCCACGGCCGGCAGTCATCTGGTCTGTGAACTGATGCTGATCGAGCGCCAGAAAAACTCCACCAAGCCCGGCGAGCATTCCGGACAGTCCAACCGCGGCATATTGAATTGCCGCAACCCGAATGCCGAGACTCCTCGCGGCAGCCGGGTGTTCACCCACAGCACGAACGCGCAGTCCGAACGGAGTTCTGTAGACAACGAAAGCGAGGGCCGGAACAACCAGGATACCCAGCCACAACAGCGGATTGTCAAAACCATGCGCCGCGAGATTCCCTCCGAAACCATTGACTCTCGGTGAGTTCGAAGAGCTGGCAAACGCGAGCTTGAGGAAGAAACGCGTAACGCCGATTGCGAGCAGGTTGATGGCGATGCCTGTCACCACCTGGTCCGCCTTGTAGCGAATAGTTGCGACGGCGTGAATCAGGCCGAATATCAGACCGCCGAAGATTCCACAGAGCACGCCGATCCAGGCACTTCCGGTATAGTGAGCGCCCAGTGTTGCAGAAAAGGCGCCCGTCAGCATGTAGCCCTCGAGCGAAAGGCTGATGATCCCTGCGCGCTCTGCGATCACGCCGCCGCTCGCCGCGAACAAATACGGCACTGCAATGCGAATCATCTGCGTGAGGAACGACACGGGATTCATGTAGCCGCCGGTTTGCGGGCCTTGCGCAGCACCGATCGAACTTCCGGCACCGACATCGCAACGGCGAGAATGACTACACCCTGAAGTACATCTACCATCTGCTTGGGAACGAAAGCGTGAATTGCCAGTCCGCCCTGCGACAATGTCGCGAAGAACAGGGCTGCAATCACCACTCCCACAGGATGATTTCTCCCGACCAGCGCGACTGCTATGCCAAGGAATCCTGCTCCGCCTGCAAATCCTTCCTCGTAGTACTGTTTGTAGCCGAGTACGTAGTTGATGCCGCCAAGTCCGGCGATGAGACCAGAGATCACCATCGCACGCATCCACATGCCGCCGACGCTGATGCCGCCGTATTCTGCAGCTTCGGGCTGAAGCCCTACCGCGCGCATTTCATACCCGCGCTTGCTTCTGAACAGGTAGACCCAGGTGAGCGCTGCGGCGACCAGAGCTACGACTATCGTGAGATTTGCAGCAGAGCCGTGGAAGGCAGGAATGAAAGATTCAAGACGCGCGAACGATCCGTTCCTGATTTCAGGAGTGTGAAGCGTTTCCGGCACGTGGAGCCGCGCCGCAACTATATAGTTGAGCAGTGCGAGAACGATGAAGTTCAGCATGATCGTCACGATCACTTCGTGAGCGCCGAACTTCACCTTGAGCCAACCCGGAATAGCGCCGACGATCGCGCCACCGGCCATTGCTGCAAGGAGGCAAAGCAGCACTGCAAAAATTCCGGGTACGCCCGGGGAAATTCCGAGTCCCACCAGAGCCGCCAGGAAGCCGCCCGCAGCGAGCTGGCTTTCGGCTCCCACATTGAACAGGCCAGCGCGAATGCCAAGCGATACTGCAAGCCCGGTGAAAATGAGCGTCGTGGACTTGTACAGCACCTGCCCGAAACCGTAGGCATTGCCCCAGGTGCCTTCGAGCAACAACCGATACACCGTTGCAGGCGACTGGCCGTAGCTCAGTATCAGCAGATCTCCGAAAATGAGCGCAACCAGAAGAGCCACCAGCGGTGGGTACAGGGCCTCTTCGATGTTTTCTCTGAATCGTGTGCTCACGCAGCGCTCTCCGAGCGTGTGCCGGTCATGAATTCGCCCAGCATTTCTTCGTCGGTCTCCGACGCAGGAACGACTTTGGTGAGTTTTCCGCGGTACATGACAGCGACGCGATCAGCGAGAGCAAGAATCTCCTTGAGCTCGGCCGACACGAGCAGAATTGCCTTGCCGTCTGCACGCGCCTCGCGAAGCCGTGAGTGAATGAACTCAATGGCTCCAACGTCCACGCCGCGCGTGGGCTGTGAAGCGAGAAGGATCGTGAAGCGGCGACCCATCTCTCTCGCAACTACAACTTTCTGCTGGTTGCCTCCGGATAGACCACCGGCAAAGAGTTCGGCCGTTGGAGGCCGTATGTCGAACTCTTCAATTCTTGCACGCGCGTTCTCTGCTATCCGCTCACCATCCAGGATTCCCCGCCGCGCATAATCTCCCTGAAGCCCCAGGACCAGATTGTCGGAGATTGAATAGTCGAGGATCAAACCCCTGCGGTGTCGGTCCTCAGGAATGTGTGAGACACCGGCGTCCCTTCGCTCTGAAACGTTGTTCGCGGTCACATCGTGCCCGTCCACTCGCATCATGCCGGACTCAATGGGGCGCAATCCGGCGAGTGCCTCGACCAGTTCTGTCTGGCCGTTGCCCTCGACACCTGCGATGCCGAGAATTTCTCCCGGCCTGATGGAGAAGGTGATTGCATCCACTGCACGCGTACCGCCATGCCCCAGTACGACGAGATCGGTGACTCGTATTGCGGACGTCATGTCATCCGACGGGTGAAATCCCAGATCGGGGTCTTCGCTGGCTTCCGAGAGATCCGCTCCGAGCGCGCTGGCTTCATCTCTCGATGATAGAACAACGTCGCGGCCAACCATTGCTCGCGCAATCTGCGCGGGAGTCGTGTCTGCGGTCTGGAGCCGCTCAACGGTCTGGCCCGCCCTCATCACTGTTATCGTATCGGAAATCTCGATTACCTCGTCAAGCCGATGCGTGATGAGAACGATAGTGCCGCCCGCATCACGAAGCCCGCGCAGCACAGTCCACAGCTCGCGCACTTCGGGGGGTGAGAGAACGGCAGTTGGTTCATCCAGCACGAGGATCTTGGCGCCGCGATAAAGTGTCTTCAGTATCTCCACGCGCTGGGCCTCGCCGACAGACAGCTCCGACACCCGACGGTCGGGCGAGACAGCAAGGCCGGTCTCGGAGCTGAGTTTCGTGACTTCGGCAACTGCTTGCGCGTAATCGAACGTCATGCCCCGCGTCGGCTCCATGCCGAGCACTATGTTTTCGGCGACAGTCAGCGTCGGCACGAGCATGAAGTGCTGGTGGACAACTCCGATGCCCGATGCAATGGCATCGCTCGTTGACCAGCCGGTCACATCGCGACCATTCACTTTCATGGTCCCCGCATCGGGCTTCTCGAGGCCGCCGAGGATTTTCATCAGGGTTGACTTGCCAGCGCCATTCTCGCCGACGAGAGCATGGATTTCCTTTGCTCTTACCTCGAGCGAGGCACCTCGATTGGCGCGCACGCCGCCGAAGCTCTTGTCGATATCGCGCATCTGAATCGCGAGCGACTCGCCCTCGCCTATCGCTGTCCGGGTATTCGTCATCTGGTGCTCGGCACCTTGATCCGGCCGGCAATGATGTCCTGCTTCAACTGCTCCACGCGTGCATGGACATTGTCTGGAATCAGCGCCCGGTTGTTGTCATCGTAGATGTAGCCGACTCCACCCTCGGCGAGTCCGAACGAATAGATGCCGCCCTTGAAAGTCTTGTTCTGAACTCGCTCGATGGCGTCGAACACGACTGCGTTCACACCCTTCACCATTGATGTGAGAACACGTCCCGGAGCTTCGTCGTACTGGTCGGCGTCAACGCCGATGGCGAATCTGTTCATCACGCGCGCGGCTTCGAAAACTCCCTGGCCGGTTGAGCCGGATGCGTGAAAGATCACGTTCACGCCGGACTGGTACTGACTCAGCGCGAGTTCTTTTCCCTTGCCCGGATTCTTGAAAGCTTCGGGAGTAACGCCGGCGTACTGTGCTACAACGGTACAATCCGGACAAACCTGCTTCACCCCCGCGCGGTAGCCAGCTTCGAACTTGTGGATCAGCGGGATGTCCATTCCTCCGATGAAGCCGACTTTCTTCGAGTTTCCAACGAGCGCGGCCAGAGCGCCCACGAGAAACGAGCCCTCCTCTTCCCGGAACTTGAGCGCCGCGAGGTTTGAGGGAGGAGAAATTACGTTCCCCTTGTCGTCCATCGAGACGGCGTAGTCAACGCCAGCAAACGACACTCCGGGATATTCCTGCGCGAGCTTCGTCAGGTCATCGGAAAATATGAAGCCGACGCCGATGACGAGATCCATTTTCTCAGCGGCGAGAAGTCTCAGGCCCGCTTCGCGATCAGATCCTTCGCCGGGTTCGATGAAACGAACGTTCGGCTGAAGGATCTTTACGGCGCTGTCAGCACCAGCATATGCACCGTCATTGAACGACTTGTCGCCGCGCCCGCCGACATCGAGTACGATGCCGACGTTGGTTGCTCCCGGCCTTCCGGAGTCGAGGACACTGCGTCCGCCTGCAAAAAGCAGCGCGGCGTGAATAATCAGCAGCCCCACTGCTACGAGGAAAAGTTTCCGCATCGAGGGAGGATATTCGCCAACCGCGCGCCCGGCGGCAAGGCGGCATCCCCCTTTCAATCGGGAGGGGCGAGCCCTTGATTACAAAATATGGCCGACCGAACCCGAACCCGTTTTCTCGTGATTGGCAGTGGAGTCGCGGGACTTCATACCGCCTGGAGGGCTTCCTCCGAAGGTGAAGTGATGGTGCTCACGAAGCGATCGCTGTTCGACAGCGCCACCGCGTACGCGCAGGGCGGCATCGCCGCCGCGCTAGGCGCGGGAGATTCACCCAAGCTGCATCGCCAGGACACACTGGCGGCGGGCGCTGCTCTCTGTGACGGCAAGGCTGTTGAGGTTCTGGTGGAAGAAGGCCCGGCAAGAGTCAGGGAACTCCATACTGCAGGTGCCCATTTCGACCTCGAGCCGGGTGGAGGTTTCAAGCTGGGGAAGGAAGCCGCGCATTCACGGCGGCGAATAGTGCATTCGCACGGGGACCAGACAGGCGCTGAAGTTGCCCGCTCGCTTATCGAACGAGTTCGTGAAACCGACAGAATCGAGGTGCTGGAGAAGACTCGCGTTCTGGATCTCATCGTGAAGGACGGCGTGTGTCACGGTGTTCGCGCGACAATGTCAGGCCAGCCAGTGGAAATCATCGCGGACACCACTGTCCTGGCGGCAGGCGGCTGCGGTCAGCTGTACCGCTACACGACGAACCCCGAAGTGGCTACCGGAGATGGCTACGCTATAGCCCACCGCGGTGGAGCCACTCTGGCCGATATGGAATTCGTGCAATTCCATCCGACGGCACTCGAGACGCCCGAGAACCCTCTCGCTCTTATTTCCGAAGCCGTGCGCGGAGAAGGCGCAGTGCTGGTCAATGAAGCGGGAACACGTTTCATGACCAAACGCCACAAGCTCGCCGAGCTGGCGCCGCGTGACATAGTTGCGCGGGAAATCTTCCGCCAGCGTCAGGGCGGCAGTGCAGTGTTCCTCGATGCCCGCAAACTCGGGAAGGGTTTCAAAAAGAGGTTCCCTGGAATTTTCGCCCTCTGCAAGGCGCGCGGAATCAACCCGTCCAAAGACCTGATCCCCGTGATCCCCGCGGCTCATTACATGATGGGTGGTATCGTGACCGATCTGGTAGGCCGTTCAAGCGTGGACCGGCTGTACGCTTGTGGCGAGGTATCGCGGACAGGAGTACACGGAGCCAACCGTTTGGCCTCTAACTCGCTTCTTGAGGGACTGGTCTTTGCGGAGAGAGTAGCGCGGGACATGATCGGGACAACCCGGCTCAAGGGAACACCCCGGAAAAAGGTGTGGGATTCACCTGCCCTGGTTGACCGTGGAGCCGCTCAGGTGGCAGCTGACGACGTGCGGCGGGTGATGTGGGAACATGCAGGCATCGACAGGTCTGCAAAAGGGTTGCGGGAAGGGCTCAGGCTCCTCGGTGACATCGAGAGCCGTTTGCCGGTTGGCGCAACCGAGGAAGCAAACATGATTCTTACTTCTCGCCTGATTGCCGAGGCGGCGCTTCTTCGAAAAGAGTCGAGGGGCGGACATTATCGAAGCGACTTTCCGCATGCAGTTCGCAAGTGGCGCGGGAAGCACATTGAATGGTGAAATGACTACGACAGCACTGCGGGATGAAGTTACCTGGCTGCAAACGGAGATACGGCAGCTCGCCAGAGAGCGGAACGCCGTTATCATCGCACACAACTATGAGCGGCCAGAGGTCCAGGATGTCGCCGATTTTGTCGGCGACTCACTGGGGTTGAGCCGCGAAGCCGCAAGCACAGATGCGGAAGTGATCGTCTTCTGCGGGGTTCATTTCATGGCGGAGACTGCGGCCGTGCTGTCGCCTTCGAAAATGGTGCTGCTCCCCGACCTGGCCGCAGGGTGTTCCCTTGCGGCGACAATAGATGGTGATCAGCTCCGCGAGTGGAAGGCAGAGCACCCAGGGGCCATTGTCGTCTCGTACGTGAACACCACAGCGGACGTGAAGGCGGAAAGCGACTACTGCTGCACTTCCGGCAATGCAGTCGAGATCGTGAATTCAATTCCCCTGGAAAAAGAGATTCTCTTTCTGCCGGACATGTTTCTTGGCGCGCACGTGCGGCGAATAACGGGGCGCCAGAACATGCACGTCTGGATGGGTGAGTGTCACGTTCACGCCGGGATTGACCCGGAACACATCAGCCTCAAGCGAAAAGAGCATCCCGGTGCCGAGTTCCTGATTCATCCCGAGTGTGGCTGTGCAACGAGCGTAGTGGAGGCAGTGTCCGCCGGTGATGTAGATCCTGAGGGCGTGCAAATCCTGTCCACCGAGGGAATGATCAACCGTCCGAAGATTTCCGATGCGGACGAGTTCATTGTCGCGACGGAGGTGGGAATCCTGCACCGGCTGAAGCGTGAGAATCCGACAAAGCGGTTCATTCCCGCGAGTGATCTTGCGGTTTGTGCGTACATGAAGGTTACGACGCTGCCGAAGGTGAAGAGTGCGCTGGAAAATCTCGAGCACCGGATAACAGTGGACCCGGTCATCGCATCGAGAGCGAGGAAGGCAATAGAGCGAATGGTCGCCATTGGCGGGCAGCGGCCCCTTTCACTCAACCCTGATACGACAGAGGATCCCGGCGAGTGAGTTCGCGTCCGCGACGAATCGCAATCCTTTCGGAGAGAGGGCTCGGCCCCGCAGGCGCGCTCCGTTTTCCGCTGGCGAGGCTTGCGACTGCTTCTCTGGTACGGGACGCGCTGGACGAAGATGCGGCTTCCAACGATCTCACGAGCATCGCGACAATGATCACGACGCGCCGCGCGCGTGGAAGAATCGTTGCCCGGCGTGATGGTGTCATCGCGGGTATCCCGCTGGCGCGGGAGGCGTTCAGACAGTGCGATCCGAGAGCAGCCGTTCGCGCAACGCTGCGAGACGGTCAGAAAGTGGTCGCTGGCGCAGAAGTCATGTTCATCACCGCGTCCCCGCGAGGGCTTCTTTCGGCCGAGAGGGTCGCGCTGAATTTCATGCAGCGCCTGTCAGGGGTCGCAACGCTCACCGGCCGGTTCGTCTCGGCAATAGCCGGCACACGCGCACGAATCCTCGATACGCGGAAGACGACTCCGGGGTGGCGCCGCCTGGAGAAGTATGCGGTTCGCGCAGGGGGCGGAACGAATCATCGCATGGATCTCGCTGCTGCGATCCTGATCAAGGACAATCATCTGGCAGCGCTCGGTGGCGACGTGAGGCTGGCTGTGGCAAGCGCGCGGGAGCTTGCGCCAGGCAAGCCGGTTGAAGTCGAGTGCGACAGGATTTCTCAGGTGAAGGAAGCTCTTCTCGCGGGTGCCGATATCATCATGCTCGACAACATGAGTCCTGCGAAGCTGAGAGAAGCAGTTGGCCTGATTGACGGTCGCGCGGTCAGCGAGGCGTCAGGCGGCGTGAATCTTCAGACTGTGAAAGCAATCGCGGAAACGGGTGTGGACTGGATATCTATTGGTGCGCTAACGCATTCTGCGCCTGCGCTCGATCTTGGGCTCGACTTCGACTAAACGAGGAGTCTGCGATTCTCGCAGACTTACTGCTCACGGCTACGCATCGAGAATGGCATCGTCCACGAAGTAGCCGGCGGACTCTCGAATATCTCCGGCAACGGTTCGACGTTTCGCGTCGGTTGTTTCAGAGAGAGGACCGAGCGCATCGCGTGAAGCGCTGAACCGGAATCCCGCCTCAACGCAGAAAAGGTCGCAGAGCGATATCTCGCGTTCTGCTCCCTCTTCGCCTCTCGCTTCTATGAAGGACTGAGTACGGCTGATTACGCAGGCCGTCGCAAACAGTTCGATTGCCATGTTTGCCAGTCGTTCCAGAACAAACTGGCGATCCACGATTTCGCGGCGGTGGCGCGTGACGGCACGTTCGGTTTCCGTTTTCAGGTCAGCAACATGCTTTTCGAAGAACTGTTTGTTGCGGTCGAGTCGGGGATGGAGCTTTGCGTCGAGTGTGGACGTGGCTCTCAGCATTCCGCGGATTTTCGAAGTCGCAAAGCCGCTCAGCAATCCGAGATGTCGCAGCGGCTTCCTCAGCGCGGTCCCGATTTCCTTCAGTGACTCTGCCGGTCCCTGCACGCCGTTCAGTGCGATGAAGAGACGAAGTACTTCGTTTGCGCCTTCGAAAATGCGGTTGATTCGCGAGTCACGAAGAAGTCGCTCGTAGGCGTACGGTTTCACAAATCCGCGGCCGCCGGCAACCTGCACCATTTCGTCTGCGGCTTCCCAGATGAGGTCACTCGCAAACACCTTGGCGCACGCGGCCTCGAGGGATGAGTCAGTCTCGGAGTTGTCCGCCAATGAGGCGAGTACACCGAGCATGGAATCGGCCGCGTATGTGTTGGCGGCGAGGTGTGCAAGTTTTCGCTGGGTGATCTCGAAGTGCGCGAGCGGATGACCGAACTGTATGCGCTGTTCTGCGTAGCGGGCCATTTCGCCAACAAGACGCTTCGCTCCGGCGGTGCATCCGGCGGCGAGAGTCAGGCGCCCCGCGTTGAGTACGTGCACTGCAACTGTGAATCCCTTCCCGACGGTGCCGAGCACATGGTCAGCGGGGACTTCGAGGTTTTCGTAGAGAAGTTCTGCCTGGGTAGAGCCGCGAATACCGAGCTTGCGGGCGGTTCCGAGAATCCTGAATCCAGGCATGTCGGGTGTGATGATAAAGGCAGTGGAGCGCATGACAGTCTCGCCGCGTCGCTCGACAGGTGTCTGGGCGAACGTTGCGATCACTCCCGCGCGATGCGCGTTGCCAATCCAGATCTTGTGACCATTGAGAATCCAGCGTGAGCCGTCTTCGGAAAGCTGCGCTGTCGTCTTGATGTTCTGCGCGTCAGAGCCCGTCTCGGGTTCGGTCAGGGCATAAGCCGCGAGAGTTTCACCGCGCGCGAGCCGCGGCAGGTAGCGCTGCTTCTGCTCCTCGCTACCATATAGCACGATGGCTTTTGACCCGAGTCCGCAGTGCACGCCGACGAGTACGGCAAGGGATGGGTCGACTGCAGATATCCTCTCGAATACTCGCGCGTAAGCGGTGGCGGACAGCTCGAGCCCTCCGTACTCCTTCGGAATGGTGAGTGCCAGAAGGCCTGCTTCGGCAAAGGAAGTGATCACTTCCTCGCTGACTTTTTCTTCCTCGTCAAAGCGGGCCGGATCGATAACGCCGCTTTTCTCCATCCTGTCGATTTCGCCGACGAGCCTGCGAACCACAGCGGCTTCTTCCGGTTCGCGGCGATCGAGCGAGTCAGGGAAGGGAAACAGCAGCTCATCGTGAACTGCTCCCGCGAAAATGCCCCGTATGAACGAGGGCCTGGCGTCTGTCATGAACTGTGGTTTATCAGGGTTGGCTATCGAGCCGGCCGGCATTCTCGAGCTGGGATGCGAGCATCGAAGCACCGGTCGCTGGCTCATCGCAGGCATACGATCGACAGACGTATGCAGTGGCGTTGCCGTTGACCGCCGTACGTCCGTCCATCAGGGCAATGCCTTCCGAGTCATTCCCGCCGGCGAGAATCAGCGAGGGAACATAGTTGATGGCCGCTTCATGGCGGAGTTCCTCGAAGCGCGGCTCTCCCTCGGTTCCGGCAATGGCAACCTCGACGGCGCCGTTCACCGACATGTCTGCGGCACCGAGCATATGGCCGAATGCGCTGGGATGCCTGACGAGTTGAGTTCCAAGCGTCTCCAGGACAAAGTCTGCCCTGCGCCTGAGGTCCACATCGTGTGTCAGCTCCGAGATTGTCACGAGGAGGTCAACCGCGAGTGACGTTCCCGACGGGGTTGCGTTATCCGACGGATCTCTCGGTCTCGTGATCAATGCTTCTGCGTCGCTCGGCGTGTCGAAAAACGCGCCGAGCTGTTCGTCCCAGAACCACTCGACCATAGAGGTTGCGATCTGGGTCGCGCTCCTTACCCAGGCGGAATCGAAAGTAAGCTCGTACAGGGATATAAAACCGAGTCCCACGGCGGCGTAGTCCTCGAGAAATCCACTGGTTTTGTTTCCCGATACAGAATACGAACGCTGCACCCGGCCGTTTTCCACCATCCTGTCTCTGAGGAACGCACCATTTCGAATCGCCAGATCAGCAAATCCGTCACGCTCGAATATTCTCGCAGCTACGGCGATCGCTCTCAGGGTCAACCCGTTCCAGCTGGCGAGGATTTTCTCGTCGCGCGCCGGTTGTGCGCGCAGTGAGCGCGCTTCGTACAGCCGGGTCTTTGAATCCGACAAAAGTTTTTCGAGACTCGTCAGGTCCATTCCGGCCCTCGCGGCCGCGAAGGGAGGATCGGTTCGAACCTGAAAGATGTTCTTTCCCTCGAAATTTCCTCCCACTGTAACGCCGTAATACTCGCGCACGACAGACGCCGATTTCCCGAGAACCGCGTCGATTTCAGCAGGAGTCCAGACGTAGAAGCGTCCTTCCTCGCCTTCGGTGTCGGCGTCGAGCGAAGAATAGAATCCGCCTTCAGGCGAAGTCATTTCGCGTTCAATCCAGCCGATGGTGTCGAGAGTCACCCGCCTGAACTCGTCTTCGCGTGTCGCTTGCCAGAGATTGGCTCCAAGGCGAATCAGCAGCGCGTTGTCGTACAGCATCTTTTCGAAGTGGGGCACCAGCCACGTGGCATCCACGGCGTACCGATGAAAGCCGCCCCCGATCTGATCATAGATGCCTCCACGCGCCATCTTGCGGAACGTATGCGTCACCATTTCGAGCGCGTAGTCGGTGCCGGTTCGCCGCCAGTAACGCAGCAGGAAATCCAGCACCATCGAAGGCGGAAATTTCGGCGCGGAACCGAATCCTCCATGTCTCACGTCGTACTTCTGGGCAATCCCTCGATACGCCAGATCGAAGGCACGCGGAGTCAGCGCGCCTTCACTCCTCGCCTGCATTTTTGCCGAGTCGTACATCTCGCGCAGCTGCTGGGATGTGCGTGCGACTGCCTCCGGCTTGTTGACGTAGGCATCGCTCACCGCGTTGAGCACCCGCGTGAAGGAAGGCATTCCCTGGCGCTCTTCGGGCGGGTAGTAGGTGCCGCCGTAGAATGGCTCCCCATGTGGCGTGAGAAACACGGTCATCGGCCATCCGCCATGTCCGGTCAGTGACTGCACTGCCTGCATGTAGATTGCATCGAGATCAGGCCTCTCCTCGCGATCGACTTTGATGTTGATGAACTTCTCGTTCATCAGGCGCGCGGTGGCCTCGTCTTCGAATGATTCATGCGCCATTACATGGCACCAGTGGCAGGCCGCGTAGCCGATGCTCAGCAATATCGGTTTGTCCTCGAGCCGGGCGCGCTCGAGTGCTTCTTTCCCCCACGGATGCCAGTCAACCGGGTTCTCGGCGTGCTGCAGGAGGTACGGGCTGGTTTCTTCTGCGAGTCTGTTCGGCATGGAGGTTCAACAATGCTTCGTGTTCGTCCAGCCGCGCAAGGCATTCAGGGCTCCGCGATGCAGATTCGTCGCCTTACTCCGGAAGTCGAAGCTTGTGCCACTGTGCTGGAGTGGCGGGACGAGAACAGGTTCAGGCATTAAATTCCCCCAATGTTATTCTGGATCGGCCTCGGCGGCGCGACGGGCAGCGTGCTCCGCTACCTGGTTGGCGGTGCGATACAGCGAATGAGCGGATTGCCGTTTCCACTGGGAACTCTGGCGGTCAACGTGACCGGCTGCTTCCTGATCGGGGCGCTTTCACAGCATTACATCAATGTGCAGACTCATCCGCAGATGCGTGCGGCGCTCATCACGGGGCTCTGTGGAGGATATACGACGTTTTCGGCATTTGGCCTGGAGACGGTTGGACTCTTCGAAGGCGGCGAATACGGCCGGGCTGCCTCCTACATATTTTTGAGCGTCGTGCTGTCGATAGCGGCGACGTTCGCAGGAATGCTCGCGGCGCGTGCAGCGGCGTAGCCGGCATTCCGATTAAACCACAAAGGGAAATAGATGACAGGTAACGCGAACTCGGATCTGAACGAATACCTGAGGGACAATGACTCGCGCATTCGCGACGAACTGTTCGACTTTCTTCGCATTCCAAGTGTAAGCGCAAAGTCTGAGCACAATGACGACATGGTCCGCGCCGCGGAGTGGCTCCGGAATTCACTGGACGAGGCAGGGCTGAAGGGGGCCGTTCATCAGACGCCGGGACATCCTGTCGTTATTGGTGAATGGCGCGGTGCTCCGGGTGCTCCTACCGTCCTGGTATACGGACACTACGACGTGCAGCCTGCGGAACCTCTGAATCTCTGGACATCGCCGCCGTTCGAGCCGACCGTCCGCGACGGGAACATCTACGCGCGGGGATCTGTTGACGACAAGGGCCAGCTCTTTCTGCACGTCAAGGCGCTTCAGGCGCACCTGGCAACGAGGGGAAAGCTTCCAGTCAACGTTGTCGTGATTGCCGAAGGCGAGGAGGAGGTGGGCAGCGACAACCTCGAGAACTTCATCGAGAACAACAAGGAACTGCTGGCCTGCGAAGCTGTAGTGATATCGGATTCGGCGATGTTCGCGCCGGGGCAGCCGTCAATACTTTCGTCGCTGCGTGGTCTGGCCTACTTCGAGATCAATGTCGAAGGCCCTTCGGTAGATCTGCACTCGGGTGCGTATGGCGGTGCGGTGGTGAATCCAGCAACCGCGCTCGCGAGAATCATTGCCACGCTTCACGATGACAAGTGGCATGTCGCAATCGACGGCTTCTACGACAAGGTTCGGGACTGGCCGGTCGATGTACGAAAGAAGATGAAGGCGCTGCCATTTGATGCTTCGGTATTTCTGAAGGAGACCGGATCGTCCGAGCTGGGTGGCGAGGGAGGGTTCACCGAACTCGAGCGGTTATGGACGCGTCCTACCTGCGAGGTGAACGGTCTGTTGAGCGGGTATACGGGCGAAGGGGCGAAGACTGTACTTCCCTCGAGGGCGATGGCCAAGGTGAGCTGTCGTCTCGTTCCGGATCAGCTGCCGCTCGAAATTGTGAAGCTCATGCAGGCGCACGTGGAAAAGGTTGCGCCCAGTGGCGTAAAGGTGACGGTGAAATACCTGCATGGCGGGAAGCCATGGAGGGCCGAGTTGAAGGGGCCACTCTATGATGCGGCGAAGCGAGCGCTGGCTACTGCGTTCGAGAAAGAGCCGGTAGTCGTGGGCGAGGGCGGGTCCATTCCGGTCGTGGGCGATTTCGAGCGTATCCTGGGAGTGCCGGTGCTCCTCGTCGGTTTCGGTCTTCCGGGCGAGAACGCTCACGCTCCCGATGAATGGATGAGCGAAGAAAACTTCAGAATCGGAATGCGCGCGATGGCCGTCTTCTGGGACGAGTACGGCAAGGCGGAAAGCCGCTGATTATCGCGGTGTGAGCTGGCTGTCGTCGCCCAGTTTCACGCCGGCAGTGAGCAGTGCATCCCGCGCCTGAGCGGCGCGGAGATTCCACTCGAACCAGGTTCTTTTTTCGCTGCGGCGCGGGTCGGAATACCTGCTCACGATTGCGCGATGGAGTTCCGTGCGTGCGGGCTCGGGCAGCGTGCGCAGCCCGCTGACCAATGCAGGAAGTGCATTGGGTGAGAGATCGCGAGTCAGATATACAGTGTCGAGCTTTCCTGTCGAGGCAAATCGGTCAACATTGCGGCCCGCTATCCAGCCTTCATGGTTCCAGTAGGTGAGCGAAATGAAGAGCACGAGGGCGGCTCCCAGGGTTCGCCGGAAGAAGCGGGACGGAATCAGTGATTCCCGGACTTCCAGAGCCAGTGCTCCCAGCGCGAATGCAACGAGCACCATGTAGCTCTGAGCATATAATCTCGCAGTGGTGAAACCATATGCCTCCTCGTACAGCAGGACACGCTTGAACGCCGAAGCAAGCAACAGCACGACTGCGATGATCAGTGCGAGTGTCACCATGCGGAGCATTCCACGCCGCTCATCCCGCTTCCCGAAGCGCTCTCCGAACAGGATCAGCGCAATGCTTGCCGATGCAACAACGGTCAGCTCGCCGAAGCCCTTTCGGGCGTACTCCGCGAAAGTCATCCCGGATCCGTCAATCGAAGGCAGGTTCCCGAACAGGTAACTGAGCTGAACGGCAAGAAAAATCCAGAACAACGCAGCCGTGCCGCCGAGCAGAAACAGCCTCTCGGTTGAGCCAAGCCATTGTCTGGCGGCCAGGAGTTCGCGCGAGTCCGTTGCTTGCGATGGCGATGCAGCAAGCGCAAACCCATAGGCGCCGAGCACGATTGCCAGAAGACCGCAAAAGAAGATGGTGCGGGGAAGGAAACTCCAGGTGGAGAGAATACGGTCGACCACGTCACGCCAGGCCGCAAAGATGGGGTCTGCAGCCGACAGGAGAAGAGCAAAGATGATTACTACCGGCAGGGTGATAGCGATCCCGCGGATCACCGACTGCGCACGGTGAGACCGTATGACGTTGAGCACGCTGACCGCTCTGCGCGCAGACTCGACAAGGGCAAACACAAAGGCGAAGACAGGCGCACGAATGGCAAATACGGCTGTCACCCGGGAGAAGTCCGGGTCGGATGAAAGGAGCATCAGCAGGGCCATCAGGAAGATGACCGCAAAGCAGATGAGCGCGCTGAAGAACGGATCTGCCGTAACCGCCGCTCCGAAGGCAATGATGGAAATGACGGCGGCTGTCCCGACGAGTTCACGGGAGGGCTGGTTCCGCGCAAAAAGAAAAATTCCCACTGCTGCAGTGGTGGTCCAGATGCCCCAGTTGAGCCCCGGAACCGCATCGAACATTATCCATGCGCCGAGAGCGCCAACCAGCGCCGCGGCCGTCCATAGAGTCATCACACTTCGCACACCGAGCCCTTCATCCGTCACGTGCATCCACAATCCTGCGGTAGAGGTGACAGGGAAAATGGCCACCTCTGTTTGCCATGTCAAGTACTTTGTGTCGCAAAGTAACTGGCTGTACCTCTACCTTCAGGTACTTCGCCTCGTATCAGAACCGCCAGTTGCGGATCAGGAACAGACTGAAAACGCTCGTAGTGGTAGGTACCTGGAGCTCCAGGCTGGGTTCCTTGAGCAGATACCTGGGCTGAAGCGTGGTCTCCATGCTGTACCCCCTGAGCCCGCCAAACCGATGCTGGAGCAGGAATCCGGGGCGGCGCAACGCAGACGGATCAGGGCGCACCTGAAGGGCGACAAAGGTGTGCGACTTGATGTACTTGCCGGCCTCGAGCTCCGTGCCGCGAAGGAAACTGCCCACATCACTCTGCACGTCGGCAGGCGAAATGTTGAATTGGTCCACTCCCAGCGAACGCGCGGCCTCACCCGACAACTGATCTGCAAATACTCCGAGCGCCACCGCAGCCAGTTGCCTCGAAGCGAGTGTGGCTCCCGCACCAACCAGATTATCACTGGCGCCAAGTCCCGATCCCTCGAGCTGAAGCAGTGACGACGAAGATCGGCCGAACGCCAGATAGCTGAGCAGATCGCTCTGCGGAATCGGCGGCTGCGCGTCACTCTCGAGAGAGATCTTCGGGTTGAGCAGCGTGCCGCCTACGAGAATCTTGATATTGAACGCTTCGCGCCCCGGAAGCCTCACCTCATATCCTCCAGCAACCTGGAGTGTCGGATTGAGTTCAGCCGAGTTGGTGAAGGTTGCAGATCCGCGGTTGATCTCGAAGCGTTTTGAAAGAAATCTGTATTCGCCCCGCTCGCTCAGGAGTATTCCGTCCAGCACCAGCGATTGCTTCGCACGATTCACATGCACGGCTAAATCACCGTCGCTGTAAACCTCGATGTTGTAATCAGGCGAACGAACAAAGACATCGCGGTCAACGCGCAGATTAACATCCATGCGCAGATTGGCGAGCAGAGGTGACTGAGATGGAAAGATCTCCCGGTTTGCAATCACAGCAGTGTCGAGAACGTTGAACAGCGCCGGATCCTGTGAGCCGATGATCTTCTTGCCCTCTGCCCGCGGAACGAAAATAACGCCGTCGAGAATCCTGACATCGCCTCCGACGTGGGCATCCGAAAACGGACCATCGATCGCGAGATTGATGTTGGACTTGAGATAACCGAGATCGTTCTTGAGGAGAACCGCATTGTTCGCGAAGAGGTTCAGGTCGAACGAGGGAGTTCTCAGAGAGCCGATTCCCAGCCCGCCTGTCAGTGCGATTCGTCCGTTGCTCCAAGCCACAAGAGAATCGACAACGATGGTATCACGCAGCATTCGCACTGATGCGTTGATCCGGCTGAAGTCCACTCCCAGCGCATTCATATGCGCCTGCGCCTTCTGCACGGTGAGGTGGCCTGTTACCTCAGGGCGATCGAGCGTGCCGGCCACCTTGAAATCGGCCAGTGCGGTGCCCTTCAGATTCGATACGTACTGATTGATCTGCGGAATGAGATTCAGGCTCAGGCTGTCTGCGCGAACTGCCAGATCTATCTGGCGATCTCGCGGAAACCTGGAACCCGAAACCCCGCTCAACGCAAGATTGACGGGAACGGTTCCCTCGGCGAAGAGAAGCGACTGTCCACCCGCCTGCATTGCATCGGCGCGCCCGGTGAGTGTCTGATTTGCGTAGCTGAGCGTGCCATGCACTTCCGGCACTTGCGTGTTGTTATAGAAGAACCGCTGCGTGCCGAAGGAACCGGTGAACGTCGGATACTCCGCTGTACCAGCCGCCTTGATGTCGAACGAGACAAGCCCCTTGGCGTTGATATCGCTCTGCGCCAGCGCGATCAGGTCTTCAACAGCAAAGTTGTCGACGGCAACTTCTACATCAGCCTTACCATCCTTCGGAATCAGGCCGTTGACGAAGATTCTGCCATTGCCCTGGTTACGAATTTCGAGATTGTCGATGGCGATGCCGGCGCTTCCCCAGCGCACGAGCGATGGCCGCGTGGAACTCCACAGCGTGCTGTCAAAGCGAAGCTGCATGCGATTGAGCTGGAGTTCGTTCCTCACCTTGTCGAGCAGGTAATCAGCATTGAGCGCGTAGACGTTCCTCGCGTTCTGCACCACCGTGAGCTCCGCCGTTCCCCTCGGCTTCGTATATCCGACGCGCGCGTGAACGCTGTCCAGGTCGAAGCCGGAAGCGAAGACGTTTCCTGCATAGAGGTCAACAGCTACGTGTGATCTCGGCGTGAGAGCATTTGTCCAGTCATAGGTTGCACTGGCACGGGCAACCGTGTTGCCTCTCGCAACAATGTTGGTTCCCGTAGCTGTTCCCTTCAATCCGAAATCCCGGATGTTACCGGTGGCCACGCCGTCGGCAGTCAACGATCCTGCAAGCGTGCTGCGATTGACTGCAGTTGGCGAGTCGACCTGAGCAAGTTTCACTGGTGCCTTACCAAGTGCGGCTCGCTCCACCTCGGTTGATTTTGCCTCTCGCAGGGAATCAGATCGCGCTCTGGCCACGCGGTTGGCGAGAATCCCGGGGCGGGGAGCTACGGCTCCCTCCTGAGCAGGGGGCAGCAACGACGCAAGTTGGCCGAGTGAGTCAACTACAACATGATAGCGAAGCTGTCCGCTTCGCCCGGGAGCGAGACCGAAGTTGCCGCTCGCAGTTGCATTTCCCTGAGGTATCGAGATCGCCAGCGTATCGATGCGCGCCATTCCGTCGGCAGCGGCAAGCCGGACTGTAGCGGACGAGATCGTCAGAGTATCGTAGGTGGAGGGCTGCAGGTAGGCGGAGATATCTGCGCGCATTGTTGCGGGATCCAGTCCTCGTCCGTTGGCAGAGACTGTTCCGTCAAGCGAAGTGCGCGGCCATTTGGCAACGATCGCGTTGGCATTGAAAAGGTGGGCCTTCATGTCCACGTTGTAGCCGGTCTGTTTGCTGGCGAGGTCGAGTCTTCCCGTGAGCGACAGCGCGCCTCCCTCCGAAAAATCGAGATCCGAGCGTACCGCGAGATTTCGCATCGTGCCTGTCAGACGCAGCGGACCCGATGCTGTCCCGCGGAGTCCGACAGTTGGCGCAAAGAAACCTGCGGTGACGAGCGATAGGGGATGCAAGCGCGCATCTACGTCAAACCAGCTCGCGGCGAGTTTTCCGCCCGGCGCACCGCGAATGGTTCCAGTTCCCGAAATACGGGACGTTGCGCCACGATCGACATGCGTGATATCCGCTCGCGCAGTCATCCTCGATTCAGTTGAACCATCGAGCGTCGCTGTACCGGTGAGCGTTCCATGAATCGGAAGGTTCGGGGCAAAATCGCGCGCGACATCGACCTGAACCGGCCGCATGGTCAGCCGAAGATTGTCAGCTCGAAAACTTCCCGTTCCGAAGCCGACATTTCCAACAGCAATTACGCGGTTTCGGCCAGCCTTCCTGTCATCGAAAGTGAAGTCACCGTCAACGGCGAGATCGTGCTTGTCGCCATCCAGCTTTGCACGCCCGGTCAGAATTCCGGACCGCGGCGACTTCAGCGTGGGGAAGATCTGTTCAATCAGCCGGGTGTCGAGCCGCTCGAAACGAACGTCAGTGCCCTGCGTCGCAAATTCATCTGTGACTGTCATGCCAAGCACGCCGGACATGTGCGCGTCGGCGAGAGTAATGTCCGCGTTGCGCGCCACATACACGCTGGTATCGCCCACCCAATCGAGTTCGAAATCCAGCTTGCCAGATCCCTTCACCGGCAGCCGAGGTTCGACCCAGCGGAGGTCAGCCGCCGCAACCTGCGGAGCGTGCACTCTCAGCGTCAGGTCATTCGTCTCGACGACGTAGCGGCCACTCCCCGTGAGGTTGCTCCCGGGGAGCGAAACCTTCAGGTTCCGGAACCAGACTGAATCCGAGGTGAAGTCAAAGCGTCCAACGAGTGATTTCACCTCTACGGTTGGAGGCCGAAACGGCTCCGCGATCATCGTGAGGGATTCGACATCTGCTCGCCGTGTTGGGAGCGTTGGATCCTCAAAGCGAATCAGTGGCAGCTTCGCGAAGATGTGATGGAAGCTCGATATCTTCTGATAACCGCCAGGAACTTTCTCCAGCAGGAACCGGCCATCCGGACCGAGCGCATAGCGCAGCAGCGAGTCCCGTTTTACCGGGCCCAGCGAGGCCTTCGGTTCCCACGGTGAGCGCAGCGTGACATCGGCGTCGAGCAATGTCACGTTGGTGAACCGCACCCAGGTTCCCCAACCGGTTTTCCTCGGCCCGTCAGCGGTCTGAGTGTCGCGCGGAAAAATCCGGTCGTAGTTCCACTTGCCGCCGGGCTTGCGATCCAGCACGATGACCGCGCCCTTGAGCGTCACGGCATCGAAGTCCACCCGGTTTTTCGTGAGAGATCTTACGCCATAGCGGGCTGTGGCTTCAGCTGCCTTGATGAAAGGCGCCCCCGCGCTGTCGGTGATCACCAGATCGTGGAGGGTAAAACCCTTCAGAAGATTGCCGGTGACGCTGCCGACCTTGATGATGCCGTGCGAGCCGCCCTGAATGGAGCCCACGACCTTGTCGCGTACTGTGTTGCGTCCCCACTCCGTATTGGTGAGCGCGAATACTGTGATCACAAGAATCAGGATCACTATCGAGATTGCGGCCATGATGCGGATGAGGATGACTCGCATCAGAACGCCTCACCGATGGAAAGATGGAGCGTCAGACGGTCGAGCACTCCTCGCACTCCGCCTCTTACGACGCTGAAGTTCCTGGGGTTTGTCAAAGTCACCAGCTTCTTCTCGCCATCGACAACCGCATCCGTCAACACCGGAAGAGCCTCAGAGCGGCCGGGGTTGATTCCAAAATCCACCCGAATCGGGCCAACGGGGGACAGATATCTCACTCCGAATCCCGGAGTGATGGCAGACCTGTTTGCGGGAAGAGTTGGATTGGTGCGCTGCGATACGTAGCCGGCATCAACAAAAACAGCCGCGACTACCTGCTTCCACACGGGCATCCGCCATTCAACGCTCGTCTCCGCGACAAAGTTGCCGCCGAGGGGTCGAGCTTCGAAGTCAGTGCGCTTGATGTCTGGGTCGTTGGGATTACATGACCTGATGTCCACCTGCTCAGTGCACGACGGGTCAGCATTCCGAAGTTTGGAGGAGGGGATCGTGAGCACGCGCGGCCCGAGCTGGTTCTCCCCAAATCCGCGCACCGAGCGTGAACCACCAGAGTAAAAGCGTTTTCTCGGGTGCAAAATCCCGGCTTCTCCACCTATGGCGCCGACAGCAGATGCCGTACTCTCCAGCGCACCTACCCAGCCGAGCCGGAGATGCGTGGCGATCGAGGAGTTCCTGCGGAAGGGCCGGTAAACAGCGGCGTCCAGGCTTGTCCGGTTGTATCTGAAGTCAGAGAGCGTAAATCCAGATGCGTGTTCGACGTCGACGTTGGCCCTGTAGCCGCGCGTGGGGGAGAGCGGCTGGTCAGAACGGTTGATAGTTCCGGCAAGAGTAAACGGCGAAAGGCGGTGCCGCTGCCGAAGTGCGCCGAGCGTCGGCCTGTCGCACACGCCGAAGTTGACGCAGAAGTAGATATCGCCGGCGTCGACGCGATTCAGCTCGAAGCGATAGCTGGCGCTGGTTGTCGCGCGCTCCACCACTTCGCGGGTAAACGCCACAGTGGTTCCGAACCCCTTGTCGATATAGATGCCGGGCGCCGTTCTTCGATGTCCAAAAATGCTGGCGCCGAGTTCGTTCCCCTGTGCCCCGAACCACGGCTCGCGGAGGTTGAGGCTGGCGTTGTAGGTGGGCGCGAGATACCTGGATCTCTGATCGATGATACCACTGAAGACATCGCGAAAAATGAAGCGGCCGTTCAGCGAATTGGCGAAAAGGTTTCCAACACCCGCCTGAAGTTCGAGTCGCCGCGCACGTCCGAAAAAGTTGTAATTGGTGAATCGACCTTCGGCCTGAAAAAAGTCGATGGTGTTGAAGCCGGTGCTCAGTCGCGTTTCGTGCAGCGGAGCTTCGGTGACCGTGACGATCAGAACTTTCGACGAATCGCCCTGCCGTGGAATCTCGATTGCGGCGCGCTTGAAGAGGTTCGACTCGTACAGCGCGCGCTGGCTGCGCAGGAGTTCGGAGCGCTTGAACAGGCTGCCGGGGCGCAGCGTGAGAGACTTGAGAATGGTGCTGGTCGCGATCTTGTCGTTTCCTTCGATGATGATATCGGAGACTGTCGCAATCCACCGGGGATTGAGGGAGATTGCAACCGTGGCCGATTTTGCCTCATTGTCCACAACGACGGTGGTGTCGATTATGGCATCGGCATAGCCGTTGTTCCAAAGTCCCTGGGACAGGAAGACCAGGCTGGAATCGAGCTTGATCAGGTTGAGTGGCGTATTCCGTTTGAGCAGCAGGCGACTGGAAATTTCCCTGTTCGTGAGGACGGGTTTGGTCTGCGTAACGGTGATGTCTGACACCAGCGTCGGCGGGCCTTCATCTACCAGGAAGGTGACGATTGCATCGTCCTCGCCCTTTCGCTGAACGAGCGTATCCACCTCGGTTTGCCTGAAGCCGCGCTTCCAGTAAAAAACCTGCGCGCGCAGTACGTCCCGTTGGAGTTCGACGTGATCGAGGTATTTGCGGGCGTAGATGAAATGCGAGTGGGAGATCCTGCAGAGCGGCGTGAGTACGAGGCTCACGCAGTGGGATGCATCGGTGGCGATGCTGAGCTTCAGTTCGCTGGGATCTACTGAATTGACACCCTTGAGAACGAGCTTGTCCACCTCCAGTCTGGAGGGGTCTTTATCTTTTGCGGGATTCTGGGATCCTGCGACTCCGGGAAGGAGCAGCATGAAGGCTGCAACCCCGGAGAGCCAGTGTATTCGGGGCCACTCCATACCGGGTCTAAGAGCAAGGTGCGGGCCCGCGAACGGGGCCTGCGGCGCAGGTCCTAGAGGCCCTCGAGCAATGCGTCGTTCCCAGGGGTTCCGGCGATGCGTTTGATGAGCCACTCCATGGCCGAAGATGACGGCATCTGCTGGAGTCCCCGCCTCAGCGTATACACGTGCTCCAACTGCTCCGGCTTGAACAGTTTGTCCTCGCGGCGGGTACCGCTGGTGGACACATCAATCGCGGGATAAATGCGTTTCTCGGCCAGCGACCGGTCGAGCTTGATTTCGCAGTTTCCGGTGCCCTTGAATTCCTCGAAGATCACGTCGTCCATTCTCGATCCTGTTTCTACGAGAGCGGTAGCGATGATCGTCAGGGATCCGCCGCCATTTTCCGGGGCGACGGAACGGGCGGAGCCAAAGAAGGCCTTTGGCTTGGCCATGGCGGTAGCGTCGAGACCGCCGCTGAGGGTGCGGCCGGTACCGCGTTCGACCGTGTTGTAGGCGCGGGCCATTCGCGTGATGGAGTCAAGCACGATGACCACATCCTTGCCCAGTTCGACCAGCCGTCTCGCACGCTCGAGCACCATCTCGGTGACGTCGGTATGCCGCGCGGCAGGCATGTCGAAACTGGATGCGACGACTTCGCCGTACCCCCACGTAATCATTTCGCTGACTTCTTCGGGACGCTCATCCACGAGCAGAACGAGAAGGGCAGCTTCGGGGTGATTGACCGCGACGCCTTCGACGATTGCCTGAAGCAGCATCGTCTTTCCAGCACGTGCCGGTGCGACGATCAGGGCTCGCTGGCCGTAGCCAATCGGGGCGATGAGGTCGATTGCACGTCGTGTCAGCTCTGGTCCGCCCTTCGCGGGGCGGCCGGTCTCGAGCTTGAGCTTTCGCTCGGGATATGATGCGATGAGCGAACCGAAATCGGGGCGGCGTCCAGCGAGTGACGGATCATCACCGTTGATCTGAGTGATCTCGGCTACGACGTTGCGTCCGCGCGGATCGCGGCCCGTCGTGGCAAAAACTGCATCACCGCGGCGCAGGTTGTACTGCTTGACCAGGTGGGAAGGCACGAACGCATCTGAAGGATCGGTCAGGTAGCTGTTCGCAGCTCGCCTTATGTAGCCGCCGTCGCGCGCGACGTCATACCATCCAGTTGTTTCGCTGTCAGCGACCACAGGTGCCGTTGGCTGGCGCGGTGCTGCATCGCGCTGCTGTCCGCCACGGGCGTTGCGTCCACGTCCGCGCTGATTCCTGTTGCGGCCCCTGTCCCGGCGGCTGTCACGATCACCCCGGTTGCTGTTGCCCTGACCGGACTGCGGATGGTTGCGCTGCTGGTTTCTGTTGATGTTGTTGTTGTTGTTGTTGTTGCCGTCGTTGCTGTTGCCGTCGTTGCTATTGCCGGCGTCGTCGGAAGCCGAACCTGACTCGTTGCCAGAGCCGCCCCCGGAATGCGGGGCATCGACCGGGGACGATGCAGTGGCTTCATCCATTCCATCACCGTTCATGTCGTTGCGTGACCGTTGGCCATCGAGGTTCTCGGTGTCCTGTGGAGCTGATTCAGTTGTCTCGCGATACGGGTCAGCATCCCCGTAGGGCTCATTCGCACGAGGGCCGGACGGACGTGGGCCTCGGCCGCGACGAGAAGGACGTCGGCGTTCGTTCATCAAATTATGGTGTGGCGTAAAAAAAATAGCGCGATTGGCTGTTGCGACGGGCGCGGTATCTACTCACGCGGCGACCCGCAACTTCATTCTCTTTGTAGGCGCGCCTCAATGGGCTGCGCTAGTGCAAGAATGGTACATCTGACCGCGGGAACTGTCCAACGGCTTCCCGAATGGTAGTCCGAAGCGCTCAAGTTGTCCAGTTGAAAATTTCAGAGGGCAGGGGTCGGGTTCGCCGTTGGCAGCTGAGAACCCCAGGCGTCGGGCAGTATCTTTACAGTATACATACCGCTCAACAGATCACTGGAGATTCGCACTTGAACGAACCGGCTGACCCAACGCCGGCCCTGGAACAGGCCGTTGCAGACTATCCGAATGACGCGCAGAAACTGATCGCTCTCGCAAATGCGTACTGGCTGGGAGGCCGCGGGCCGGAAGCTGTTGGTGACCTCGCTTCACGAGCCATTGCCGCAGATCCTGACAACCGCGCCGGCTGGCATCTGTGGGCGCTGTCCGAATCCAATCCACGACAAAGGCTGGGTCGCTGGCAGCAGGTTTCCGAGCGCTTTCCGAAGGACGACCTGGCCCGCGCCAACGTAGCGGACAACGCTGCTGCACTTGCTGGCGCTGAACAGGATCATGATGCTCTCGACCTGGCGATTCTTACTTACGAACAGCTGCTCGCGACTGCAACCGAGCGCGAGCAGCGGGACGCGCTGGATTCAGCGCTGCGAAGTCTGCGTGGTTGGAGGTTCTGAGAACCTCACTTGCCTGTCGCGGCTGCGGTTGGCCGGGCAACAGTCTTTGGATCTCCGTCCGACACGTACCGATTTCCGTTCTTGTCCAGGCGCTCGAGTATCGCTTCCATCTGTGCGCCAATCACTTCGATACGCTTGATGCTGAGCGGGTTGAATTTCGGATCATAGGGGCTTTCCGTCGGGCCACCGGAGACCTCGAGAATTGCGTGGTTGTCATAGCGAGTGACCTTGCCAGACTTGGGATCTGTCCACGATCCGCTCTTCGCGAGCGCGCGGTTCTTCGGCCACACTCCGAGGGGAAGAGCGAAGGTACGCACCTTGTAACCCGGGACAGCGGAGTCAATTGCCAGCTGTCCGCGGGCGATCTGCTCCTGCACTACAGCATCTGAATACTTGGAGAGATTCGCATGCCATAGCGTGTGATTGCACAGCTCGAAGCCCTGCTCGTGAAGGAACTGGACTTTCTTGAAGCGCCATTCGCTCTTCTGGCCTTCGATGCCCTTGTCTCCAAAGAATGAACGTCCGGCGGCCGCTCCCGACAGCATGCAGAACACTGCGGAGTTCGACCAGTCAGGATGCTTCTTCCGGAAGTTGAGCCAGATCCCCAGGCCGCTCGCCGGATCTATTTCCAGTTTTCCGTTCTTCTCGATGTAGCTGAACTGGCTCGGCGATGCGTCGTCGAACACGAACACCACCGGCGAGAGTCCGCGCGGCAGATCGATCTTGCGGTCCAGAAGCTGCGACATGGTGATCGGTCGGTAGCCCTTCTGGTAGATGAACTCGAGGTCGCGCGCAAAATGTGCGCGCTCTCTCGAGTAAGTGGCATCGTGATCGGTGATCAGGTGATACTCGACGACGGGAATTCGCCCGAGTTCATTCGGAATCCTCGCGGCATCTGCAGCCGTAGTTACCATTGGGACTGAGGCCCCGGTGGCCCCTGAGTCGGGAACCGGTGTATCAGTTGGTGCGGGTTTCGCTGTTGCGGCTTCGGCAACGGAGCCAGAAGTGTTCTCGCCTTTCGTGCAGGCGATGGACAAAACCGCTAGGAGAACTGTGGCTGAAATGCGTTTTAACATGGGTTCGGTAAAGCGGTGGTGGAGTGATGAAAGGCATCGCGCCTTTACTTTAACTTCTCTGCTCGCAATAAGCATTCTCGGCGTGGTTGTCCTCGATGCCTGGCTTGCGACGTGTGGATTCGACAGATGTCCCACGCCCCGACAGATACAGACCTATCAACCCGACGAGGGTGGCCGCATCTACGATCGCGGTGGCCGCCTCATGGGCCGGCTTGCTGTCGTGCGACGCCTCAATGTACCCATTTCGGAGGTGCCGGTTCACGTGCGGCAGGCATTCATTGCCACGGAGGACAGGCGCTTTTATTCGCATAGCGGCGTAGACTGGCGTGGTTTCGCCCGGTCAGTCTTCAGAAATGTGCGCGCTGGAAGCGTGCGGCAGGGTTTCAGCACGATCACGATGCAGGCGGCGCAGAACAGCTTTGTGGTGAAAAAGTACGACAACCGCTCCATGAAACAGAAGCTGATCGAGCTGCGCGTGGCCCGTCTCATGGAACGGTCGCTCACGAAAGACCAGATTCTTCAGCTCTACCTGAACGCCATTTATATGGGTCGCGGCGTCTATGGAGTCGAGGCAGCTAGCCGCGATCTCTTTGGAAAAAGTGTGAGCAAGATTACGCTGACAGAAGCGGCGATGCTCGCCGCACTTCCAAAGGCACCTTCGTACTATACGCCGCGACGAAATCCCGCTCGCGCGGTTACCCGGCGAAATCTCGTGCTGGGGTTGATGGCGGAGGCCGGCTACATATCACCCGACAGGCTTCCATCTCTCACGGCGATGAAACTCCGCATCTCGAAGGAAACCTGGCGGCCCGATACGAAAACTGATTCGTATGCACTTGATGCAGTGCGGGCTTTTACGGATTCGATTGTCGGCGACAAGGGAGATGATGTTGCCGACCTGACGGTTTATACAACCCTCGATATAACCGCCCAGCGCGCTGCGGACCGCGCTATCTCACGGCGAGCGACAGCAATTCAGCGGGAATCGAGCGGTTACTGGAACGGAACGCGGCATCAGATCCAGGGTGCGATGATCGCGATGGACCCTCGCAATGGAGACATTCGCGCGCTGACTGGGGGACGAAAGTATGAGCGTGGCAATTACAATCGCGCCCTTCAGGCAAAGCGCCAGCCGGGTTCTGCCTTCAAACCATTCGTGTACGCCACGGCGCTGGCCGCCGGCTACTCACCCGCCTCTGATGTTCGGGATGAACCGGTTGACGTGGTTCAGGGCAGAAGTGTCTGGAGTCCCGCGAACTACAACGGACAGTATGCAGGGCTCATCACCTTTCGTCGCGCACTGATGCGTTCCTCAAACGCAGCAGCAGTGCGTGTCAGCCAGTCGGTTGGATTGGGACGAGTGATCGAAACTGCTCACCGCATGGGAATCCAGAGCGACATCCCAAACTTTCCGGCGGTCGCTCTCGGAGCGCTCGACGTCACACCGATTGAACTCGTCCGTGCATATGCACCCTTTGCCAACGGCGGATTTCGCGTCACTTCACGCCTTGTAAAAAGAATTGAGTCGCGCGATGGGAAGGTGCTGTGGAGTGGAGAAACAGTTGCGCCTGAAGCGGTTCTCGATCCGCGCGACGCATACAGTCTCACCACAATGCTGCGCGCAGTCGTAGACTATGGAACCGGCCGACCCATTCGTGATTGGGGCGCAAAAGGAATGATCGCGGGGAAAACGGGCACGACGAACAACGGCGCAGACGTCTGGTTTGTCGGATACACGCCCAACCTGGTTGCGGCTGTCTGGTTCGGTTATGACGATCCGCACTCGATAAGCCATGATGCGTCCGGCGGGCGTCTTGCCGCTCCCGCCTGGGCAGAGTTCTACAATCAGGGATGGCGCGAGCCGGTGCCCGCAACCGCATGGCAGCCTCCACCCGGGATGGATGAGGCAGTGACGATCGATCCAACCACGGGGTGGGTGGCTAACGAATGGTGCCCGGCGAGGAAGGTCGAGTACTTCAAGCCAGGTACCGGGCCGAGAACCGAGTGTACCGAGCACGGACCATCGTACGATGACGAGTCGGTCTGGAACAATGATGCCGCGATTGCTCGCGACCAGGGCAATGACCTTGGAAAGATCGGGAAGAAACTTGGAAAAGCCCTTGGCAAAATCTTCAGATTCTGACGACTACACCAGCCCGAGCCAATCCGTCCGCTTTCCTGCGAAGCCAGGGAAAATCTTGTCCACGCTTGCGGCGCCCATATGACGAGTCGTGACTTCAGAAAACACCGACCTGAAATCTGTCGTCAGTGCGAGGTCACGACCCTCGTATAACTGTTCGCGAGCGAGGCCGGGCCACCGGCCGTAGACCTTTCCGCCTTTTACGTCCCCGCCGATCACGAACAGAGCTCCCGCATGGCCATGATCGGTGCCGCGATTTCCATTCTCGCGAGCCATGCGGCCGAACTCGGACATCGACATGATCAACACGTCGTCCATTCTGTCGCCGAGGTCGGTCACCAACGCCGCGATGGAAGTGGCGAAGTCGTCGAGGCGCGTGGCGAGTTGTCCCGTGACCGCTCCCTGATTCACGTGGGTGTCCCACCCCCCGACATCAGCAAAGGCCACCTCGAGCCCCACGTCTGCCTTGATGAGCTGCGCGATCTGAAGCAGCCGCTGACCGAACTGCGATCTCGGATACACGGCACCGTTTCGCGGCGCGTATTTCTGGGGGTTTGCCGCCTTGAGCATCTTCACCGCTTCGAACATTTCGGCGCCGGCGCCATGCACCACATCGGCAGACCCGGTGCGATAAAGCGACTCGATCCGTTCTGCCTGCGATCCCGACGCGCGGAGAGAGAATTCGTTGAGGCTGTTCATCGCAACAACTTCACTGGTACCTTCGAGAATGCGCGGAGTCTGCTGGGTGAGTGATACAGCCCTGAACGGAGTGGTGCGGCATTCATCGCACGTTCCCTTCACCGCGAGATACCGATTCATCCAGCCGTCGGTGGTTCCCTTCACGTCGGGCGTTCCGGTTTCCATGTAGTCCTGCGCATCGAAATGAGAGCGCGTGGTGCTGGGACTGCCTACCGCGTGTACGGGCGCCAACAGCCCACGATCATAAAGAGGCTTGAACGGCGCGAGTGAAGGATGCAGGCCAAAGAATCCGTCGAGATCGATCGCCGCATCTGGCGATATTTTCGCGGACAGTCCGCTGGGACGTGGAATCGCAATCGACGGACGCAGGTCGTAATACGACTTGTCTCCGTGGGGCACTACAATGTTGAGCGCATCTGCGGCTCCGCGCTGAAACAGGCAGATCAGCGTCTTTCCCTTCGGTGCATTCGTGAGCTGAGCTCCGAACGCAGTCCTGCGGAGGAAACCCGGGCTCAGACCGATTGTCACGAGTGCGAGCGCTCCAGATTTTACAAATGCTCGTCGTTGCATTGTCGTCTCCTTAACGCCGTTGAAACTCGGGCGACCCGAGCGCGAGGCCCACGACCTGGGCCAGCCCTGTCAGCGAAACCGGTTGCGCCATCTGACGCTGCTCTCCGGCTGGACTGTTCATCGGGCCTGCCTGCATCCCCTTACTGTCGAGCATTGGATTGTCACCCGTCAGCAGCACTGCCCGCGTGTCTGGCGAGACCGAGCCATCCAGCAGAACGGCAATGACAGCGTCCACCTGACTGGTTCGGGCCGCGGACGCCACAGCATCGAGGCCCGGGATGGCCTTCACGCTCGCACCGGGAATTCTGTTTGCTGCCGCCGACATTCCGAAATTGATACGGTTCAGAATCGCCCCGGTGTTCATCCAGGCTTCGCCCGTCTCAGGATATCCATTCGGTGCCTGGTGGCCGAACAACGGCTGGCCGAGGTAGGCAATTGCCAGCGCGGTTCGCGGTGTGCTGTCGGGTTTTGCGTTCATCGCCCTCACCGCGCTCACAACGAGCTCGAAGGGTGATTTAACCTTGGCACGGTAGGATTGCTGGAGGTAGAACTCGTTGGAGGTGAGAATTGTGCGGACGACCTCACGAAGATCGCCATCCGTTCTGAGAAAGACTGCTGCTGCGCGATCAACCACCGAAGGCGGCGGATTGTCCGAGATAAACCGGCGCGCCAGTTTCGTCGCGACGTAACGCGCGGTTGCGGGGTGTTTCGCCAGAATGTCGAGAACTTCCTCGCCGTCTTCGATTCCGCGATTGGACTTGAGGCGGTGGCCGAGCACCACTTTTTCTCCCGCGTCGTGCACCTGTGGACGGAAAACGAATCCCCCACCTGCTGCCGGCGGCTTGATGGTCCAGCCGGTGAAAGCGCGCGCAACTTCAATCACGTCACGCTGCGTATATCCGCCGTCAACACCGAGCGTATGCAGTTCCAGCAGCTCCCGTCCGTAGTTCTCGTTCAGGCCGGACTTTCTGCCGCCGCTCGGCACTCGTGCCATTCCCCGTGCGTTAAGGCGAGGTTGCGAACTGTCGGCCATGCTTCGCGCGTTGTCGAGGTAGAACAACATCGCGGGACTTCTGGCTACGCTTTCGAGCAGATCGCGGAACTTGCCAAGCGCGCGCGGCCGGATGGCATCGTTCTCGAGTTGCGCGATGTAAAACGGCTGGGGAGGACCTTTCTGCGCGTAAACGTTGAAGTGGTTGAGCCAGAAGTCGGTCATCACTTCCTGTAGCTGCCGGTTGCTTGCGACCGCGCGTGCTACTCGCGAGGACTGGAGCTCACCTACGAGCTGTCTCCGGCTCAGTGCAACCTGGCGCAACGCCATGTCGCTTCCGGCCATCCTCCCCGCAAGTCTGGTCGCGGAATCCCCGGCCACCACGCGGCGCTCGCGCTGGGCGGTGGTGAATTGAATCAGGAGTTCGTTCTGATCCTTCCCGAGTAAGTCGTAACGGGTGAGGAACGACTCGATGTCCGAATCGTCGATGCGCTCCGGATGAAGCTGCTGCTCTACCCACTTGTCGAGTCCGATGGCGCGAATTCGCTGAACGTCGCCTGGCCTGGCTCCGAAGGTCATCCGATTCAGCGAATGGATTACCTGCTGGTCGGCGGTCTGCTCGCGATGGGCAGGCGACTGTGCTCTAACGTACGGCGCGTGCAGAGCGACGATCGTTGTCGCCAGCACTATGGACAGTTTCCTGCTGAATTGTCTCATTGACGTTCGGTAGACGACGCGTCGAGTGAGACGTTAAGGCCCTACTCGAGCGATCCCAGATACTCCCTCAGATCGGTCTTGGGCTTCGGATAGTGCAGGTCCAGGCTTTCGAGCGTCTCGACTATGCGTTTGGCAATCAGGTAGTTCCGGGCCTTGTTGCTGTCTGCCGGGACCACGTACCACGGCGCCCACGATGTGCTGCATTTTCCGAGCGCATCGCGGTATGCCTCTGTGTACTGGGTCCAGAGCTTTCGCTCATCGAGATCGCCAGCGTTGAATTTCCAGTTCTTCCTTTCATCCTCCACGCGCTCGCGCAGGCGCTGTCTCTGTTCCTCGTGGGATACATGAAGGAAGAACTTGAGAATCACGGTGCCATTCTCGCTCAGCATTTTTTCGAACGCGTTGATTTGTTCGTAGCGCTGAGACCAGACGCTCTCGGGAACGAGTTCGTGCACCCGCACGACCAGCACATCCTCGTAATGCGACCGGTTGAAGATTCCCATCATCCCTTTTTCAGGCACCACACTGTGCACTCGCCACAAATAGTCATGAGCGAGTTCGACGGGAGTCGGCGCCTTGAACGAGTTGATTCTCACACCTGAAGGGTTACACGCGCCTATCACGGTGCGAACAACTCCATCCTTGCCCGCAGCGTCACGTCCCTGAAGCACAATCAGGAGTGAATGCCGTCCGTCCGCATAAAATAGATTCTGGAGGTCGCCGAGTTTGTCGAGCTGGCGCCCCAGCTTTGACTTCAGCTCGTCGCCCCTTGCCAGCTTTTTGGACGCAGAAGCTTCGTCATCGCCAAGCTCAGGTGGGTCATTGAGTGCTACCGGATCGAGAAGCATGGTTTCGCCTGTGGTGAAGGAGCGCTACAGATCGAGGCGCGAGATAATCTGCGGAATGCCATCGTGATAATAGTCCTCGATTCTTGCTTCCTCCAGGAACGAATGCGACAGCAACAGTGCCCTGTAGCGTCCCAGGTGAGGATCTCCCGGCACCTCGGCGAAGATCACTCGTACGCGCCTCGATGCGAGATCGGCGATGGCGTATTCGAGGATGCGGACCCCAATTCCGGCTCGACGGGATCGCGGGGCGACGATCACAGATTGAATGATCCCTGTTCCGATTGCTCCCGCAACGAGACCATAAAGACCAAACCCCACCAGTTCGCCGTCGCGTTCGGCCACGCACGCGTTGTAATCACCGGGGCGGCGGCTCATGGCTCCAGTCAGCAGTTCCGGCGTTTGCTCGAGCCAGGGATTTTTCTGGCGCTCCCATGCCAGCAAAGCGAGCGCCGCGGCAAGGTCACCTTCGCGCGCCGCGCGGACATCCAGTCGCTTCAGGGCGGGAGCAAGCACCTTTACGTCGGCGACACTACCTATATATGTAGCGATCGGCCCAGCACGCCGAGCGCGGCCTCCTTGACCGTCTCGGAAAGCGTGGGATGCGAGTGCACGGTCATGCCGATGTCCTCGGAAGATCCCCTGTACTCGAACGCAAGCACGACTTCCTGTATGAGATCAGAAGCATTCGGGCCGATGATATGGCAGCCGAGCAGCTCGTCGGTCTTTGCATCGGCGATGAACTTCACGAAACCGCCGGTCTCCGCCATCGTGCGGGCGCGCCCATTTGCCGAGAAGGGAAATTTCCCCGTTCTGTAGTCGCGTCCGGACTCCTTCACTTCGTGTTCGGCGAGTCCCACTGTGGCGATTTCAGGCCACGTATACACCACGGATGGCATCGACCCGTAGTCCATCTTCGCGTGGTGGCCCGCAATAACCTCGGCTGCTACGACGCCTTCTTCTTCCGCCTTGTGCGCAAGCAGCTTTCCGCCGACTGCATCGCCAATCGCGAATACGTTGGGGAGGTTGGTTCTCATCTCGGCGTCGGCTGCAATTTCGCCGCGCTTTCCGAGAGTGAGCCCGAGTTCCGCCGCACCTATCCCGGTGAGTGAAGGCTTGCGTCCGACGGATACGAGCACGTAGTCCGCTTCCAGAGATTCCTTCGCACCGTCTTTCTCCAGCTCCAGCTTGACGACGCTGCCCTCGCGGTTGGCGCCGGTGACTTTCGTCCCCGTGCGAATTTCGAGGCCCTGCTTTCGGAAAGTCTTGTCAGCTTCCTTTATGACTTCCGCATCATTGCCCGGAAGAATGGTCGGGAACAATTCGACGACCGTCACTTTTGCGCCTAGGCGCCGCCAAACGGAGCCGAGTTCGAGGCCGATCACGCCGCCGCCGATGACGACGAGATGTTTTGGGACCTCTGGAATTCTGAGCGCGCCGACATTCGAGAGGACCCGCTCTTCGTCAAACTGAAGAAACGGAAGTTCGATTGGAACCGAACCGGTGGCGATGATCACGTTCTTGGCCTGATACGACACTTTGGTTCCATCGTCAGCGGTTACTTCGACGACGTTGCCTTTCCTGAGCGCGCCTCTGCCCTTCGCCCACTCGATCTTGTTCTTGCGAAAGAGGAATTCGATTCCCTTGGTGTTCTGACCGACAACGCTGTCCTTGCGTTCCATCATCTTCGCAAGATCCGCCGAAACTCCCTCGAGCATTACGCCGTGATCTGCAGCGTGAAGACGCGCAAATTCGAAGTGCTCCGAGGAGGTCAGCAGTGCCTTGGAAGGAATGCAGCCAACGTTCACGCAGGTTCCGCCGAGTGTCTTGTCCATTTCGACGCAGACGGTGGAGAGGCCGAGCTGGGCGGCACGAATGGCGGCGACGTAGCCCCCGGGTCCGCCGCCAATTACGACGACGTCAGCGTTTTTCATATCGGGCATCGAAGTCAGGAGATGAGCATTGCGGCAGGATCCTCGATCAGCTCCTTGACGCGCACGAGGAACAACACGGCCTGCTGTCCGTCCACTATTCGATGGTCGTACGAAAGCGCGATGTACATCATGGGCCGGATCTCGATCTTTCCGTCGATTGCGACTGGGCGATCCTGAGTCTTGTGAAGACCAAGGATGGCAACCTGCGGATAGTTGATGATTGGAGTCGAGACGAGCGAGCCGAACACTCCGCCGTTGGTGATAGTGAACGTTCCTCCGGTGAGGTCGTCCATTGTGAGCTTGCCATCGCGCGCGCGCTTGGCAACTGACGAGATGTCGCGGCTGATTCCGAGCATCCCCTTGGCATGCGCGTCCTTGAGGTTCGGTACGACGAGACCTGCGTCGGATGCGACGGCGATGCCCATGTTCACGTAGTGCTTGTAGATGATGGTGTCACCATCTATCTGGGCGTTCACCATCGGATACTGTTCGAGTGCCATGCACGCTGCTTTTACGAAAAAGGGCATGAATGTGAGTTTCACATCATGTTCCTGCATGACTTTTTCCTTCATGCGATCGCGCAGCGTATTCACCGCCGTCATGTCGATTTCGTTGAACGTCGTGAGGTGGGCCGTCGAGTGCTGGGAATTGAGCAGGTTTTCCGCGATGCGTTTGCGGCGCGTGGACATTTTCTCGCGAGTTTCGCGCTGGCTCGATGCAGTCGGGGTAGTCGCCGCCGGAGCACTGGCTGCGGGAGCACTGACAGCCTCGGCGCTCTTGTCCTTGTGTGCAATGACATCAGGCTTGCTGACGACACCACCGCGGCCGGTGCCCGTGACGCCGCTGATTTCTATTCCGGAATCGGTTGCCTCGCGGCGAGCGGCGGGGGATGACTTGGGTTCTGCAGTCTTAGAGGACGTGGAGCGGGTAGTCGCCGCCGCTGATGCAGGGGCCGCTGCTGTTGCGGCGGCTGGCGGAGCCGCTGCAGCTGCAGGAGCAGCGGGCTTGGAATCTGCGGGTGCGGAAGTTGTGGCGGGAGCGGCAGTCTCGTCGATCTCGCCCAACAACTGGTCTACCTTGACCACATCGCCCTCGGCGGCTGTTATCGAAGTAACGATGCCAGCGCGGGGGGCGGGCACTTCGACGGTGATCTTGTCCGTCTCGAGTTCGACAAGCGTCTCGCCGCTCGCTACCGAATCGCCCTGCTTCTTCGTCCAGCGCGATACGGTGGCTTCGACGATGGATTCACCCAGCGGAGGTACCTTGATGGATATCATTACACTCTGAGCAAAATGAGTATTGAATCGGTATTTTCTGCGCTCGTCCCCCTCTGGGGCGACGGATTCTCAATATAACCCGCAGGGTTTTCGTTGCGAGCACTTACCATCTCCGAACATGGCGGACCTGAACGGCTTCAGTACCGCACCGATATCGCGGTTCCGGAGCCCGGGCCCGGCATGGTTCGCATCGCGCTGCGCGCAGCCGCGCTGAACCATCTGGATCTTTTTGCGCTGGGAGGACTGCCCGGGGTCGCCATCACGCCGCCGTGGATCATGGGAGCCGACGGGGCCGGGGTGGTCGACAAGCTCGGCGATGGTGTGGATTCGGTTGTTCCAGGGGACAGGGTCGTGATCAACCCGGGAATCAGCGATGGTACGTGCGAGTATTGCAAGAGAGGGGAGCAGTCGCTGTGTGTGAGGTTCGGGCTCCTGGGCGAGCATTTTCCGGGAACGCTTGCAGAATTCGTCGTCGTGCCAGCGCGTAATGTCCGCAGAATTGAGAGCGGGTTCGAGGTGGCGGCTGCATATCTCCTTGCCACTCTCACCGCCTGGAGGATGCTGGTGACGCGCGCGCATGTGGGAAGCGATGACGACGTGCTGATCTGGGGAATTGGAGGGGGCGTAGCGCAAGCAGCCATGCGAATTGCAAAAAGCCGCGGCGCGCGCGTGTGGGTGACTTCGGGAAGCGACGAAAAGCTGGAGCGCGCTGCTGCGCTCGGCGCCGATGAGACCCTGAATCACCGCACGACTTCCATCGGAAAGGAAATCCGCGCGCGCACAGGGAAACGGGGTGTGACGGTGGTGGTGGACAGCGTGGGCGAAAGCACCTGGAAGGAATCTCTCGTTGCTCTCGGAAAAGGGGGGCGCCTGGTGACCTGTGGAGGCACTTCAGGTGCAATGGTGGAGACGGACGTTCGACGTCTATTCTGGAATCAGTGGTCGATTCTTGGCTCGACGATGGGCAACGAAAGTGAATTCGAGGCGGTGGTAAGCGAGTTGAATGCGGGCAGGCTTATGCCCGAGATAGACTCCACGTTCGATCTCGAGAACGGGGACAAGGCGTTCGAGAGACTGGCCAGCGGACGGCAGTTCGGAAAGGTTGTGGTGAGAATGCCAGAATGAGCGAATCTGCCCAGTACACGCCTGAAGAACTCAAGCAGATTCGAGATGCCTTCGTCGCCGGGGAGGTGCCGGTGTGCCCGAGGTGCAACGCACACATGACCGAGCGTCCAATTGGCGGAGGATCGTTCGGCCTGGGGTACGCGCGCAAGCGGGAATGGCTGATCTGCTCGTCCTGCCGGCGAAGCGCTATTTACGACATTCGGCGGGGAACGCGTAACTAGAGCGAGCGAAGTCGCGTATGGATCGCTATTCTTAAACGTTCAATCGGCAATTCATCAAGAGCGAAACGTGGGCGATACCGCACCGTCTTTCAGCGATCGGCTTCAGGACAGTTTTTCCCAGCTTTATCAGTATGTGCCCGCGCTTATTGGCGCGCTGGTCATACTTTTTGCCGGGTACCTGCTCGCCCGGTTGTTTGAGAAGGGAACAGAAAAGGTCCTGCGGCGCATAAGGTTCAACCAGATGCTGGAGCGCGGCGGCGTGATGGATGCCGTTGAACGCGCGGGCTCGCATGTGAACCCTACGCGCATTGGCGCGACTCTGGTGTTCTGGTTCATAATGTTCATAGTGATGCTGGTGGCCGCGAATGCGCTCGGCCTTCAGTCTCTGGCGAACGTTTTCAGCGAACTGGTCAGTTACATACCAAGTGTAATTGCCGCGATCGTGATCATCATCGTCGGCATAGTGCTCGGTGGGTTTGTTGGCGGGCTGATCATGGCCAGTGCGGGGGGATTGCAAGGTGGACCGACGCTGGCGCGAGTTGGAAAGGGCGGAGTCATCATCCTGGCTGTATTCATGGCACTCCAGGAGCTTGGTGTTGCGAGTGAGATAGTCACGACTGCCTTTGCTCTTCTCTTTGGAGCGATTGCGCTGGCTCTCGGGTTGTCGTTCGGCCTGGGAAATCGTGAGCTTGCCGGCGCAGTTACCCGTGAGTGGTACAACCGATACCGTGCCGAGCGCGATGCTATAGACCGGGACAACGCGCAGCTCGACTTGCAGGATGAAGCCGACGCGGCCACCTACGACGAGCCGCGAAACACATAGCGCAATTCGTCGTGTAGCACGCCGGTGGGTTTTTCCCCTCCACACATGTGACGGAAACAGTTGCTTCTCCGTCCTCTCGGCGTGACCCTCACGGAACTGGCTGCCATAGTAGGCCCGATTGACAGAGGCAACGAAGTCCATCGCAAGATGGTTCGCGAGTCTCGCAATCTCTTTGGCGTTGCGGCGCTCGCGTTGCTGGCAATTGCAGCAACTGTCGGCGCCATGTACGTCATTCATGAGGGCACCTCCAGATGGGTCGCCGAGAGTCGGGATATTTCCCGTCTGACGCGGACGGCGTATGTGCTCACTGTCGAGCGCGAGATAGCGCTTCTGGACGAGACAGGTGCCCGGGAGGTTCTCGAAGCGTCAGCGGAAAAACAGGGACGCCGGCTGGGTATTATCGTGGATTCGATGGCGCTGATGGCGCAGGGCACACCGGAGCGTGCCGCTCGTGTGGCCGCTATTGGCAGCGTGATGAAACAGTGGCTCGAGTCCCATCCGCAAGCGGCAGCGAACCGTGTTCGGCGGCGCGTTTCATCCGCAGACATGAGGCGGTTTGACGTGTTGCGGACGAGACTGGCATTGCTCGTTGCCTCGGAGGAAGCGCTGTACAGCGAGCGCCAAACACGTGAGCAGTGGCTGCGACTGATTACATCAGGTGCTGTACTCCTCGAGATTCTTGTCCTGCTCATAGTGCTCAACGGGATTCGGGCCCGCCTTGTCGTACAGGCGACGGAAGCGCTCCGGCAAAAGGAGTCCATCGAGCGGCAGGCAGTGCAACTGGAAATCAGCAATGCAGAGCTTGCGCAGGCGTTCTCCGAAAAGGAGCGAGCGCAGGTGGTCATGCTGGAGGAAGCCGTAGAGCAGGCCGCACTGCTCAACGCGATCACCGAGGTGTTTTTCGTGATCGACCGCGACGGGTTCTACCAGAAGGTTGCCCCTAGTCATGACGAGCTGCTGGCAAAGTCGAGAAATGATCTCCTGGGGAGGCGCGTTCAGGACGTGCTTCCTCCTCCTGTCGCTGCTCTCGCGCTGGAGTCCATATCCAGGGCGCTCAACTCGCGCAGGAAAGTCGAGATAGAATATCCGCTCGAGATCGAGGGCCGCACCGTATGGTTTGCGGGTACCGTCAATCCTCTTGCCGAGGACAGGGTGCTGTGGGTGGTGAGGGATATCAGCGACACCAAGTTTGCAGCGGAAGCGATCAAGGAGAGCGAGGCGCGTTTCAGGAATCTCGTTGAGCATTCACCGCAGGCGGTGGCGCTGCACGCAGAAGGAAAATTTCTGTATGCGAATCCGGCCTGCGCCAGCCTGCTTGGAGCGGGCGATCCCAGGGAGCTGGCGGGGGCGTCGCTGCTCTCTTTCATCACGCGTGAGACGGTGCCGGCGCTTGCTGACAGTCTGGCATCGATCATTCGGTCCGGCGCACGTGCGCCGATGTGCGAGTGTCAGTTCAAGCCGCTGAATGAGGGCCGGGCGTTGAATGTCGAAGTGACCTCTGTACCGGTCACGTACAATGGGCGCGCCGGCGTTCTTTCCATTCTTCACGATGTGACGGAGCGTAAGGAACTCGAGAAGCAGCTCGCACATCAGGCCTTCCACGATCCGCTTACCAACCTCGCCAACAGAGTGTTGTTCAGGGACAGGGTGGAGCACGCTCTCCAGCGCGCTGCAACCGGAAGCAGTTCACCCGCGGTTCTATTTATCGATCTCGACAACTTCAAGTCGGTGAACGACGGGCTTGGGCATTCAGCCGGTGACTGGCTGCTCATCGAAGTAGCCGAACGGCTGTCGGGCTGTCTCCGTCCGGCAGACACCGTAGCACGCCTTGGTGGCGACGAATTCGCGGTATTGCTGGACGATGAAGCGGCGACTCCCGAGGAAGTTTCGGAAGTGATTCTGCGCGCATTCCGCCAGCCATTCGCTGTTCAGGGCACCGACATCATCGTAACGATGAGCATTGGTATCGCAGCAATGCTTCCGCATCAGGGAGCGGACGAAGTGATGCGGAATGCAGATCTTGCTCTCTATCGCGCCAAGGGCGAGGGCAAGGCCTGTGCTGCCTCCTTTGAGCCGGCGATGCACGTAGCAGCTCTGAGACGCCTGGAGCTCGAGACGGAGCTTCGCCGTGCGATAGATCGCGAGCCGGGAGCGGGCGAGATAGTGCTGTACTATCAGCCTATCGCGCGTCTTTCGACGGGAAGGATGTTCGGGTTTGAAGCGCTGGTCAGGTGGCAGCATCCGGAGCGAGGGCTGATGGAGCCGCTCGATTTCATTTCGCTTGCCGAGGAAACGGGACTCATTGTCCCCTTAGGCCGTCGCGTTCTTCGGGATGCATGCATGCAGACGAAGGCGTGGCAGCGCCAGTTTGGCCCTCTGGTTCGCGGTACGGGGATGGGCCTCATGGTTGGAGTGAATCTCTCCGGGAGGCAGTTGTCCCAGGGAGAGCTGGTGGACGATGTTGCAGTCACTCTCAGAAAATCCGGACTCGCGCCGAGCCATCTGGTGCTGGAGATGACCGAGAGCATGCTCGTGCACGACAACCGCGCAACCATGGAGCGGCTCCACGCGCTCAAGGCGCTGGGTGTGCGCCTGTCCATTGATGACTTCGGGACCGGCTATTCATCGCTGGCATATCTGGAGCGGTTTCCGGTCGACAGTCTGAAGATGGATCGCTCTTTCATTACCAGTCTCGGGAGCGGCGCGAACAAGTCTCCGCTGGCCGAGGCGGTGATTGGGCTGGGAAGGATTCTCGGGTTGAGGGTTGTCGCTGAGGGCATCGAGACGAAGTGCCAGTGGGAGCGGCTGAGGGATCTGGGCTGTGGACTGGGTCAGGGGTTCCATATCTCCTACCCGTTGGCGCCGGCGGATTTCGGGCGGCTGATTGCGACGTCTGCGGCTGAGGCGCGGGGGCTTCCGGGCATTGAGTATCCGGCGGGCTTGAGCGGCGCGCGGCGCACACCTGTAACTGGTTTGGCGGCAACGGGTTAGAGCTCGATTCCGAAGTTGCGAAAAGTCCTGAAATTGCCTATATTTCACGGTTGACTTTCCCACCTTCCGAAGCCCCAGAAAAAGCCAAATGACCGCTCCCAACAACCGCGAGCGCATCCTTCCGCGTCTGATTCACGACGAGGTGAAGGAATCGTTCATCAACTACTCGATGAGCGTCATCGTTTCGCGCGCGCTGCCCGATGTTCGCGATGGCCTCAAGCCTGTGCATCGCCGAGTTCTCTATGCCATGAACGAACTCGGTCTCGTCCCCGGCCGACCCTTCAAGAAATCAGCGACCGTGGTTGGCGATGTGCTCGGCAAGTACCATCCGCATGGTGATCAGTCGGTGTACGACGCGCTGGTGCGAATGGTCCAGGATTTCTCGCTCAGGTATCCGCTGGTGGATGGTCAGGGGAACTTCGGAAGCGTGGATGGCGATCCGGCGGCGGCTTATCGCTATACGGAATCGCGGCTGACTCGCATTGCGATGGAGATGCTTGCCGATATCGACAAGAACACTGTCGATTATGCGCCGAATTTTGACGATCGTCTCATGGAGCCGAAGGTGCTGCCTTCGGCCGTACCAAATCTCCTGATCAATGGTTCGTCAGGCATTGCAGTTGGAATGGCGACGAACATCCCTCCCCACAACCTTGGCGAGGTGGTGGAAGCGACAATCGCGTTGATTGACAATCCGGATCTCGAAGTTTCGGAGCTGCGGAAGATCATCAAGGGGCCTGACTTCCCCACTGGCGGTTACATCTACGGACGTGCCGGCATCAAGGACTACCAGGAAACCGGGCGTGGTCGAATCGTGATGCGCGCTCTTGCCGTGATCGAGGAGAAGGAAAGCTCCAGCAAGTCCCAGATCGTGATCAACGAGCTCCCCTATCAGGTCAACAAGGCGAAGCTCGTGAGCGACATTGCCTCGCTCGTGCGCGACAAGAAGCTCGAGGGCATTTCAGCGCTGCGTGACGAATCGGACAAGGATGGAATGCGCGTGGTGATCGAGCTGAAGCGCGATGCCATCCCCCGCGTGGTGTTGAATCAGCTCTACAAGCACACGACGATGCAGTCCACGTTTGGCGTGATCATGCTCGCGCTCGTTCCTGATCCGTTCACGAGCCAGCTCGTGCCGAAGGTTATGCCGCTGAAGGAGGTGCTGGAGCACTACATCAGCCACAGGCATCAGGTAGTAGTCCGGCGCACGCAGTTCGATCTCGACAAGGCGCTCGAGCGTGAGCACATCCTGGAAGGCCTGAAGATCGCGGTCGACAACATCGACGCAGTGATCAAGCTGATTCGCGCGGCCGAGGATGCGCCGACTGCGAGTGCGCAGCTCCAGAAGCGGTTCAAGCTGAGTGAGCGCCAGTCCGAAGCCATTCTGAACATGCGTCTGGCGAAGCTGACTGGTCTCGAGATCGAAAAACTCGAGGCAGAGCTCAGGGAGGTGCGTGCATTCGTCAAGGAATTGCGCGACATCCTGGCTTCGCGTCCGCGCCGGATGAGCATCATCCGCGATGAACTGCTCGATGCGGTCAAGCGGTTTGGAGACGAGAGGCGCAGTGAGATCACAAGCGATGAAGGCGAATTCTCGATCGAGGACCTGATTGCCGAAGAGGACATGGTGATCACGATCTCGCACGCGGGATACATCAAGCGGACGTCGGTCTCGACCTATCGCAAGCAACGACGCGGAGGGCGCGGGTTGAGCGGGCAGGGCCTCAAGGATGAGGACTTCATCGAAAAGCTCTTCATCGGCTCGACACACGATTACATCCTTTGCTTCACGGACGATGGCCGATGCTTCTGGCTCAAGGTTCACGAAATTCCGCAGGCGGGCCGCGCATCCAAGGGCAAGCCGATCGTCAACCTGATCAACGTGAATCCCGACACGCAGATCAAGGCGATGGTGCCGGTGCGCGAATTCACCGATACGCAGTTCCTGCTGTTCTGCACACGAAACGGCACGGTGAAAAAGAGCGCGCTTTCCCAGTACTCGAACGTCAGGACCACCGGCATCAAGGCAATCAAGATCGACTCGAGCGATGAGCTGATCGATGTTCAGGTGACCAGTGGAACAAATGATATCGTGCTGGCCACGCGCTTCGGCCTGTCCGTGCGTTTCCATGAGCAGGATGCCCGTGAAATGGGCCGGGATACCACCGGAGTTCGTGGAATCAGCCTCAAGAAGGGTGATGGTGTCGTCGGCATGGTGGTCATCAAGCGCGAAGCGACCATTCTCGTGGTTACCGAGAAGGGCCTCGGCAAATGTTCCCATATTGACGACTACCGCGTGCAGAAGCGCGGTGGAAAGGGAATCATCACCGTGAACCGCACGGACAGAACAGGGGATGTGGTTGGCGTGATGGAGGTCCTCCCAGAGGATGAAATCATGCTGATTACCCGCAACGGCGTCATCATCCGTTCGTCGGTGGCGCAGATCCGGGTAACAGGACGTATCGCTCAGGGGGTCAGACTCGTCAATCTTGACGACGGTGATGTGTTGACGGCTGTCGCCAGGGTCATACCGGAGGAGGATGACGGGGATCAGGGCGATGACGACACATCCGTTCCCGACGATGAGGAGTCAGCGACAGCCGATTCCGAATGACTTGCCTTCCAGAGGTCCTACTGCTTGAGCCAGGCAAATGGCAATGAGGTGCAGGCGTTACGCGCGGAGCTCCGCAAGGCGGAGGCCGAGCTTCAGCGTTTTCGCGATGAAGAAGAATCGCGAAAGCATCTCGTTGAGGTTCTGCATGAGGTAATGGGAAATGTGCCGACCGAGGAGATTTTTCATCTTCTCGTGCGGCGCCTCGGGCGTGCGCTTCGGCTGTCGCATGCCTCGGTAGTGCTGGCAAATCCGGGTGACTCAACAGGAGTGGTCGCCACTGCGTTCGAACAGCCGCATCTGCGTGACCTAAAGATCGATCTCGAAAAGTATCCGGAGGTCGTATCAGCCCTGAATGGAAAGATTCCGGTACTGATACCGGATCTTCAGTACTGCCCGCTATACGCCTCGCTCCGTGAGAAGTGGGCGAAGGAAGGAACTGCGGTGACAGTCCGCTCGGTAATGGCGCTGCCGTTTCCGCTCGACGAATCCAATTCGGGCGTGTTCCTGCTCAGGCGAACACTCGACACTCCGAAGTTCGACGCGGCTGACGTTCAGTTTGCAGAGACCGTGGTCAAGAGCGGTGTAGCTGCCATTCAGCGCGCTCACGCGATTGAAAGTACGCGGGCCGACAACCACCGGCTGCGGGCGCTTGCGCAGACAGATCCGCTGACTCAGCTGGTCAATCGCAGGGCACTGACCATCCGGCTCGTCACCGAGATGGAACGCGTAAGGAGATACAATGCTCCGCTGGCGATGCTTCTGGTCGACCTGGATCACTTCAAGCTGATCAACGACACCTATGGCCACCTGGCGGGCGACGATGTTCTGTTCGCGGTTGCCACGCTGCTGAAGCACGCTGTGCGGAGTGTGGATACGGTGGCGCGGTACGGCGGCGAGGAGTTCGTCATCGTACTGCCCGAAACCGGGGTTCAGGGTGCGGTGGCATTCGCGGAACGTCTTCGCGACAGGCTGGCTGCTCACAGATTCACGCTTTCAGAGGAACAGGAGGTTCGCATCACGGCCAGTATCGGCGTGGCGGCATATCCATCGCCGGGGCTGTCTTCGGCGGAGGATCTTTTCAAGGCCGCGGACACCGCTCTCTATCGCGCAAAGGGTGGCGGGCGTAATCTCGTCTGCAGCTGAAACACCGGCGCGGGGCGTTCCGCGTTGCAATTCCACGGCACATCAGAATGAAGACCATCAAAGGCATCCTGCCTCTCGCACTGGCTGCGACCGCGTGCATCGACGGCGCTTCCGAAAAACGGACTGATACCAACTCTGTCCGCAGCACTCCCGTGGTGAGCGCAGTGCGTGTGAACCAGGGCACTTACGGAATGACTTCGAAGGTGAAGTGGCAGTTATCTCCGGACAGCTCGGGCATTCTCGCAATGGTAGATCCCGCGGGTGTGGAGGCGGAGGCAGTTCCAAACGGGTTTTTCTTCGGAAGTGAGTCGAAGAATTTTCAGACGCGGATGGACAGCGCCTGGGATGTAGCGCCATCGCCCGACTGGAATACGATTGCATTCTCCAGGGCGTATGTGCTCAATCCGAGGGAATCTGACACTATTCCGCCGGCGATGTGGCAGGATGTTGCGCGGAGGACGGGAATGGACAGCGCTACAGTTCGGACGGGTTCATTCGCGTCTAGCGGCATGTCAATGCAGAGGGCCATTGCGCAGCCGGGAACTATCAGCATTCCGGTTGACGGTCGCGCGACGGGCACCACCGATGCGTCAGCGCCGAGGATGTATCCGGTAGCCATTGGCTGGCGGGTAAGCTGGACGGCCGATGGAAAGTTTGTGGCGCTTGGAAATTCCCCGGCGCGCGTGCAGGATGACCAGCCGTCGGAGACGTGGGCCTCGCTCGATCCGAAGAGCGGCGAATTTCATACTACGCTGCCGTCTGGCGCCAATCCCGTTGCATCGAAATGGATTTCAGGTCCGGTTCTCGAGATGTCGGTGCCGGTGGATATGCAGGGCGCGCCGTCGATCAGTGTGGTGTCGGGAGGGCGCACGCTCTCCATCGAAAGTGCGCGCGGCGTGATCTCGGCGCGCGAGACAGGTGGTGGAGCGAATCCGGCGTCGCGCAGTTTCCCCATCGGGTCAGGCAAGGCGCTCGCTGCTACGAGGGGTGGACGCTACATACTGGCGCTCGCGCCGCGCGCCAACGCGGTGGCGCACGAAGTTCCTGTTGAGGTTGTGGTCTACGTTGTGGGCTGGTGAGCGGAGAGCAGCACGTTCATTTGCCAAGTCGCCGCAATTCCACCATCAGACATCTGTCCTGAACGACGTCGATTCCCGCGCGTGCGAGTTTTTCCGCGGCTTCGTTGTTCCGGATGCCGAGCTGAAACCACACTGACTGCGGTTTCGCGGCGATGATGTCGTCCAGGTGCGGGGGGATGTCTTCCGGCTTCCTGAAGACATTGACCATGTCTACCGGATCTGGAATCGAAGCCAGCGTCCGGTAGGTTTTTTCTCCGAGCATCTCTGTTGCCTCGGGGTAATAGACCGGAACAGGAACGATGTCGTATCCTGCACGTTTTGCGTATTCCGGGACAAAGAACGCTGGCCGGTGATCTCCCTCCTTGATTCCGAGAACTGCAATTCTTTGCGTGTTCGAGATCACTCTCCGAATTCCTTCGGCGCTGTCAATGATGTGCTGGCGCCAGCTGTCTGCAGCCGGGCGGGTTTCGACGTTGGTCATGAGCCCGGATACTGCAACGACTGCGCCCGGGGTGACGTCATTGGAGCGCGGCGGGTAGATTCCCTCGCTGACAGCGATTAAACGGGAGTCTGAATAGATGCGAATGCTGGTTCTTGGAGCGGGGCTGCAGGGCTCTGCCTGTGCGTTTGATTTGCTGCAGAATGACGATGTGTCAGAGGTGCGGCTTGCCGACCTGAACATCGGCCACCTTTCGAGCTTTCTTGCTCCTTACTCGGGCAAGCGGCTGATTCCGACGCGCCTCGATGTGCGCGATGCCGAGGGTGTGCGGGCGCTGATGAAGGAATCGGACGCTGTGATGAGCGCCATTCCCTATTACTTCAACCTCGACCTGGCCACACACGCTGCCGAAACCGGCGTGCATTTCTGCGACCTTGGCGGCAACACTGACATCGTTTTCGAGCAAAAGAAGCTCGATGCACTTGCACGAGAGAAGAACATCACGATCGTCCCCGACTGTGGTCTGGCGCCGGGCATGGTGAATATTCTGGCGCAGCACGGCATCGACCAGCTCGATGAAGTGAATGAGGTGAAGATTTTTGTCGGTGGGCTGCCGCAGGAGCCGGAGCCGCCGCTCAACTACCAGATCGTGTATTCGCTGGAGGGAGTGCTCGACTATTACACCACGCTCTCGTGGGTTTTACGCGATGGCAAGCGCGAGCAGGTAACTGCATTGTCCGAGCGCGAGGTAGTTCGGTTTTCCGCACCAGTGGGAGAGCTCGAGGCATTTCATACGGCGGGCGGTCTTTCCACCATGGCATTCAGGTATGAGGGAAAGATCCCGACAATGGAGTACAAGACTCTTCGGTATCCCGGTCATGCAAAGATCATGGAGGCGATCCGGGAGCTGGGTCTGCTGGATGAGGAGCTGATCGATGTGAAGGGAGTGCGCATCTCTCCTCGCGATGTGGCGGTGGCAGCGATGGGCCCCCGTCTCACCAAGCCGGACGGTACGGACCTCGTTGCGCTTCGGGTGCTGGTCAGCGGAACGAAGGCCGGCAAGCCGAAAAGGTATACGTACGAGCTGGTGGACTTCTATGATGAGGAACGCGACATCAGCGCGATGATGCGAGCCACTGGCTACTCACTTTCCATCACGGGGCAGATGCTGGCGCGCGGAGAAGTTGCTCCCGCAGGCGTTCACACTCCTGACGAATGCATACCAGCAGAGCCGTACATGGCTGCGCTTGCAGAGCGTGGTGTGCGAATCCGGACTACGTAAGCGCGAGGTTCGCAGTCCGGTGCAGCGGTGAAGTGAGGTCTATCGCGCGAAGTTAGCCAGGGTTTGCCCCATGGTGTCGATCATCGATTTGGCGGTCCAGCGGTCTGCGCCATTGTAGATGAAGGAAAACGCGATGACTTCGCCGTTGAGTGCGGTCACGTAGCCGCCGAGTCCGATCACGTCGTTGGTTGTACCTGTCTTTGCGTGGAGGTTGCCCTGGGCCGCGCCTCCGCGCATGCGTCGTCGCAGCAGTTCTGACTCTCCGGCCACGGGGAGCGAGGCGTGGAACCACGGGCCCCACTCCGCCCTGTGTGCATAGCTGAGCATCTGGGTCATTGCTCTGGGGGTGACGCGATCGAGGGTGGACAGGCCGCTTCCGTCTGAAACCGCGAGATGCAGGGTGTCGGCGCCGACTTTTGCTGCGAAGAACTGTCGCAGCAGCGCCTGGGCATTGGCGACAGTGCCCTGTGCCTTGTGGTCCGACCCCCGGGCCGCGCTGCGCAGCAGGAGCTCGGCGAAGTGGTTGATGCTCTCGCGATTCATTGCAGCGACAATGCGATCGAGGGTTGGCGACTGAACGCTGGCAATCTTGACTGCGTTTTGCGGAGTTGGTGCGAGGCGGATGCCTCCATCTACCTGGATTCCTTTCGCCATCATTGCCGCGCGAAGGGCGCCCGTGGTGAACGGGGCTGGATCTTCGACTACGTAGACGTATCGTCTTGGGACAGACCTGGAGCCAATTCTACCAGATACCGTGATGGTGCCGCTAAGCTGTCGCTTTACTGACAGGCTCGCACCGCCTCCGCCCACACTTTTTACGTTGCTGATGAGCTGGATCGCGCTCGTCGCGGGCTCGAGCTTTGCCGTGCCGTCTGGCATTACCGTAACCCACACGAGGTTCTCGTTCAGCGACAGGCCGGATACCCGGGCTGCGTAACCGGACTGGAGGTATCTCGTCAGCCAGCCTTCCGGAATTTTCGTGTCGTCAAACGCCGTGGCGTCCCCGATAACCTCGCCCGTCACGCGTTTGACTCCTCGCGATACCAGCTGATCCGCGAGGAAATTCATCGGCGCCCCGGGGCCGCCAGACATGTAACGCCCTGACAGCGATGGATCACCGTCGCCGCGCAGGTACACGTTGCCGGAAATTGTCCCATCCGGACCGAGCGTCCCATCGTGAAGGACATCGGTGCTGAACTGGTAGTGCGGACCGAGTCTTTCGAATGCCGCCGCGCTCGTCAGCATCTTCATTGTAGATGCCGGCAGCAACGGCACGCCGGCCTGGTGTTGAAACAGCGTGTCGCCGCGAGTCAGTGAAATCACCATCACGCCGAACTGACCGCCGCGAACTCTCCCGACCATCGAATTCATGTCGGCCGCGAGCGCTGCGACTGACCGCGGCGCTGTCGGGCTGGGCGCAGCCGGCGCAGGCGCTGCCCGTCGTTTGGGAGCGGGCTTCTTGGTTCCACGCTTTCGCGTCGCAGTCGCCTTTTTCCTTGTGGACTGGGAAGTCGAATTGAGCGGTGCAATTGCGAAAATCGCCAGAAAAAGGGCGGCGATGACCCTGGGTGTGCTGCGAGACATTGATTTCAATCTTGGATTACGGCTCATACATGGTGAATACACCTGACAACGCGAAATTCACACCAGCGGGGCAAACGATTTCGTTTTCGTCATCCATGTGCGCGGCTAGGCAAAGCATACTACGCAAGGTAATTTCCCGTTCAATGCAACGACTCACGAGGATGATCGATGGCTGACGGACACAATTCCAATCGCGAAGGAGTGTACGCGGGTTTCATCGGGGCCACTGCAATAGCGGTGTGGTTTGCGATTATTGACATCGTTTCCGCACAGCCGTTCCAGACTCCGAACCTGCTTGGAGCGGGCCTGGTCAGCGTACTCGGAAAACCGCCGATGATGCCAGATACTGTCGCGTCGCACGTCATCGCCTATACCATTTTCCACTATCTCGCATTTGCTCTCGTCGGCATACTGGTAGCCAAAATCGTACATCAGTCTGCGAAAACTCCTGCTATTCTCGCCGGGTTTCTCATCGCTTTCGTCGCGTTCGAGCTTGGCGCAATCGGGCTCACCACGCTGCTCACTGAATCGACTCTTGGTGGCATGGCATGGTATCAGATATTCATCGCCAACCTTCTCGCCGCCGCTCTCATGTTCGGATTCATGTGGAAACGGCATCCGGCGCTTCGTGGCGACATTGACCGTGCGCTTACGGGAACAGACGACCGTCAGGCGCGGAAAGCCGATCCCGGACACGGGAACAGCTGAGCCTTCAAGCCGTTTTCGGCTTCCAGTCAACCTGGGCCGAGGCGGCATCGTCACCGCCGCGTCCTGCCCACTTGAAGAACACCACGGTCATGATGAGGATGAATATCAGGCCGCCGGGAACCCACATGATGAGCCCGCCCAGCAGCTGATCTTCAAACGGCGAGAGCGAAGTCACGCGCGGCGCAGCCGAGTAAGCGGGATACAGTATTCGCTCGGCCATTGTGATGTAGATGGCGACGATGGACATCGGCAGAATCATCAGAAAGCAGTAGAGCATCTGTCCGGGATAGGACAGGCGGGGCAATTCCGGAAGCTGGCTGGTGAGCGGCCACCACATCAGCACTGCGGCGCTCATGAACATGAGATGCTCGCCGATGTGAATGTTGTGATTGGCCATCGCGGCGTTGTAGAAAACGGGCAGGTGCCAGCCTGCAATCACAAGATTGAAGATTGCAAAACAGGCGACGGGGCTGGTGAGGCGGCGCGCGATTGAAGCGACAGCACGATTCTTCAGCGGGGGGCGCAACATCCAGCCTGGCACGCCAAGTATCAGCAGCGGCGGCATCAGCATCGTCAGCAGGAGATGCTGAATCATGTGGGCTGTGAAGAGGTACGTATCGCTCAGGTCGTGAATCGGGCCATTGAGTGATACGAAGATGACGAACAGCGCCGAGATGAATGAGGCCTTCTGCCCGACCGTGAGCTGGTTCTCGGCGTTTGCCTGCCTGCCGCGCCATGCGTACAGCCCCCCGAGTGCGCCGATACCGAGAACCGTGCTCGGGTGAATCGACCATGTCAACCAGCTGAACTGGCTGAATGGGTGGAGGAGTGCTGCTACCGCAGGGTACACACTACAGCCGCGCGCCGAACTTCGCGACGAGCTGGCCGAACAGGAACAGCAGCGCAATCAGCGTGAGGCCGGCGACGAGCAGCGGACCGGTGAATAGCGCCCTGAACAGCTTGTGATCGTATTTCAGGTGCATGTAGAACATCACGACGATGGCGAACTTGACGGCTGACATCGCGAGCAGCGAAGGCACGAATGCGCGCGACGCAACGAAGGACGGGACGTAATACGCCCACACTTCGACGGCAGTGATGATCGTCAGGATGAGGGCGACCTTCCAGTACGTGGACCACCCGGGGTGATAGTGCTCCTCGCCGCTCACGTGGGCTTCGCTGTCTGTAGCGGGGGAATGGCTGTCGTGGTTTTCCATCGTTGCCTACTGGATCAGGTAAACAAGCGTGAAGATCGCAATCCAGACAACGTCGACGAAGTGCCAGTAAAGGGCAGCGATGTCAACGTTGAGCGCGTCGGCCGGACCAAGCCCGCGGCGATAATCGATCGCGAGCAGAGTGAGCAGCCAGATCACACCGGCAGTCACGTGCGCGCCGTGAAATCCGGTCAGGGTGAAGAATGACGATCCGAAGAGATTCGTGTTGAGCTTGAGGCCTTCATGCACGAACGAGGTGAACTCGAACGCCTGGAATCCAAGGAACGTGAGGCCGAGCAGGGCGGTCATCCACAGCCAGAGCTTGGAGGAGCCAAGAATTCTCTCGCTCCGGTTGCGCTTGGGAACGTTCTTGTTCTGGACGGCGGAGAGAGCGAGCACCATCGCGAGAGACGACATCAGCAGCACGAACGTCGAGGCCGATGTGATGGGGATGTTGAGAATCGCGTGGAAATGCTCGCCGGAAGGGCTGACCCACTCTTCGTGCGGGAGCGGCCCCACAATGCTTCTCCCCTTGTAGATCAGGTACGTCGAGATGAGCGACACAAACAGCATGCACTCGGAGCCGATGAAGGCCCAGATTGCAATCTTCCTGCTGTCGAGGCCGGTGGTGGTGTAGTGAGCGGCGGCTGGTGCTGACATGGTTTAGTGGTGCTCCGGCTCGAGCGGGCTCAGGAGCCAGCTGTAAAGTGTGTAGACCATCAACGCCGCGCCGACGAAAAGAAGCGCCTTGGCGATCATGAGACCGCAGAACATGAGTACCATCGAGCCAGCGACGATCATCGGCTTGATGGTGGGATACGGCATCGGAATGTGCATCTCCTCCGCCGTCTTTCCTTCCTGCGCATTGATGCGCGCGCTCTCCGCATCTGCCTCCGAGCCTTCCCACAGCGGGTAGCGCGAAGTGACCTGCGGGAGCGTTGCAAAATTGTATTCAGGCGGCGGCGAGGGAATCGTCCACTCGAGCGTACCAGCATCCCACGGATTTGCTCCTGCAATTGCGCCGCGCTTGTGGCTGCGGAAGAAGTTGTAGACGAAGATCGCCGTGGAAATCACGAGCATGTAGGCGCCGATGCTAGAGATGAGATTGAAGGTGTCCCATCCCTGGCCTGCATCGTAGCGGTAAATCCGGCGTGGCATTCCGAGCATTCCCGAGAAATGCATCGGGAAGAACGTCAGGTTCATGGCGATGAAGTTGAGCCAGAAGTGAATCTTGCCGAGCTTCTCGTCCATCATCCGCCCGGTGATCTTCGGGAAGTAATGGTAGATGCCGCCGAAGATTCCCATGATCGATCCGCCGAAGAGCACGTAGTGGAAGTGCGCAACGATGAAGTAGCTGTCGGTCTGCTGGAGGTCGGCCGGAGGCGATGAGTGCATCACTCCCGAGATCCCGCCAATCGTGAACAGCGCAACGAGGCCGATGGCGAACAGCATCGCGCTGGTGAAGCGAAGCTGCCCCTGCGCCATCGTGCCGATCCAGTTGAAGATCTCCACGCCTGTGGGGATACCGATGAGCATCGTCGTCAGCGCAAACGCGCTGTCGGCAATCGGGCCCATACCCACCGCGAACATGTGGTGAGCCCACACTCCGAAGCCGAGCAGTCCGATCAGTATGCCCGAGTACACCATCACGGGATAGCCGAACAGCGGCTTGCGAGAGAACGTCGGAATGATCTCCGACACGAGACCGAAGGCCGGCAGAATCAGGATGTACACTTCGGGGTGACCGAAAATCCAGAAGAGATGCTGCCATAACAGCGGGTCGGCACCGGCTGCAATCTCGTAAAACTGTGTCCCGAAGAACCTGTCGAACAGCAGGAATACGAGCGCAACAGTAATGACGGGGAATGCGAGAATGACCAGGAACTGAACGATAAACGACATCCACGTGAACATCGGCATACGCATGAGCGTCATGCCGGGCGCACGGAGGTTGATGATTGTCGTGATGAAGTTGAACGCAGCTGCGAGCGAAGATACGCCAAGGATCTGGAGACCAATCACCCAGAAGTCGATGTTCACTCCAGGGGAGTAGGCCCTCGTTGTGAGCGGAGCGTAGCCGAACCAGCCGCCATCAGGTGCGACGTTGAAGAAGATCGGCACCGTGATGAAGATTCCGCCGAACAGATACACCCAGTAGCTGAACGCGTTGAGGCGGGGGAACGCCACGTCGCGAGCGCCGATCTGGAGCGGAATGAGGAAGTTGAAAAACGCAGCCGACAGCGGCATGACCGCCAGGAAGATCATGGTCGTGCCGTGCATGGTGAAGAGCTGATTGTACGTCTCAGCCGATACAACCTGACCATTGGGGCCCTGGAGCTGTGCGCGGATGATCACAGCCTCGAGCCCGCCGATGATGAAAAACGAGAGTGCAGTGAAGAGATACAGCACTCCGATGCGCTTGTGGTCTACGGTTGCGAGCCAGCTCCAGAGTCCGGAGTTCTCGTAATTGGGGCTGGCAGTTGTCGTTGCTGCCGCGTGCGGCGTTGCTGTGGTGGCCATTCTGTTCAGTTCCTCTACTTCAACGCCATGAGGTAGGCGACGATGTCAGCGATCTGCTGGTCGTCGAGACCACCCGTGGTCACCGGCTGCTTGAGCTGGGGATCGTATTCGTTTTTTCCGAGCGTCGGCATCAGGCTGCCTGGCTTCATTGCGCGGGCGTTCTTGATCCAGAGCGCAAGGTATGCGGGAGTGTTCGGGTAACTGCCGGCGCCAATGGTGGACCGCGAACCGAAGTGAGTCAGGTTCGGGCCGACAACTCCCATGGACGACGGGTTGCCGCCGATGACGTGGCAGCCGATGCAGGCGGCGGACGAGTATACCTGCTGCCCGCGAGCTGCGTTGCCGGTGAGTCCGGGGGTAAATCTCAGCCCCGCCGGAATCGGGCTTTGCGGCTTTGCGTAGTCGAACTCCGCCTGATTCTGCGGGAATGTGTAGGCGGGGCCGGCGCCTGCCAGAGTCGCATCGCCAGATGGAGGAGCGGGGGCCGGCCTCGCCGCCTCGGCTGCACGGTCAGTGCGAGCGCCGGGAAACGGCATCACCATCGGAGCAGGTGCGTTCGCTGCGGCTCCGAATGCGGCCGGTTTGCGCTGGCCGGCAACCCAGCTGTCAAACTGATCGGGCTTCACGGTGAATACGCGGAACCGCATGTTGGCATGGGAAGATCCGCAGTACTCGGTACAGAATCCATTCCACACTGCAGCGCTGAGTGAGGAATCAGGAGTGAACCAGATGTAATTGGTTCTGTTTGCGATGACGTCGCGTTTTCCGGCGAGCTGCGGAATCCAGAATGAGTGGATGACATCCTGCGAAGTCATCTTGAAGTTCACGGTGCGGCCCGTCGGGATGTAGATCTCGTTCGCCGTGACGATTCCGTATTCTGGGTAGCGGAATTCCCACCACCACTGGTGACCGATCACCTCGATCTCGAGTGATCCTGCCACCGCCTTTGCCTGCGTCTGAATGATCGTCCTTACCGTGGGCACGGCGACGAACAGCAGAATAACGGCCGGGATGATGGTCCAGATGATTTCCAGCGTGGCATTGCCGTGCGTCTGTGGAGGCGTGCCGGTATCAGTCGGCCGGCGTCGATAACGGAACACCACATAGATGAGCGCCGCTTCAACGAGAACGAATACGATCGTTCCAATGAGAAGTAAGCGATCCCATAGAAAATCGATCGACCGGCCAAGATCCGAATGCGGCTCGAACGTGGTGTTGGGATATTTGTCGGCGCACGCGGCCAAGGCCAGCATTGCTGCTGCCATGAGGCCGAATTGCGCCAGCGATCGCAGGCGGGAATTGCCTTTCATGCCATTTCCTATAAGACCATCGTTGCAGGGAGTGCCCAGGAAAGAAAACCGGGACACGGCAGCGGTGAAAAACCGCTGAAAAGCTAACGCTTTGCGGGAGCTATCGGGAGTAAGGGAAGTGCCCTGAATATCAGCGGGGCGCAGTCATGGCCTCGGGATTGAGCGCGCGGTCGAGTTCTTCCCGTGTCATGAGCCCTCTGTCGCAGACCAGGTCGTACACTCCACGACCTGACTCCAGCGCCTCCTTTGCAATCTCGGTGGCGCTTTCATAGCCGAGTATCGGAACGAGTGCGGTCACGATGCCGATCGAGTGTTCGACGAAGTAGCGCATTGTGTCCGGGTTGGCGGTGATCCCGTCAATACAGCGCGTGCGGAGCGTTTCCGTCGCACGGGTCAGGATCATCATTCCGCGAAGCAGTCGGAACGCGATGATCGGCTCGAACACATTCAATTGGAGCTGCCCGCCCTCCGCCGCCATGGTCACCGTCACGTCGCCACCGATGATGTCGAAGCAGACCTGATTGACCATCTCCGGAATTACTGGGTTGACCTTTCCCGGCATGATGGACGAACCCGGTTGCATCGGAGGCAGGTTGATCTCGTTGAAACCGGCTCTCGGTCCCGAGCTGAGCAGGCGAAGATCGTTGCAGATCTTGGAAAGTTTCACCGCGCAGCGCTTGAGAACACCTGACAGCTGAACGAAAACTCCGGTGTCTGACGTAGCTTCAACGAGATCCGGCGCAGTGATGAGATGCAGCGCGGTGATACGCGACAGATGCTCGCGCACCGATTCCGCATACCCTTGCGTCGCAGTGATGCCTGTCCCGATTGCGGTGGCGCCCATGTTGATCTCGCGGATGAGCGCCTGCGCTTCGGTGAGGCGTTCGACATCCTCCAGGATTGTGTGCGCGAACGCGCTGAATTCCTGGCCGAGGGTCATTGGTACTGCGTCCTGGAGCTGTGTGCGGCCCATCTTGATGAAGCCGCTGAAGTCTTCGCCCTTGAGCAGGAATGAACCTGCGAGCGCTCCCATCGCTTCCTTCAGGCTGTCGATGCTGGTGTGCATCGCGATCTTGATGGATGTGGGGTAGACGTCGTTGGTTGACTGGCTCAGGTTGACGTGGCTGTTGGGGCTGATGATCTCGTAGCTGCCGCGGGCGTGCCCCATCAATTCGAGCGCGCGGTTCGCGATCACCTCATTGGCGTTCATGTTGGTCGAGGTGCCGGCACCGCCCTGAATCATGTCAACGCGGAAATGCGCGTGGTGCTGACCCTCACGTATTTCGCGGCAGGCGTCGATGATTGCCTGTGCAACTGGAGAGCTGAGAAGGCCGAGGTCGCGGTTTGCTTCTGCTGCGGCCTCCTTAACTGCGGCAATTGCGGAGATCAGCGCGGGAAATTCGCGCAGCTCCACGCCACTGATGGCAAAGTTCTCCATCGCACGCATCGTCTGCACGCCGTACAGTGCGTTGAGCGGAACGTCGCGATCACCCAGCAGGTCGTGTTCGCGCCGGGTGGCGGAAATGATACCGGCGGAAATCTGATCGACCTCCGCATTGCTGTTCGCCTGGTTTGTCATGTTGGCGTGAAACTATATCACGGTCGTAGATTTTTCAGGAGTTTCTTGCTTTCCCCCACTAGAGGTTGGTGATGACGCAGAAAATAAACAGGCGTGACTTTGTGGTTGCGGGTACGGCTGCAGGTCTGTCGCTGGCCGTTCCGTCGGCTGCGATTGCGGGTGCGCCAGCGGTGATTACCCCGTCTGCCTTCAAGCCTGCCGTGATTGCCTCTGCGAATGGAACCCCATTCAAGAACGGCGGCGCC
>JBKJNN010000078.1:0-3321 GCA_046593625.1 Gemmatimonadaceae bacterium | reverse complement strand
CCAACGTCTACAAGGGACCACAGGAGCTGATCGACATCGGCAACTGGTTCGACCGGCCATCATTCGGGATTCCGTACACGTACACCGTCACCGGTTTCATTCTCGCTGATGCCCTGAAGGCACAGGGTCAGACGGCCGAAGCTTCAAAGGTGATGGACCAGATCATGAAAATGGCCCGCGCCGCGCGACTCACGGACGTACTCGGCAGCCTCGGTGATCGCTGAAGCGCCGTGATGCTCTACGAAGAATTCTCACCGCCTCCGGGCGGTGAGAATTTCTTCGAAGAGCGAGACAGCGCGAGGGTCTAACGTCTGCCCGAGCCAGAACAACGCCGTTTTTCTCACTTCGGGATTACGGTTCTCCTGTGCGACGGCAAGCAATGCCGGCACCGCCGCCCCGTTTCTGCGCTGCGACAGCGCGAACACTGCCTGCTTCTTCACAGCTTCCTCCGGCGTTTCATCGCGCTGCTCGGCCGTGAGGTAAGGGCGTCCGGGAGTAGTCGCGTCTCCCGCTGCCTGACCCAGCCAGAAGAGCGCCTGCTTCCTCGTTTGCGTTGGCCGCGATTCGTTACGTGCAATCGGGATCAACTGAGCCCACACGTTGACGCTGTCCGCGAGAGTGGCTGGCATTATGGCGTCGCGGCCGATGGAACCATCATCGTTCTTCGCAAGGTGAATGAGGTAGTCAGTCGCAGTTTTCACTGACACGGTTCCCAGATCTGTTGTGCCCGCACGAGCAGGGCGCCACTCACCACCAACGTAAGTCCGAAGTTTTTTCAGGGTGCCGCCCTCGACGGTCATGACCAGGCGCACCGGCCCGTGACTGCAAGCATCGCCGTATGAGACGTCGGAACTTTGATCCGAGGTCCAGCCCATGCTCCGTGATCCGGTACGTGAGATGGAATTGCCGGACCCGCACACTTCAGGGCGGGCAGCAAAGCTCATTCTCACGCTTCCATCTCGTACCTGGCTGATTCGATCCGCGAGCGATTGCGCAATTGCGCACTGCGGTACCACACTCGCCACGATCGCGAAGCGTGCGATTGTTGAAAGTCTATTCATTCTCGCCTCGCGTCAGCGGTTGATGATATCAGTGAGAAATGCAGAGACGCGCGCGTCCTTCGACTGGCCGAGCCAGAACATTGCCTTCTTTCGCATGTCGCGGTCTGGATCGTTACGGGCAATATCCATCAGCTTGTCCAGTGCCTGCGGCTCCTTCCGCTGCGACAACACAAAGATCGTCTGATCGCGCATCTCTCTTTCTTTCATTCGGTCGTACATCGCAGTGAGACTTCCAACGGGCGTGCCCGTCTGCCCGGCCCAGAAAAGCGCTTTCTTGCGCATCTCTATCGATTCAGCGGAACTGGAAGCGAGATCGATGAGCCACCGCTTGCTTGCGTCGTCCCTCTGCTGTGAGATCGAGAAAATCACCTTGTCTCTGATTTCTTCGCTGCGCACTCTCGCGTAGAGCTTCCTTAGATACTCTGCCCTCGCTGGCTCGGGGGTCTGGCCGAGCCAGAAGATCGCCTGACCTCTGACGTCGTCGGGTCGCGATTCGTTTTCCGCGATGGCCACAAGGCGCGGCGAGATATCCACGCTGTCTGCAAGGGTCGCTGCAACAATGGCTTCTCCGGCAAGCTTCTTTGTCTCGCGGTTTGCGACACTGAACAAGTAGTCGACGGCGCTGGCAACCGAAACCGTCCCGAGGTCCGTTACACCCTGTGAAGGCTTCCACGTCCCGCCAACGTATGAGCGGACGCTCGTGATCTCACCATCCTTGCGCGTTATCACGACCCGCGCCGGGCCCGAACTGCAATCATTCTGAAACTCGACGTCCTCCGAAACACGGGAACCGAACCACTGTTTTCTTCCTCCAGTCCCGATGTCGGAGACTCGAGCGAAACCATCGCCAAATCCGCAAATGTCTGGTCGCGCTGCGTACGAGAAGCGAACCTTTCCGGCCCGAACTGCGGCCACGCGGTTCTGGACCGACTGCGCCTGGACTGGGGTTTCCGCACAGGCCGCGACGAGGAGCGCAGCGCCGGCGATGATGTATGTGCTCGACTTTCTCATCATCTCTCCTACTTGTTGATCAGGTCGAGCAGAAACTGCTGCACACGCGGATCGCGGGACTGGCCGAGCCAGAAAATGGCCTTCTTGCGCAGCTCTACATCCTTGTCGGTCTTTGCAATGTCCAGCAGCTTGTCCATCGCCCTCGGACTGTTGTTGCGCTGAGACAGCACGAAGATCACCTGCTCTCTCATCTCTCTGTCGTCGATTCTCGAGTACAGAGGGATGATCTCCTCCAGTCCCACTCCCGATTGTCCCGCCCAGAAGAGAGCCTTCTTCCGCAGCTCTATGTTCTCCTTCGGATCCACGACGAGACTCATGAGCCATTTTTCGTTGCCTACCCCTCGGCGCTGAGACAGAGAGAAGAGAACCTTCTCCTTCAACTCCAGGCTCCTGATGCGTGGATAGAGTGAGCGCAGAAAATCATTGTTCTCTGACGAACTGCGCTGACCGAGCCAGAATATGGCCTGCCCGCGAAGTTCCTCCGATGTGCCTTCGCGCTGTGCGAAGTCCCTGAGAATCGCGTTGCCGCGGCCGCTCCTGTGCTGGGAGAGCGCGAACAGCGCCTTGTTCTGAAGTCCTTCATCCTTCGATGTCCGCAGGATGTCCTCGAGCATATCGACTGCGCGCTCATCCGGAACCTGCGAAAGCCAGAACACTGCCTGCTCGCGAACTTCAGCGTCAGGATCGCTGCGTGCGATCTTCAGCAGAACATCCACCGTCGCCGGCGTCCGTTTCTGGGAGATGAGGAATACCGCCTTTCGCCGAAGTCCCGCGGAGCACTCATCGCGCCGCTCGAGAACCTTGGTGAGAATCGGCACTGCCCTTTCCGCATCCATCTGAAGAAGAGCATTGAGCGCTGCGACCCGCTCGTCATCTTCGTCATTCTCATTGGGACAGTTCGGATTCCGACTTTTTGTTGTCGTTGAAACCCGGCCACTCTGGCGCTCGCGGTCACGTTCCGCCTGGTCGGCGGCCCGGTCGCGGGCATCCCTCTCCCTCTCCGTCCGCTCCAACGCGCGCACACTCGCCGTCACCTCGGCAGCACATGCCTCGTCGCCGCGTCGAGCCAGCTCGCCACAGATACGTGTGCGAAGCGTGGCAACGTCTCCCTTTGCAACTTCTGGATAGACAGTGCTCATTCTCGTGAGCGTAGCTACGGCAGAGCGCAACTTGTCAGCGCCGCCAATGCGATAGTATGAGAATGCCATGAAATACATGGCGCTCCCCGCGTTAGCCGATCTGGGATAGA
>JBKJNN010000020.1:0-15818 GCA_046593625.1 Gemmatimonadaceae bacterium | reverse complement strand
GGACCGAATCGATCAGATCCTGGAAGCACTGGTCTCCAACGCCATCAAGTTCGCTCCGGCCGGAGGCCGAATTTCGCTCGACTGTGCGACGGACGGCGCGGTAGCTCGAATCTCAGTCAGTGACAATGGCGCAGGAATACCCGCTGACAGAATAGCTCTGATTTTTTCGAAGTTTGTGCAGGCAGATCAGTCAACTACGCGCCGACACGATGGGCTAGGTCTGGGCCTGGCCATGAGCAGAGCGCTTGCAAGGTCGATGGGTGGAGACATCGAGGCACACAGTGAGCCAGGCGAGGGAGCAACTTTTACCCTGACCCTGCCTGTTTCGCCAGAAGACAGCCCGCCGTTGTAGACCAGCCTACTGAATAGTCAGCGTGTATGCTCCAACCGCTGTAGTCGGCACGGACCGCGCAAAGATTGCGTAGTAGTTGGTCTGTGTCGCGGTAAACATGATCCGCGCATCCTTCGTCGTCGTATCGATGTTGTCGTTCTCTGAAACGACCAATCCATCGAGCCGAACCAGCTGAAGAAACGAATCCAGCGCCGTGGATGCCATCGTTATGGTGACAGAGGTACCCGCAGCAAGAAAAATGAAGTAGCGGTCGGAATAGATCGGCGTCGCGCTGGCGTTGACGAGATTGCAATCAGTCGTGGCGAGGTTCTGTGTGGTCGTAATGTTCTTTACCACGAAGACGATCTCGCAGTTTGCAACATCGTTTGAGGCAGTTGCGGACGATATCTCGTAGTTGCCGGTTACCCCCGGTCTGAATGTGCCCGGGCCGAGCAGGTACTCCCCCGCGGGAAGGAGTGCCTTGATGCCGGAGTTCGTGCCGGTCTCGACTTCGTCATCGTTCTCGCCGATGGTTTTTCCATCGACCGTCCCCAGCACGAGATACGTATCGAAAGCCGCGCCCTGCCGGAACTGGTATGCTCCAGCCGCAGGAATGGTAGTGGTATAGAAGTCTATGAAACCCCCGTCAGGGAGCGTGCAATCCCCCGCGGCAAACATTCCACTTGTAACTGTTCCAAAGGTATGCGTGGCTCGGGATGTACACGCGCTGGAGATTGCAGTTGCCGTGAAGGTCACCGATGGAACGCCGGGGACAGTCGCAGTCAGTGAGTTTGCGGCGCCGACTGCGGCACCGAGAGTCCAACTCCCCACCGTTGCAATGCCTGCCGCATTCGTGACGGCCGTAGCACCGGTTATCGAGCCACCGCCAGATGCTACGGCAAACGTGACCGAGATGCCGGCCTTCAGGTTGCCGTTAGCGTCCTTCACGATGACAGATGGGGGAATCGGAACTGCACTCCCTGGAGGGGCCGTCTGATTGTCGCCCACATTTTTCGCGAGTGAAGCCGCAACTCCCGCAGTTGATGTCGCCGTGAAGGTGACGACGGTGAGCGTTCCGGAAGCGGCGCTTAAAACATTGCTCCCCGCTACGGGGCCGAGCGTCCACGAACCAATGGTTGCGATGCCCGAACCATTCGTGGTGACTGTCGCACCTGAAACCGATCCGCCACCGCTGACGACGGAAAAAGTTACGGAGGCACCCGCCATCGGTGACCCGTTCTGGTCTGTCACAATTACCGAAGGAGGCGGCGCAACAGGCGCCCCAACAACCCCGGTGACTGTGACCGCGGAGTTCGCAGCAAGAGCTGTTGCAACCGAGGGCACCGTCGGCTCGCCTTTACATCCGACGAGCGCGAGCAGGAGAAACCCAGCGGTACGGCGAAGTGTTTTGACTGACGTTTTTTTTATTGACACAACCTGAAAAGACAGAAGAGCGGCCTCTTGCCGGATCCAGTTCTCTGATCGGGGTCAGGCTCAGTCAACGCGAGCAGCACGGTGTCGCTAAAGGGTGACCAGCTGGCTTCCCCGAAACGGTTATAGTACCGCACCCGGCCCCGGACGATGTCACCGACCTTGAACACGACGAGGGGCGACTGGTTTTCGCCAGCACTGGCCACGAGTTCCGTCTTGTGAAAGACGAAATTGTCAGACCCACCTGACTGCACCCAGAACTCCGCTTCGACAGGCCACGCCTGTGTCGTGTTGCTCCACCGAAGTTTCGCGTGCCCCTCCGCCGAACCAACGATCTTTACATCAGTTGGTACGTCCGTCAGCGGATTCACGAACGTCTGACCAACTGGAGTCAGGTTCCCGCTTGCGTCAACGAGTGGGTAAACCGAATGAACCCACGGTTCGTTACTCCAATAAGCGGCGCCGTTGATTCTCGGGTCGTTCATGATGCGGCCCATCGCCTGCTTCATGTATTCCTGGTATGCCACGACTGGCCCACTCCACCCCATGAACCCCCATGCGCCGAGTACCATGTTCGCCCCATGTGCAACTGACCACGCGGCGGCTTTGTCTACCCTTGCCCACCAGCCCTCAATATCTCCTACAGAATAGAACAACCCGAAATCGTGGAAACGCCATTCATCAACTGGCGGCGCCACCCCGAACCGCTGTTTGTACGCGTTATAAAACTGCTCTGCATACCCGATCGAGTGCATGTTCGTGCGGCAGGGCTCGCTTGGGGGCGGGCAGCACACGTCGTTGGGCTCTGCAAATCCTGCCGGTGAAACCTTTGCGGTTGGGTCCGCGCCGCGGATGCCATCGACAAACGCGCGATAGATGCCAGCGTATTCGTAGGGAGGAATGCAGTACTGGTCTGGCTCGTCGCCATTGAAATAGAGGCGGCCGGGGTTAGCCCTCGCGAAGTCCAGTACGCTCTGGTCGGGATACAACCCGGAGTATTGCCGGTCTTGCCGAACATCGTGGACGAACGCCTGAGTCTGGACTGGACTTACACTGACGCCCTGCGACCAGGCTACAAAAAACTGGCGAAACGGAACGCTGGTTGCCCGCGCGATGGCTGGAGGTTTGGGCCCGGTGAGTTGCTGGTCGGCACACCCGGACACTATTCCGCACAGCAGAACCGCTGGAATGACAAGAGATCCGACGAATGTCGACCGCAATGACTTCGGGTGATACATAGCTATCCTCAGGGTGAGCCATGGAATTTCGGCCGACCCTCACTGGTAGTTGCTCGTGCTCGAGGTGACTCAAACCCAAGCTAAGAGGGAATCTCGATCGTACAAGGGCTCATCGCATACACCTGCGTTGAATGACGAGCGTCTGGACAGGAAGCCACCTGTCATCTCAATCCCAGGCTATGAGAATTGCTACCGATTCGCGGAATTCGAGGGCAATCCTGGAGAACGACAAAAGTGACCCTGATCGCGAGGGGGACCACGGCGACGATACGACCCGCTCAGATTTTCTCGTAGGTGAAGTCATGCTCCTGGGCGAGACCGATCAGCATGGTGTGAGCGGGAACCAGTTTCACGCCGGGCATGAGTCCAGCGACCAACTCCGACCGGACGTCCCCGATTTCGAGTTTCATCGACGATGCAAACGCCTCAACGAGTCCGTTGAGCGCGTTGTTGCACTGCCAGAAAATCACGCCCCGCTTTCGCATGGCGGGAACTCCGGATGCCTTGTCATTGAACGGCTCGGCGGGATCGGCGAATACATTCTTCACTGCCCACGTGCCGGTCGCAGGATCCTTCACCTTCCACCTTTGACCTAGGGAGTACTTGGCCCAGAGGGCGTCCGAGGCATTAAGGGGGAAAGCGTTGCTGGCAATTCCGACAATCGCATTGACCCGGGGAAACTCCAGCCCGAAAACCTCCTTGTGCGCGTTTAGATAGTTTCTCACCACACGGAGTGGCTCACCACCCTCGAGGGAGCCAAAATCGAACACCTGCCGATGCTTGCCCTTCAGGGTTTTAAGCCACGAAAGGTCCCATTCGGAAGTGCCAGCGTCAAAACCTGGTTGCTCGGCCTGAAGGCCGATCCTGTCACCCAGCGGCGCCAGGAAGGCAAGTGCTGATAAACCCGTCACCCGTGTGAGAAACGACCGCCGATCAGGAACCGCTTTATGTGAGTGTTTCATGCTCCCAATCTCCGGCCGGGCGGCCATTTTCTCAAGTCCTGTGACATCATCCTCTTGCGGTCAACGAGATGGCCAGGTTCCGTGGGCCCGGCCATCTCGTTTTCCAAGGTTCGGTAAGGTTTTTCGCCCTGTTCTCCGATTGTGGCGGTAGGCTACCCTCAGCGATATGGAGCGAAAAACTCGGCTGGCGGAGGGGGCAGGATGTTCGTGTTGGTCTTTGCGAATCCCTCGGCGCTGCCGACGAATTCCACGCGATTACCAGTGCCCTGATTTGCGGGCAGCGCAGGTCCGGAGACACTGCGGTACGAGTTCAGACGAGTTCCGCTCCCGGTGACGAGTCGAGCAACGACTCGAACGGTATTGCCGTTTCCGGGCAGGTTTTCGAGCAGCGCTCCACCGGTTTCAGCAGCATGAATTTTCCAGTCCGCTGCTGTTGCGCCCGTTGTCTCGATGTTCAGGCCCTGAAGATCGAGCTGGACGGAGTTGTCAGAGCTCAAGCCTGTCGTCGAATTCCACCTCCGACCACCGACGGCAAGTATTCCCGTCTGGAAACCCGACAACCTGTCCTGGATGGAGTGGAAGTCAACCTCGTTGGATGTCGTGCCTGCGGCTACGTACCCTGGCACGGGAGTATCGCTGCCACCGAGAATATGCCAGCCAATCGTGGCCGTGCTGCCCGTCGCAGAGTAGAGGTTCTGCCTGGACGCCACCGATAGCGACGACCCCGTAACCTGAGTCGGTCGGCTTACACCACCTGTGACGGTAAACGCGCCAACGATGACGTTCTCTGTCAGCGTGAGCGAGATCTTGCTCCGCGCTGCGAAGTTGTTTCCAAAGACAGCATCGCCACTCGCGGTGGAACGTATGATTGACCGTCGGACATTCAGTGACAGCACGGATTCTTCGTGCGGAGTGCCTGGGTTGCGGGTGTAAATCGCGATAGCCCGCCCTATCGGACCTGACGCCACGATTCCACCAGCTTTGGGATTGCGGATTTCGCATTCAACCATTGACGCGGAAACCCGGTCCCCGAGAGCGCGTGAGGCGACTGTCACAACGTTACCGGCGCGGCCGGCGATGTCTTCCAGGATAAGTCCCTTTACGGTGACGTTGTTTCCGAGTGTAAGCATGTCAGCATCAAAACCGGCGGCGGCAAGAATTCGTGTTTCCGTGCCCGACAGGAATCCGGACGGTAGGTCGTCACCCAGCATCACTCCTTTACCTTCGAGTGTGATACCATCCGGGACGACGAGACCGGCACTGATGACATACGAACCTGGCATGATTACGACTCGGCGTCCGGAGTTGCCGACGACCAGAGCGGCCTGCAACGCAGCGGCGTCGCTCACGACGATGGCATTGCCGTTACCCACCTTACTGGCGTCAATCACTTCGGGTGCTACGGATTCCACTGGCGCGTCCGAGCACGCGACAAGTGCGGCGCAAACTACAAGAGCCAGGAGGGATTGCCACGTCGTATGGCGGCGCATGGATGACCGGGGAGAGAGTGTGTTCGTCTGCATGATTTCCTCGTGGATTGGCGGCTTGAACAGGAGCGTCCCAACCATTTGTGGTGAGAGAGCGTGTCCTCCCGCAGCATCGATTGCGTAAATCGACGGGAGAACGGCTCACGAGGCCTGTGTGCGATTTTTACAACGGCCTCGTGAGCGCGGTGCTGACCCTTCCGCTTAAAGGCAGCTAACCTTCGGGTTGTATGGAGCGAACATCCCGGACGGGTTGTTCCGCCACAGCCATACATGCAGTTCGTAATGCTCCGCGAGTCCGTGCGTATTGGATCCGAAGCGCTGGTCAAACGGAATCCCAAGCAGTGTCGGCGGTGCTGCGTTTACTGCGTCCCACGCTGCGCGGAAAACAACGTACTCGACGCCGACGAGACGCCGTGTTCCATCCGCCTGCGGCTCGTACAGCAATACTTCCGGACGCAGCAGATCAATAACCGCGTCAGAGCCGGTTGGAGGGTTCGAGCCTGGAATGGACCCGAGGAGCTGGCGATTGGCATAGTGAATTCCCATCGCTCCCTGGCTTGACGCTTCGCAGCGTCCAGCGCCTCCGGCGTAGCCATCGGCTTCGGCCACTGAGACTTCGTGATACTTCGACGTTGCCGCGCGAATTCGTGCGAGAGTGGCGTTGAGCTCGGAGTTGCCCGGGGATTGGACCGATGACGTTGTACTCGCATCGAGTACATCAATGACAGGACTCGACGGGTCTGAGCACGCCGTTGCCACTAGACTGCCGCTGAGAAGCAGGGTTGCAAAGAAAGTTTTCATCGTGGAACCTCACGGTGATTGCGCGACGAACAGGTTCACTCACCCGATTTGGTGAACGTGGGCTGTTCCTCTCCGCGACCTTCTATTGCGTACTTCGATGTCGAAACGGCTCGCCATGCCCCCAAAGACAATTTGTTGAGCCGTTTGTACCCCGGAATCCGAATCCTATGGCGAACGCTTTTTCGGGGGAATCATGCATGCTCTAAAGTGGATGGGGACCGCGTCGGCCGCGGTGCTGGCAATCGGTTGCAGCGAGAATTCGTCGCTGATAGAACCGGGCACAGCGGCCGGCGGTGTGCGTTCTCCGTGACTGCAACCGGCGGGGACACATCTACTCATCGATCAGGAGTGTGGGTGTCATGAACTCCAGAATATTTCAACTTGCAGTTGCATGCGGCGCCGTCGCCTTCAACACGGGCTGTACGGATACGCCGCCGATGGCGCCAGCGCCGATTCCAACTTTCGAGCTCACAGTTTCCAACATCACCACCGGTGGTGACCTGGACGAAGACGGCTACACGATTACCGTCGATGCCGAAGCACCGGTGCGCCTGGCAGCCAACGGTTCGCACGTCTTCTCCTTGAGGGCCGGAGAGCATCGTTTCCAACTCGACGGAATCGCGGATAACTGCACGCTCGGAGGCCCTGCGAAACTTACCGCCAAGGTCGATGCCAATCAGAACGCGAAGATCGAGTTCTCGCTGAGCTGCGACGCCACGGGAATCGGAATCGTGGTTGCGGCAACTGGTGAAGACTATCCTCTGGCGTTACGCGCCAGGATAGGAGACAAGGCAATGCTTTCCATCAGGCCAAACGAAGTTCGCCAGGCGACGAGACTTGCGGAAGGCACGTACCTGGTCACCATCGAAGGCATCGCCTCAAACTGCCGGATCGAGAGCACGAATCCGGTGTCAGTGACAGTAATCCGCAGAACTGTCGTACCGGTCGTGGTGGGCATCACATGCACTCGCTCCGGGAGGCGCCTGGCGTTCCATACAGACACGAGGTTGCAGGATGGATCCTATTCGACATCACTGGTCTTATCCAACCCAGACGGTCTCGATGAAGTAGCCTTGACGACACCGGGTCATGACGCTTCGTGGTCACCAGACGGAAGCAGAATTGCCTACTCGACCACCGAATGCGATTACTACGTGGCCAACAGCTGCAGGGGCGGCATCTCAATCATCGACCTGTCGTCGGGTCAGATAACGATTCTCGCAGGCGGCGCGCTCGGAGAAGAACCAGCGTGGAGCCCCGACGGACGGTCGATTGCGTTCGTGTCTACGCGGCAGGGCATCACCCGTGAGATCGAGATCCATCCGATGGACGGATCCCAACCGCTTCGCTTGAGCGTGCCGAACAGTTTTTCCTATCACCCCAGCTGGTCTCCCAATAGCAGGCAACTCGTGTTCGGTTGCTCTTTTCCCCTGCCGAGTGGCGGGCCGGGCGGTGGCAGCGGCCGCGAAATCTGCGTCGTCAACTCCGATGGAGGCGGATTTGTTCGCCTGACGAACGACACTTCCGACGACTTCGACCCCGCGTGGAGTCCGGACGGTTCCAGCATCGCGTTTGCCACGAATCGGTTTCCCGGGGCAATTGTGACCGTCGCAGTCATGAGCCCAACGGGCGCGAGTATCATGCCCGTCACCAGTGGCGAAAGTCCGGCATGGATACCCGGCGGATTCACTTTGGTCTTTCAACGATACGACGGAATCTTCAGGGTCGATCGCGATGGGACCAATCTGGCCCAGATGACAACGGTAGGGAGATTTGCTCCCGCGTGGCGCCCGTAACACCTGGCTCCTTTTACTGTTTCCCGGAGGCGGATGGATCGTCGCATGCGACGATCCATCCGCTCCAGCCGATTGCGTGTTGCCGTCCATCGTGCAAAGCAGGATCGCGCCGAATTCAGGTAACGTTCTAGCAGCACTCGTTATTGCCGATGCACGTTTCGCCGACAGCGTCACCGTCCGATTCGGCCAGATCGCGATGCGGCTCGACAGCGCAGCTCCCGCTGTGGCTCTACGGAATGACTCGGCCACAGTTCCCGTCCTCGGGCTCTACCCTGAATCCGACTACAACATGCAGGCAGTGGCGTTCAACAGCTGCGGCTCAACCGCGGGCGCTCCGATGTCGTACAGAACTGCGAACCTGCCGCCGGACCTCCCTTCGTTCAGAGCCTCGGGAACCGATCCATCTCCAGGCTTCGTCGTGTTCGCATCTGCTGGATACGGCGTGGCTATCGACAACACCGGACGCGTGGCTTGGTATCATAAGCTTTCCCCGGGATCAATACTGAATTTTCAGGCCCAGCCGAACGGGCGCTACACTGCACGCCCAGCAAGCGTAAATGGAGAGCAGGCAAACTGGCTTGAATTTGACCGGCTCGGCAGACTCACTCGAACTCTGAGTTGCGCACGCGGTCTTTCATCTCGACTCCACGACATCATCGCACAGCCGGATGGATCGTACTGGCTGCTTTGCGATGAGATCCGTACGGTCGACCTGTCCGGCTTCGGCGCGGCCGCCCAGACAATGGTTCTCGGCACCGCAGTTCAACACATCAGCAGTAGCGGAGCAGTGCTGTTCGACTGGTCGCCATTCGACCACCTCGAAATCGACCTTGCGTCGCTTCAGCCGCTGGACAAAGCAGGCAGCATCGTAAACTGGACACACGGCAACGCGCTGGATCTCGACGGGGATGGAAATCTGTTGCTGTCATTTCGAAACCCGAGTGAAGTTCTGAAAATCGAGGTACACAGCGGAAATGTTCTGTGGCGGATGGGCGGCCCGCGCAACCAGTTCACATTCGAGAACGTCGCTACACCCGCATTTGCACGCCAGCACGGACTGCGCTCCACCGGAGCCGGACGTCTCGTGCTACTCGACAATCTCGGTGATCCGCTCGGCAGCCACTACCAGCGTTACGAGTATGACGAAGCACGGCGAACGGTTAGACAGACCGCGTCTTATATGTCAAGCACGCGCGCCATCGCTCTGACCGGCGGAACTACACAGCCGCTTTCCGGAGAGAGGACGCTCGTCTCCTTTGGAAGCGGTGGAAGTGTTCAGGAGTTCGACGCAGGAGGGAAAGTGGTATGGAGCATCGTGGGAAACCCGGGCTACGTTTTTCGCGCGCAGCGAATCAGGTCGCTGTACGAACCTGGGAAAGGCGATCCGCGCTAGGAATAACGCCCAGTTTCGGGTCTTTTCATTCCAGGCGGTTTGGGACCTCCCAATCCGCTCCTTCTGAGCCCCGAGGGATATCGAGGCCCAGGCATCACATGCTCAATCTCTAAACTTGTATTCAAAGGCTGCGGTGATGACCCACTTATCGGAACTCCTGGTGAGCCCCCTTCCAAGGCCGAACACTCCCTCGATCTGCGGCGACAGCTCGGTCTCGAATTTTCCGAACACCTGATGGCGCTGCTCGGAAACGGAATAGCCCTCGCCAATTCCCCCGAGGCCCGCATAGTACTCCAGAGCCAACTCGGCATCATCGCCGGCAGTGTACGCAACTTTTCCACGGGGCTCCATTTCGATTTCGTGCTCTCCGGATCCACTCAGCCCACGCTCAAACGCAGGATTGAACACTACCTCGAAGCGACCGAACTCCCTGGCAATAATGGGAGTGAGCTCATATGCCCATTCGTACTCGGAAAATCCGGGGCGCGCATAGATGATCTCATTTGCCAGACCGAGGCCGAAGGGGAGGTTCCACGTAGAAGGTGCAATCGCGGTCAACTTCAGCCTGTTCCCGACGTATGAGAAGCCCTGCCCTGGCCGGGCGTTGGCACTGATGTAGGCGGTGCCCTGAATCCAGCTGCTGAGTGTGCGACTCAGTTCCAACGTGGAACGGGTAGCGTGGTGCGTCGGGTACCGCCCCTCGTTGAATTCCTTGAGGCCGCTCGCTACATAGTTTGAACTGAGTTCCAGTTCAGTAGAGCCGACTGGACCAATTCCGGCGCTATAGACTTCAAATTCGTATCCTGTTTGAGCGGATGCGGAGGATGCCGCGACGGTGAGAAAGGCAACAAGTGCAAAAGCTCGTGGTAACATTGGCTGGTAAATCTCTGTTCGGATTGAAGGATATCGCTGCAATTCCTCCAACCTACCGAGCCGATTTAATCCCGACAAGTGCTGTCGGGATTAATTCCTCGCTTCTTATCTGCAGATTTGTCGTCGTACGTTTAGCATCCATTCCAGGCAAACCCGCGCGCCCCCGGACTGAAAACCATCGATAGTCGAGAGATCATCACCGAATTGTGGGAACCATTCGTATACTTCGTCGCGTGACTTGGTTTCCCTGCTCGACCACTCGAGCGAGCAACGCGTCCATCGCCTTCGCAGTGGCTGCCGCGGTTGGACTAGCTACCGGCGCTGGGCGTCCGCTTTTCGCGCAGCAAACTCCATCCGGTTCCATTCGCGGGACTGTACTGGCAGGAGATGAAGGCTCTCCTCTGCCAGCCAGAGTCACCCTGGTGGGCTCTCCGCGTGCATCGAATGCAAACGCCTTAGGGACGTTCAGCTTCGAGGGACTCGCTCCCGGCCCCTACCAGCTGAGAGTCACGTACCTCGGATTCGTACCGGTAGATACGGTTCTTTCCGTCATCCCGGGCGTCCGTCTCCAGCTTGTTATCAGGATGATCAGCAACCCTGTTCAGCTTTCGTCGATGACAATCAGGGAAAAGGCAAAACCACCCGAGCCACCGAAGCCGCCGGAAGCCGCGAAACCGAAACCACCGGAATGTGGGCTGCTAATAGTCGTCAGCATGACCAGCATGTTGTGCACGTCTCCCGAAATGCTTCCGCGCGTCACCATTCGGGAACAGCAAACGTTTCAGGGGCTCGACTCACGGGTACTCGAGGCCGCTCAGCAGGCAGCGGCCGCCTCCGGTTATATCATAGACCGACAGTTTCAGCTTGACTATCGAACGTGGCTGATTGTCGCACGCCACTCAGCCCGCCTCGCCGTGACCGATTCAGCGCGAATCGAAGTGGTGGACGCCGGGGCAGACGACACCACGGTTCGCATAACCGTGCAGACGATTGCGCCGAGCCAGCAGGTCGAGAGGCGCCGCGCACGCGAGCTTCTAACCACCATCAGACGCTCGCTCAACTAACGCGCAAAGAGCACCTCGTCACTGTTCGTTCAGATCATGTACGGCAGATCGGCGCCACTCGTCGGGTACGCATAGATCATGTGCCGGAGATCGGCGCCCTTTATGCCGAACCTTATAGCAAGCGCAAAAAGATTTATCATCTCGTCGGAGTTGTGCCCAAGTACATGCGCACCCAGCACATCTCCCGACCTCGCGTCCACAATGGTCTTGTACATCCCCACCGGTTCGCGTATGCGCTGGCTGGAATACCAATCAGTTGTATCTTCGCACCTGACTTTCAATTCGTATCCGAGCGCCCTCGCTTCGTCTTCTGTCAGACCCACCGAAGCGAGAGGAGGCAGCGTGAATACAACACTCGACACTCCACGATAGTCGGGCGTCTTACTGTTTCCGCGCAGCAGATTGGAAGCGACTACAGCGCCTTCGTGACCAGCTACCGGCGTGAGTGGCATTGACCCCGTCACCTGGGTCACATCTCCGGCTGCGTAGACACGGGGATTGGAGGTGCTCTGAAGAAACTCGTTGACCTCAACCGCTCCCGTCGGACCCAGACGAACATTCCCGGAATCTGCGTCGAGGCGCGCGGTACTCGGCACCCGGCCAGCGCCGTGTACAACGAGGTCTGCCAGCAACGTCAACTCTTCGCCGTCAGCAACAAAGCGAACGACAAATGACCCGTCATCACCCTGCTCTACACCGGTGACCTCGGCCCCAAGCTTTACGTCGATGCCAATCTGCCGACTGTATTCCACGAGCTTGTCAACAAGATCACGGTCCGCATGAGGCAGCGGACGGGACCGGCCGAGCACAACTACCTCGGACCCAGCGCGAATTGCGACGTGCCCAAACTCCAGCGAGATGAAACCGGCACCTATAAAAGCAATGCGCCTAGGCAGCGATTCCAACTCGAGAAACTCAGTGCTCGAAGTAACGAGCTCTTCGCCCGGAATGCCCAGCTTTCTCGGCTCCGCACCCGCGGCAATGACGACGTTCTTTCTCGCGCGGAGTTGGCGGCCGCCAACGGTAAGCTGATCCGCGGAAATGAACCGGGCTTCTCCGTGAATCGTGATGATTCCTGACGAATCGAGCGCCCGTTCCGTGCGCGAAGGCACAGGTTCGGTAAAAGTTTTCTTGAACTCGATGAGATCCCGCCAGTTGAGCGTCGCGCCTCCATCGAGACCGAAACCCTGCATGCGGCGTTGCCATGAAAAAACGTCAGCAGCTCCCACAAGCACTTTCTTGGGATCGCATCCCCGGACCGCGCAGGTTCCTCCGTACGGCTGGTCATCAACCACTGCGACCGTCCACCCGGCGGCTTTGCACTTCCTCGCGGAGGCGGCTCCGCCGGAACCCGTGCCCAGCACAATGAGGTCGTATTCCTCTCCGGCCAGGTTAGGTGCTGAACTTTGAGCAGTTGATGCGGGATTATTCATCGTTCACCATCTTTGCTCCATGCCGAAACATGTATATGTCATCTTTTCCGATATTCATGCGAATCTCCCTGCTCTCGAGGCGGTGCTTGCGGACATCGCAAAAGGAAGTCCGGACGGGATCTACCACATCGGTGATCTTGTCGGTTATGCCCCATGGCCAAACGAAACCGTCGACCTCCTGCGACACTCGGGAATTGACGGAGTTGCCGGCAACTACGACTCGACGGTAGCCACCGACTACAAGCACTGCGGATGCCGCGCCGACTCGCCCCGCGACGAAGAGCTCGCTCACGCAAGTTACGAATGGACTCGCAACGCGGTTACCGGAGAAACAAAAGCCTACCTCGGCGCACTTCCGTTCCGCATGGACATCAGACCGCGCGGTGGACACCTGAGCGGCCCTTCGATCATCCTGTTTCACGCGACGCCGGTCAACAATCTCGTCTATGTAACTGAAGACCGGCCAGATTCATTTCTTTCCAGGATGGCCGAGCAGGCTGGTGCGAGGCCGGGGGACGTGATCTGCTTCGGTCACACTCACAAGCCGTGGCACCGTGCGGTTGGAGGAATTCATTTCGTGAACACGGGGAGTGCAGGCCGGCCAAAGGATGGCGACCCAAGGGCCGGCTATGTGATCATCGATATGAGTGGCGAAGCACCGGTGATTGGATTTGCCCGTGTTCATTACGATGTGGAAAGGGCCGCAACAGGAATAATCAACGCTGGACTGCCGCGCGAATTCGCGGATATCCTGAGGAGGGGCGGCAAGCCCACGCACTGAACGGCGCGCCGATCACCTGGCTATGCGCGTCGCGAAGACGACGCTCTTCGGACTCTCGAACAGCAGCGGATAGCCGCGCCCAGATAACACCGACACGAGCGCGGTGCCGCGTTCATCGCTGAAAAGCTCCTTGTGTATTACAAGCCGGGTGACACCGTGGCTCGCGAGAATTTCGAGTGCGGAGGAATCAGGAAGCTGGAAGGTTGCAGCGCGCAGAGTATGCATGAGGGGCGGCAGAAAACTGCCGTGGAACGCAACGACCCTGCGCATGTGCCCTGCACTCCCGTACGTATATCGAACCATGAACGGTGTTGGATATCCTGCTGGCGTCCGCGCCGGAAGCTCCGCCACTGCCCCGGTGTCCGGCTCCGTCGCAAGGAACGGATACGAATCAGACATTGCAATCGGCTCGGCGATTCGATGCGAGTACTGTGCATACCACGTGGCCGGACGCAGTTCCAGCCAGGCAACAGCCAGGCACGCAACAGCGACAGCTCTTCGGCTCTTTCCTGCAATGCCTTCAAGCCGGGTGAGTCCCAGGCCTGCGAGTATCGACCCGGCCAGCACGGCATAGAGGAAGATTCTGATCGGCCATCGTACAGCGGTTATGGCAAGCCAAATACGTCCGGGGAGCGGAAGCCAACGCAGTGGCTCAAACACCACCGAGGTGTGCAGCGTAAGGTACGGACCGAGCGCCAGGATAAGACAGGTCGCAGCCAGCCCCAGAAGAAGCCACACGACCCGCCGGGATTTTTCATCGTCGCGCACGCGCAAGAGTGCGAACGCCGCAAGACTCACGGTCACCAACCCGGGAAATGCTGCAAACGATGTTGACTCAGTCGCGAGGGGCGTGCCCTGCCATACGGCCACCCAGCGCGGAATTCGCGCGAGAGCGGCAAGTGGCAGAGAAAACTTCGAAAGCATTTCGGCAGGGTGCGGGTAAGCTCCGTTTGCCGCCGCAAATTTCAGGTACGGCAGAAGCACAGGAAGGAGGATCACTGTCGATACGCCTGCGGCAAGGGCGAGCTCACGCAATACAGTCCATTCAAAATCGTACCGTTTCGTGAGCCATGAGAGGGTGGCGTAGAGTGAGAGCACGATTGGCAGGAACACAGCGAAATACATCCCGCAGTACACGCTCATAACCATTGCAGTTGTGAGGATCATCGGTCCCCATCGACCTTGACGCCGAAGTGTCAACTCCATCCCCACAAGTGCAAACGGCGACCAGCAGATTGCCATCGTCTGGATTTGTATAGCGTGGTCCAGATGAAATGGGTTGAACGCGAACAGGAAACCGGCGAGGCACGCTCCGGCGCGCGAACTGCCGAGTGTTCGAGCCAGAAGAACTGCGCCGAGACCGCCGATCGCGAGCGATGCGATGAGGATCGTGTTGTAGCCAGCGGCAACCGTTGCGCCCATCGCGCGAAGCGGAGCATAGAGAAGCTGCCAACCGATGAGGTTTTCGGTACCAGCCAGAGTATTCGCAAGCGGGAACCCGGCGGTCCAGTTGAAGACGGAAATGCTGGGGTCAATCAGAGCGCGGTAGACCCACTCGAGTACCCCTGCGTTGAGAACCGCATCGTGTGGAAAGGGTGTCGATGCAACGAGCATCGATCCGAAACGCGCGTAAACCGGTGCCACCAGCCAGACCACGGCGGTAGTCAGGTAGAGAAGAAACGCGCACAGTGTCCATTTGTGCCGGGACAGGATTGCCATGGAAGCCGAAGATAGGGCATGCGGGACGGGAACGCTTTATGCTTTCCAGTCGGCATACCCTGACGCCACGGATACCAACCTGCCGGGAACTCACCGAACCGAGACTATCGAGATCGCCGAGGACATGGCGTTTCAGCGAAAGGCCTGGAAGGTTCAGCGTGTCGGCTGGATGCTGATGCTTCTTATTGCCATTGCCGCGTTGTCTGGCGCATTTGGTCGCGGCCCACTCTCATCCGCACACGTCGGCGCAGAGGGTTCTGTGTTTCGTGCGGAGTATGAAAGGTTTCTGCGACTTCAGGCGCCGGCTCCGCTTACGCTCTATGTAGGCTCCGAAGCGATTGGACCGGATTCCACCGCGACGATCTGGTTAAGCGAAGAGTGGCTTGCCGGGATGGAGGTGTCGAGTATCACTCCGGAGCCCGACAAGACAACATCCGGTGCAGGTCGCGTGGAATACACGTTCCGTATCAAGCCGTCGGCCCGCCCTGCACGCATCTCCTTCGGACTCG
>JBKJNN010000185.1:0-15038 GCA_046593625.1 Gemmatimonadaceae bacterium | reverse complement strand
ATGGCGGTGAGTCTCGAAGCGCGCGTTCCCATCCTCGATCACCGGGTTGTCGAATTCAGCTGGACACTGCCGCGGCATCTGAAGGTGAGAGACGGAAAAGGGAAATGGCTGCTGCGCCAGGTGCTGTATCAATACCTCGAGCCGGCTCTCATCGACCGCCCCAAGGTTGGCTTTACTGTCCCTATTGCCGAGTGGCTGCGTGGACCCCTCAAGTCGTGGGTGGAGGCGCTACTCGCTGCCGGCGAAGCAGGCGGGGCCGACCTCGTAGACATCGACTCCGCCCGGGCCGCCTGGCAGCGCTTCCTCGATGGCGCAGACGAACTCGCGCTGTCCATGTGGGCCGTCGTCATGTTCCTCGCGTGGAGAGCGCGCTGGTCAGATTGAAGCATCGCCTGCTGTACGTATGGGATGCCGATTATCCGTGGGACGTCCGCACTGAAAAAATCGCTTCAGCCCTTACGCTCGCAGGGCATGAAGTGCATATCGCCGCGCGCAACAAGGCGTGGAGACCCACCCCTGAGCAGCTTCCCGAAGGCACCGTGCACCGCATGCCACCGTGGAGAGCAGTCGGGCAGCGGCTTGATTCAGCACTCAGCTTTCCTGCTTTCTTCAGTCCACGCTGGCTTGGTCTCGTCAACAGAGTCATCCGCGATCACAGTATTGACGCGGTCATTGTTCGAGATCTTCCGCTGTGCCCCACGGCCATCTGGGTTGCCCACCGCCATGGCATTCCCGTGATATGGGACATGGCGGAGGATTATCCCGGCATGATGCGCGCAACGTGGGACGCCGGCCGTCAGGGACCGTTTGATTTCTTCGTTCGGAATCCCGGCGCAGTTGCGGCCGTTGAGCGTTACTGCCTGCCGCGGCTGGATCGCATCGTGGTTACAGCTCGCGAGGCAGCAGACAGGATCATCGGCCTGGGCGCAAATCCGGAAATCATCAGCATCGTCCACAACACGCCATCGTCATCAAACGCCTCTGATACTGAGCCATCGCACTCTCGCAACCCGGACGCTCCCATAGAACTCGTATACCTTGGCCTGCTCGAGACCCCACGGGGAATTGGAGAGCTACTCGAAGCCGTCGCACTGCTTCGCTCATCAACCCGACGGTTCCGCCTGACGCTCATTGGCGGAGGACGCGATGAGAGCCTGTTGAAAAACAGAGCGCAGGAACTCGGGCTGGGTGAAGATGAGGTGACATTCACCGGTTTCCTGCCCCATGCCGAAGCGCTTCGGCGAGTGGCAGCGGCGGATATTGGGATCAACCCGCTCCAGGATACGGCGGTTTTCCAAACCTGTATTCCGAACAAGGTGTTCGATTACATGGCCGCAGGAATCCCGGTCGTAAGTTCTGATATGCGGGCATGCCATCGCCTGCTCGACGAAACGAACGCCGGAACAGTGTTCCCGTCCGGAAATCCCGCTGAGCTTGCGCGCATTCTGGAAACGCTATCTACCGACAGCCAGCGTAGAACGCTCGGAGAAAACGGACGTCGTGCTATCAGGGATTCATACAACTGGGAATCCGACTCGGCAGTTCTCGAGCAGACCATTCGTTCGGCTGTCGGCAATGCAACGGCAGCGCGCTGACTACTTTTGAGTGATCCGGTAAGGCAGCAATGCAATGTTCTTGAGGGCACTCAACCGGGCGCCTGAAAAACCCAGAGCGCGCAGGTAGGCGCGAGCGGCAGCACCCGCCTTGCCGTCCTGCGCGTCCTGCAATCCCGCCTCGATATGGCCCTTGCCCAGCCGGCGACGCAGCGCCCGCAACTGCCGAAGACTCAGATCCTCGGCACACAGGAGTTCGAGTCCGGCGAGCTTCGCATGAGCCATGTCGGCTGCGTTACTCGTGATGTTCGAGCCATGTCGCCTGACTTCGACGAGCGGCTGTTCAAGAAAGCCAACCGCGCCGAGTCGAAAGACTCTCAGGCAGAAATGCATGTCTTCGCAGAGCTCGACTCTCCGGGCGCGATCTGTGCCTTCCAGCTGGGCGAAGGTAGTACCCGCAATGGCGCTCGCCCGAAAAAGCATGGTCTGGACCCAGGCAGGTATTTCCGTAAAGATGACCAGCTCGGAAAAAGCATCGCCAAGAATCTTGCGTCCGCCGCCGGCTGTGGGGGATGTAGCGACGTTGGCCAGTTCGGGGAAGAAAGAAAACTGATCTGCCGGGAAGATTCCCTGTGCATTGAACCGGACGAAGTTGGTAAACACCGCGACCAGGTCCGGCTCGCTCTGCATTACCTCGAGCTGTTGTTCGATTTTCGTGGGAAGCCAGCGATCGTCCGCATCGAGAAACGCGATGAACTCTCCCTTTGAAAGCTCCAACCCAATATTCTGAGCTGCGCTTACTCCATGGTTTTCAGTACGAATCACCTCAAGGCGCGGGTCGTGAATCCGCGACAATACGTCGGTGGTGTCGTCAGTCGATCCGTCGTCGATGACAAGTATCTGCAAGTCGTCGAACGATTGAGAGCGGACACTCTCGATCGCTTCAGTGATGAAGCGGCCGTAATTATAGGTCGGGATGATTACTGAAACTGTCAGCTTTTTGCTCCGCGGCTGCTAAGTCCGAAGTCGAACCCGCCGGCGATAAGTGTCTGGTCCAGAGCCATTTGGGAACGCCTTCCAGGTGATATACAGCGCGGAGTGGCGGAATCCACGATTTCGCTCGAGGATACTCACGCTTTACACGAGGACGGATACCGAATCCGAATGTAACTCAACTAACCTGATTGTCGTCAATTAAGCGTCAACTCACCCAGCGCCGAAACTGACAGCGCAAAAAAACTGGCATATCATGCGCTGTGTGTCCACATTTCGCTCCAAGTTCGCCTGTAAAGGTTTGCGGGCGGCGGACGGCCTTCTGCCATTCGCGGCGTGTTGTGCCGATTCCTTCTGAGCCTTGTCGACTGCACCCAAACAACCGTTTCGCCCTGAGCGAGCCCCCACCGGATCTTTGAGAGCCGTAAGGCTTCGCGGTCCGTCAGTGTCTCACCCTGTGGAGGCAGCGAGCGAACAGGCCGAACTGACCCGTCCTGCGGTTAATGCAGCGTCAATTGCTGCGGCTCGTATGTACCGCCTTGGCCCCGGAGAAATCTGGCGCTGGCTGAAGCGGGAACCCGCGTCGTTCTGGTTTGTCTGCACCTATCTCTTTTTCGAGTACGTGCGGCCCCAGCACATCTACGACGCCATCGAGGGTCCGCCATACGCGAGAATTTTCATTCTTCTCGCGGCGGCATTTTTCCTTATCGAACGAACGCGCGTGCGTTTCGAAATGCCGGAAATTCTGCTCGGCATATTTTCGCTGGCTCTTGTCGGCTCTTCGTTTCTGGCTGTCAATCCCCAGATCTCGTACGACAATTTCGACCGGTTTTTCCCCTGGGTTCTGATCTATCTGCTCATAGCCAATTCAGTTGACAGGGAGGACCGGTTTCTGGTCTTCACCCTCTCGTTCCTGCTCTACAGCTTCAAGATGTCCCAGCACGGGGCAAAGACGTGGGCGATGGATGGTTTTGTTTTTCGAAGCTGGGGCGCAACGGGGGCCCCGGGGTGGTTCGAGAATTCCGGTGAGTTTGGAATTCAGATGTGCGTCTTTCTGCCGCTGCTCGTTTCGTTCATCGCCGGACTTAAGCGATACTGGGGTCGTTATACCAAGATCTTCTGGTGGGGCGTTGTTGGGTCAGCGATAATTTCGATCATTGCTTCGTCCTCGCGCGGGGCACAATTCGGCATGATCGTCGTCGGACTCTGGGTGATTGCGCAAAGCCGGCATCGCTTCCGGACACTGGTCATTGCCGTCGTCGTCGCGGGCGGGGCTTATCTCACCATACCGGCCGAACAGAAGGCCAGATTCGAAACGATGGGTGATGATCAGACGTCGGTGTCGCGAACCACCTACTGGAAAAACGGCCTCGACATCATACGCGATCACCCCGTGCACGGGATTGGCTTCTCGAACTGGCAGGCCTATTACACGAGGCAATACGGATTCGGCGCTCTTCCACACAACATCTTCATCGAAGCAGCGTCCGAGATGGGATACGTCGGGCTCGGAGCTTTTCTGGTGATGATCGGTGGCACCTTCGTCCTCAACTGGCGAACCAGGAGGATTGCGCGGGACCTAGGAGACCGAGGTGTCTTCATGTTCGAGATGGCGCATGGATTTGACGGCGCATTGATCGGATTTCTCGTCAGCGGGTTCTTCATCACGGTTCTGTATTACCCGTTTTTCTGGATCAACTTTGCAATGACCGTCTCACTCAACCGCTCAGTGAGACATGCGGTCGGCACCCGGGTAGATCTGCCGTGGCGAAGCCCAGTAGCGCAGCGCGCAGAAAGGCGAGTTGGCTGAGGTCATGTGGACACTATAGTTCACATCATCGAGACCTCCGGACCCGGGGGAGCTGAAACCGTGTTTCTGGACCTTGTTCGCTCCCTCGACCCGGCCAGATGGCGCAGCGTTGCCGTTATTCCAGCTTCGGGATGGCTCGATGACGAACTTCGGAAGTCGGGTATCGAGACGTACATCATCAGTGAGCGGATTTCGTTCGATCCCGTTTTCTTTGCGCGCCTCGTGAAGTTGGTACGGCGGGAGAACGCCGCGGTGATTCATGGACACCTTCTAGGCTCATCGGTGCGGGCCGCGCTGTTGTCCGTCGCAACCGGCGTCCCCGCAATCGGCACTCTCCATGGTCAGACTGACATGTCGGCCAACGAGGGCTATCGCGGAATGAAGATCGCCGCCCTTCAGCGTCTCAGGAAACTCGTATTTGTATCCGAACAACTGCTGGAGGCATTCGCGGAGATTACCCCGATTTCCAAGTCACTTGGGAAGGTGATTCCAAATGGAATCGATGCAGCCCGCTTCAACGGACAGCATGCCGCTGACATCAGGGCCGAATTCGGCATCCCGCCCACTGATTTTCTGATCGGTGCCATCGGGAATCCCGGACCTGCCAAAGGCTACGAGGTCATGCTGGATGCCGCGTCACTGCTCAAACACAGATCGCCGGGTTGCAGGTTCATTGTCGTTGGTGAGATGAGCGAGGGTCGCGGTGACCAGCTCATCAGCGGCCGTCACTCGCGCGGACTCGAGAATGACGTGATTTTCACCGGTTTTCGGAGCGACGTTGCCCCGATTCTCGCCGCGCTCGACCTGTATCTCCTTCCTTCGCTCAGCGAGGGGTTCTCGCTATCTCTCGTTGAGGCGATGGCCGCAGGCCGTGCAATCGTAGCGACCCGATGCGGTGGGCCCGAAGGAATTCTCGAAGACAGGGTTACGGGCGTCCTCGTACCGGCCAACTCTGCATCCGCGATCGCCAATGCCGTGGCGGAGCTGCGAAACGACCCCACGCTGAGGGCGCAGCTTGGCAGCGCCGCACGCACTGCCGCTTCGGTGCGCTATACCAGAAAGGCACAAGTCGAAGCCTATGAAAAGTTGTACATCGAATGCCTGGGCCGTCGCGAAAATGGATTTAATCCCTTTCGCCGTAAAGCATCAGGCCCTGTCGGCAACGGACACGTTTCCTGAAAGTGACAACAGGCTCAACACTCGGCTCGCCTCATCCGCGAGTGCTCGTAACTGATGGCAACGAGCGCGCTGCGCTTGCCATCGTCCGCTCACTGGGGCGAGCCGGTTGTGAAGTGTACGTGTGCTCGCAACACGCCCGTTCGATCGCCGCAGCGTCGCGTTTTTGCACGAGCCATTTCATAGTTCCCGATGCTCTCGCAGATCCGGACGGTTTTCTCCAGCGTCTCATAACGCTCTGTCGCGAACTCGAGGCAGACTACCTCATGCCTGTATCGGAAGCTGCACTTCTCGCAGTGCTGCCATCCCGAAATGAGTTCAAGGCCCGGATCCCATTTCCCGACGCTGCAGTTTTCCAGCGCGTTGCCGACAAGGCCCTCGTACTCCAGAAGGCCGAATCGATGGGCATCCCCGTTCCCCGGCAGGTGCTGGTGCGGAGCCCTGTGGACGCCAGGGCGTTTCCGCCGGACATCGCCTTCCCGGTTGCCATCAAGCCAAGCCGCTCGGTGGCAGTAACGCACGGCACGCGTGTACGTGGGTCAGTCTCCTATTCGAACACGCTCGAGTCCGCTATCGACACTCTGACGCAAATCCCGGTGAACGCTTATCCTGTGCTTGTCCAGCAGAGGATAAGAGGTGTCGGCATGGCCGTATCAGTGCTCATTCACCAGAACAGGTTGCGCGCTGCCTTTGCACACAGGCGAATAAGGGAGAAACCACCCAGCGGCGGCGTGAGCGTCCTGAGCGAGAGTATCACACTCGACCCGGCACTCCTGTCGCAATCGGTGGAGCTTCTGCTGGCCCTCGGGTGGGAAGGGGTCGCTATGGTCGAGTACAAGGCAGATACGGAAACAGGCACGCCCTGCCTTATGGAGATCAATGGACGGTTCTGGGGATCACTCCAGCTCGCCGTGGACTCCGGTGTCGATTTTCCGGCATTGCTGGTCAGGGCTGCCCGTGGCGAGGAATTCCCGGCGGTCACCACGTACAACGTCGGCACGCAGCTCAGGTGGGAATGGGGAAACGTGGACAGCCTGATCGCGACCCTTCGTTCTCCCCATCTGTCGCATGCGGATGGGCGAAGCCCCGGCCGCCTGGGCGCTGTTGGTGCGTTTCTCGGAAGTGCTGGTTCCGCCGCCAGAGGCGAGTTGATGCGACGTGACGATCCTGCTCCGTTCTTTCGCGAAAGTGTCAACTGGTTTCGGGCAATTCTCTCGTGAGTGCCTCGGGTATTCCGGCTTTTCCGCCGCCCACGCTGCTTTGCGTGGCCAACTATCCAGCCAATACGGGATACGCCTGGGATTTCATCGAAGGACTTTATGCTCGTGTGAGTGACGCTCTGGCCCCTCACGGCGTCCGAACATTGGTGGCTTATCCGGAACTGGGCGCAGCCCCGAGGCCGCTTGAAGGCAGCAATGCAATTGCTGTCGAGATGGACTTCGGGCTCAACTCGGCGCATGACCTGCGGCGCGCTCTGGATTTTGTCAGGAACAACAACGTGGTCTCCCTTTATCTCACAGACAGAGTATCAACTTCTCCTCATTACGCAGTGCTGAGGATGGCCGGCGTGCGCCACATCGTGGTACACGACCATACTTCGGGCGCCCGTAGCGTGAATGCCGGTCCGAAGCAGACAGTGAAATGGCTCTATGCCCGGCTTCCCGGGTTTACTGCCGATTCGGTGTTATGCGTCAGCGACTACGTAGCCAGGCGCCAGGTTCAGGTGGGGCGCGTACCGGAGGATCGCGTGCTGCGTGTGTGGAACGGGATTCCCGTCGCCCCGGAAACCGCCAGGTCCGGAGCGCTCCGTGAAGTTGCGGGCGCAGAACCGGGGCAACCGATCATAGCATGCTGCTGCCGCGCCGATGCCGTTAAGGGCGTGCATCATCTCTTCACTGCGTTCGATGCCGCGGCCAGACAGCTGAGTTCACACGGTATCAATCCCGTCCTGGCCTACATAGGCGATGGGCCCGAGCGGGAGGCGCTCGCGACACTTCGGGACAGCCTCGAGTTCGGCACGTGCATCCGCATGATCGGCTACCACAACGACGCTCGAGAGCTGCTGGCCGATGCAACCGTCTGTGTCGTGCCTTCGGTCTGGCAGGATGCTTTTCCGCTCGGCGTTCTCGAGCCCATGGCAGCGGGACGACCGGTCATCGCAACAGCAGTGGGAGGAATTCCCGAAATGATTGAAGATCGGGTAACGGGCCTGCTCGTTCCGCCTGGCGATGAGGATTCACTTACCGAAGCAATCGTGCGGCTTCTGCGCGACAGCGCGGAGAGAGAACGACTCGGCAAAGCAGCACGACAGCGGGTAGCGGACCGCTTCACCTACCCCCGCCAGATCGGTACGATCGCCGCTGTGATCGGGAAAGGACTGGGGATCAATTGAGCGAAGTACGAAGAATCGGCCGTCACACGCTCATCTACGGGGCCGGCATAATCGCCAGCAAGCTGGTGAGCTTCATCATGCTGCCTGTCTATACCCGGTACCTGTCCACTGCGGACTATGGTGTGCTCGAGCTGCTCGGAACCACCATCGACGTGATCGGCATGATTGGCGGACTGGGCCTGGCTGCGGGGATGTTCAAGTACTACGCCGAGGCAAAAACGCCGGACGATAAGCGAAGCCTGATAAGCACGCTCACGATCGGCAGCGGAGGCATATCGCTCGTCATAGCGCTGCTCGGCATCCTGGCGTCGCCATTCCTTACGAAACTCCTCTTCGGCGAGTCACAGACCCCGCTCTACTTCCAGCTGTTCTTTCTCATCTTCTTTTTTCAGAGCATTGGCAATCTTGCCCTCGCTTTCGTGCAGGCGGAGGAGCGTTCTCAGCTTTTCGTAGCTCTCAACGTCGCCAAGCTTTTCGTAACTCTGGCGCTGACGATAGTCTTTGTTGTCGAGCTCGAGTGGTCGATTCGCGGAGTGCTGCTGGCCAACCTGATTGCCAACGTGATCTTTGCGATCGGGATGGGCATTTATACGTTCATGCGCGTCGGCCTCCATTTCTCCGGGGAAAAGCTCGCCCAGCTCGCGCGGTTCGGCGCGCCAGTGGCATTGTGGACAATCGGAAGCTTCATCCTGACATTCTCCGACCGTTACTTCCTCAACGCGTACACCGGAGCGAGCGCTGTCGGCGTTTACTCGCTCGCGTACAAATTCAGCTTCCTGCTTGGCTCGGTCGCGGTTGCACCGTTTACGCAGATATGGGAACCGCGGCGCTTTGTGATTGCCGGGCAGCCGGACGCTGACGACGTCTATCGAAGAATGTTTCTCTACCTCAACCTGGCGCTGTTTGTCGGCTCTGTACTGATGGTGCTTTTCGTCAAGGACACCCTGATCGTACTGGTGCATGCCGACTTTGTGCCGGCATACCACGTGGTTCCCCTGCTGGTGATGATCACTGTCATTCAGCAGTGGACCGGTTACTGCAACTTTGGACTCTTTCTCAAGAACGCCACTCATCTCTACGGGTTATCTGCGCTGATCGGCGTCGTGGCAGCACTTGGCTTCAACGCGATCCTGATTCCTCCCTACGGAATTATGGGCGCGGCATGGGCCACGCTTTTTGCATACTCAATCCGATTCGTCCCTGTGTACTTTTTTTCGCAGAAGAAGTATCACGTGAACTACTCATGGACCAAAGTTGCTGTCCTGTGGGCGATTTTTGGACTGGTCATTGGTGTCAGGCAGGCCGCTGACGGACTGCTTCTACCGATGTCTCTCGCCGTCAGCACAGTCACACTGGCAATAACCACCATCGTCGTATATCTCTTTATGTTGAATAAAGGCGAGCAGGCTTTCGTGCGCCGCCTCGTCAGGCGTCCATTCGCAACCCGAACCGTTCCTGCAGTTCAGGACATTACATGAACCAGCCGAAGTGAGCGCACATCTTCCCGAGCCCGACGAGATTGCCGGGCATTACAACACGCTCCTGCGTGGCCTGAATGGCGAGTACATCCACCAGCGTTGGGGGGACTCGCCGATCAAGCGCCGGCATCACCGCCAGACGGAACTCGCCCTCACGCACGCCCTCGCTGCGGTGCCGTCACTGGGTGACGTCGTCGAGATTGGATGTGGTCCGGCCGTGTGGACCCCGCTCTTTCTCGAGGGCGCCAAGTCGGTTTCCCTGCTCGACATTTCCGAGGAAATGCTGAAGGAAGCACGGGTTCGTATCGAGGCCCTGGATTCCGGGCGGCACGCAGGAAAGGTGAGCTACGCATGTGGGGATTTTCTCGAGCACCCGGTGTCGGCCGCCTCCTGCGACACAATCGTCTCCTCCCGGGCATTCGAGTACATGGCCGACAAGCAGGGATTCGTCGACAAGTGCTTCAACATGCTCAGGCCGGGTGGCACGCTCATCGTCATCACGAAGAACTGCGACTGGTACGATTCCAGAAAATCGATACGCGAGCTCGCCCAGCAGTCGCACGAAGACCTGGATGTCGGTCGCACGATGCAGCTCGATCTCAGTGGATGGAAACAGGTAGCAGCAATGTATGACCGCGCCGGGTTTCGTCCCGCTCGGGCATATCCAGTGATTCTCGGAACCTACGAGGTCAATCTGCTGGCCAACCGACCTGCATTGGCCATCGTTGACGCCATCCACCGTGCGATCTACCGGCATCCTATCGGTCTGGCAGGGCGCATGATGACGCCACTCATGGAAAGCTTTCTGGTTATGGCGAGCAAGGCTACATAGGACACTGCCGTGCGGAACCCAACTGTGTCAGCCGTGGCGCCGCCATCCCGATGAAGACAGGATCGAGGGCACCGAAGCTTGCCGCCATGCTCGGGTTGAGCCGGGAGTCAGGGGTACTTCTCGCAGGTAAGGATCTCGGGGAATGGGAGCCTGACTTCGCCGACTACTTTGGCAACCTCCGAGTTGCTTCACCGGCTCAGCTCCGGTCAAATCTCGACGGGACGCGCTTCGATCTCATTGTGCTGACACCGGGTTTCCAGGACCACGCCGACAGCGCCGACGAAGTAATGAGGAGTCTCTTCACTTCCCTCACGCGGGAAGGCAGCGTCTTCGTTCTCGCCGAGAATCGTTACGGAGCCAGAGCTGCCCGGCGTGATCCGCGGCGATTGCTAAGCGGCTCCCGGAACAGCATTCCCCGCTACCGCCATCAACTAGAGCGAGCAGGATTCCAGAGCGTGCGAGAGTTTCTGCCCCTTCCCAACCTTACGCACGCGGAAGAGTTCGTCTGCACACAGCACGGAGAGATCGCGCTGGCCAGCTATGCGTCACGGCTGGAAACGGTATTGAACCGGGCCGGAATGCTCTGGCTGATTCACGACGGAGCGGCGTTTATCGCCTCGAGCCGCGACTGCGGTCCTGCGCCGGTACTTGAGGAGATCCGGTCATACCTCGAACAAACGGGGAAGGGATGCGGCCCTGTCGAACTCGATCGGTTCGACCTGCGCGACCGGGGAGCGCTCGTACTCATGCTGCGATGGGGAAGTCAGCGCATCGTTTGCCGACTCGGAGTCGATGAGGAAATAAACCGAACGCTCCGTCGAAACTTCGAGTGGACGACGAATCTCGTCAACGCGGACAACATCAGCCAGAGTGTGAAGTCTTTGATCCCGCAGCCACTTGGATTTGCTTCACTGCAAGCGGGCAGTGCACAACTCGAAGCTCTCATGCCAGGCACCATTGCGTGGAAACTTGCCGGCTCGGAACAGGCAGAGTCGCGAATGCTCCGGGAGATGGAGAGATTTCTCATCCAGCTCGGCCACGACACTGGGCGAAAAATCGCCGCTGATCGTGGCGCTGCCGAAGCACTTCTCGATCCGGTTCGGCCCCTGCGCATCGATGAACAAATAGGCGGCGCGTACGACCGGCTGCGCGAACTGCTTCTCAAGCGAATTACCGGGAAATCACTGGATGTCGTGCTGTCACACGGGGACTTCGGATACGGTAACGCAATTGCCAGTGCCCCCACGGGCAAGCTCAATGGGATAATCGACTGGGATCAGGCGAGAGAGGACATGCTGGGGCTGGATCTCGTGAACTTTCTCATCCAGCGACAACGCTCTCGCGCGTCTGTTTCGTTGCCTGAGGCGTTCCAGTCAGTTGGCGCCCAGATCATCGCCGGGGGATTTGGCGCCGTAAATCATCAGCTCACGCACGATAAGGAATTTCCACTGGACGCAGGAACGCGCGCCGAGTTGACTGGTGTTGCGGCTTTGCGTTTTGCGCAGAGAGACATGGCGTATCCCGAGGTGTTCGCATCGGCGCGTAACGACCTGCTGGCGGTAATGCATTGCGCAATCGGGTATCTCACTTGACCGCTGCCCTGAGCTCCTGATGCTGCCCGTCGTCAAGCGATTCATCGAGCTATCCCTCGTCGGCTCGGGAGTTGAACGTCTGGCGCGGAACCGCCGGAACAATCAGACGCTCGTCCTCGCATACCACAACATTCTGCCGAAGGGTAAGACGCCTTCGGGAGAGCGCAGTCTCCACCTGCCTCAGGCAGAATTTGCGCGACAGCTCGACGCAATCCTCAGCACACACGAGGTAGTTCCCCTTTCTCAGATTGCCCGACCGGTTGCCCACGCTGCGAAGCCCAGAGTTGCCATCACATTCGATGACGCGTATGCCGGTGCGATGACTGCCGGTGTGGAAGAGCTCGCGCGCCGCTCCATGCCAGCCACAGTTTTCGTCGCGCCTGGATTACTCAACAGCGTTACATGGTGGGACGCATTCGCAGACCCTGTGACCGGAGTACTTGATGAGGCACGCCGGGCAACGACTCTGGGCGACATGGCGGGGCGCGTTCCCGATGATATGATGCCAGCCGGTCAGCGTGCGCTGGAACGAATTGCCGATGAGGGAACGCTGAGATCGGCGTCAGAGGCACCGGGAATAACATTTGGATCTCACAGCTGGTCGCACGCGGAGCTCACGCGCATCAGCAACGCAGATCTCGAGTCTGAGTTGCTCCGGCCGCTCGAATGGCTCAGTTCGCGCTTTGCCTGCTTCATTCCGTGGTTCAGCTATCCGTACGGCCGTTTCAACGACAGAGTTGCTGACGCAGTAACGCAGGCGGGATATGAAGGCGCCTGCATGATCGAAGGCGGCTGGTTCAAGTCTGTCGGTGCGTCTGTAAGGTTGCCGCGCTTCAATGTTCCGGCCGGGCTGTCCCTGAACGGATTTCGCCTGCGGCTGGCCGGCCTCGGCACCGGCAACTGATGCGCGTTGTTCATTTGCTGGCGCCGGCAAAGTTTGGCGGTCTCGAAAGCGTGGTACGCCTGCTCGCGTCAGGTCAGCGCGAACACCACGATGTTCAGGTAGTCGCGCTGCTCGACGCCGAATCGGAGGAACCCTCGCTCATCGGTGACCTGAGGACGAGTGGGGTGGAAGTGATCGTGTTCCGTCACCCGGCACGAGCGTTTCGCGCTCAACGCAGGGATTTCACAGCGTACTGCGCGGACTTTGCACCGCAGGTCATCCACTCTCACGGATACCTCCCCGATGTACTCGCCGCATCGCTGGGCCGCACATTCTCCAGCGCGCGGGTGACGACAGTTCATGGATTCACTGGCGGATCGCTGCGAAACAATGCGTACGAACTGATGCAGCGCGCCGCCTTTTTCCGATTCGATGCTGTTGTGGCGGTCTCTCGCAAGCTGGCCGTCCAGCTTCGGAGGACATTGGCCGACGCGCGGGTGCACGCCCTGCCAAATGCCTGGTCGGTATCCAGCACCATGATCGAGCCGGGAGTTGCAAGGCAGCAATTGAATCTTTCTTCCAACACGCAGAACATCGCGTGGGTTGGACGCATGAGTCTTGAGAAAGGTCCGGACGTGATGATCGCTGCCCTCTCCCTGCTCACCGACAGGTCAGTACACCTCTCGATGATCGGCGAAGGACCAATGCGAACCCTCCTCGAGCAGCGAGCCGAATCCGATGGAACGGCAAACCGGGTCACCTGGTTCGGGCCGGTGAAAGACGCGGCGAATCTTCTGCCCGCTTTCGATATGCTCGTGATAAGTTCCCGCACTGAAGGAACGCCAATAATTCTCTTTGAAGCGATGCAGGCGGGGCTTCCAGTAGTCACTACGACCGCAGGTGGCATTCCCGATGTTGTCACCGACAAGGAAGCGCTTCTGGTAAAGAGCGATGATCCGCCTGCTCTTGCATCTGCAATCCGCGCATTGCTCGAAGATCGTGATGCCGGATTGACGAGGGCGCGGAATGCACGCGCCCGGCTCGAAAGAGATTTTGCGGCGAATCCATGGATTGCGCGTTACGATGACATCTATCGGAGCGCCATTGCCCGGGCGGAACTACTTTGACGACATTCGGACTGCTGCTTCTTGTCTTGCCTGTCGTGGTCGTATTGTATGCGTACGCCGGCTATCCGTTAGCGCTGTGGATTATCGCCGCGAACCGGAGCAGACCGAATGCAGGGAACTCCGGCGAACTGCCGTTTGTTTCGGTGGTAGTGCCTGCATTCAACGAAGAGACACAGATTGCCGGCGCGCTCGAAGCGCTGCTGGCACAGGATTTTCCCTCCGGCATGATGCATATTCTCGTCGTGTCAGATGCATCCACGGATGGTACCGACAGTATCGTGGAAGGTTATCGGAACCGCGGAGTCGAGCTGCTGCGGCTCAGTCAGAGAAGCGGCAAGACCAGCGCGGAGAACGCGGCGCTGGATCACCTGCGCGGGGAGATCATCATCAACACTGACGCTTCCATCCGCCTTCATCCGGGGGCTGTAAGAGCACTGGTTGCACACATGGCCGATCCTTCGGTAGGCGTGGCTACCGGTCGCGACATGAGCATTTCCCGCATGAGTTCCAGCGACAATCTCACCGAAGCCGGTTACGTACAGTATGAGATGCGGGTTCGTGCTCTGGAGACACGAGCGGGCGGAATTGTTGGCGCCTCCGGCAGCCTGTACGCAATTCGCTCGAAACTTCAGAGGATTCCGGTGCGTGCAGACCTGAGCCGTGATTTTTCTGCGGCCCTCACCGCACACAAGCACGGATTTCGCGCTGTCTCCGTAGATGAAGCAGTCTGCTTTGTACCAAGGACAGGTTCGCTTCGACGGGAATTCAGCCGAAAAACGAGGACGATCAGCAGGGGCATGCGCACGCTTCATCACGAACGCGCGCTGCTCGATATCACGACTCACGGCACCTTCGCGTGGAAGCTCATCAGTCACAAGCTCTGCCGTTGGGCCGTGCCGGTGATGCTGATCCCTGCCACGCTCGGCCTGTTGCTGCTGGCACCGCGTCACCCCATGGCAGTAGTTGCTCTCGCAATCGGCGCGCTTGGCGTATTGCTCGCAGCTACGGGAGCAGCGTGGCCTGAGGGTCGGCGGATGCCGGGTGTCGTGTCGCTTGCCGCGTTCGGCGCCGCAGCCAACCTCGCGGTAATTTTCGCGCTCTGGCGCGTCGCATTCACGGATGCCGACGCCATCTGGGAACCGACACGTCGAGAGGAAAAGCCGGTGAGTGCTTCGAACGCGGGGAGCGCTTTTTGACGATTC
>JBKJNN010000058.1:0-3590 GCA_046593625.1 Gemmatimonadaceae bacterium | reverse complement strand
CAGCCGTCGATTCCGGCCACTGAGCCGCACCCCCGACCCGAACGCCTGCCTCTCGGTCCGCTAAAAACCGTTCACGTTTTCTGGATTGCCGGCATGAGCTGCGACGGATGCACAGTCGCGGTTGCCGGAGCGACGAACCCCGGCATAGAGGGACTTCTCCTCGGAACGGTTCCGACCATGCCGCAGGTGATCCTTCATCACACTGTGCTCTCCGTTGAGTCAGGCGAAGATTTCATCCAGCCGCTGAAGGACGCGTGGGAAGGGAAGCTGGAAGACCCGTACGTAGTTGTGGCTGAGGGCTCCATTGCGGACGAGAGAATCGCCGCGCGCACGGGCGGCTATTTCTCCGCCATGGGAAGTCAGATCCTCGACGGCGCGTCGGAAGGAAGCCCCGTGCCGACGGCGACGTGGATTTCGCGGCTCGCTCCCGGCGCTGCTGCGACGATAGCGATCGGAACTTGCGCGACATGGGGTGGAGTTCCCGCCGCTGCAGGCAATCCGACCGGCGCAATGAGTCTGATGGACTTTCTTGGAAAGGACTACCGCAGTGCGTTCGGCCTCCCTGTCATCAACATTCCCGGATGTGCTCCGCAGGGAGACAATTTCACCGAAACAGTTTTCGCGATCCTGCTGTTCCTTCAGGGCCTTGGTCCGTTGCCGGCGTTCGATGAGCTCGGCCGACCTGCGTGGTTGTTCAGCGAAACTGTCCACCGTGGCTGCACGCGTGCCGGCTACTACGAAGAAGGTCTCTTCGCCCACAATTACGGCGAGAAGGAATGCCTGGTTGAGATCGGGTGCTGGGGCCCGGTCGTGAACTGCAACATCGTGAAACGCGGCGCCATCAATCACATGGGCGGCTGCATGGAAGCTGGCGGCGTATGCATCGCCTGCACGATGCCAGGTTTCCCGGACAAGTTTTCACCCTTCTACAAGGCACCCCCGGGCGGAATCATTTCCACGACGCTTTCGCAGGGCGTTGGCGGTTTTGTGCGACGGGCACGACGTCTGAGCAATCTTCACGCGAACACTGAGGTTCGGTGGGACAAGCTCGAGCAGGTGCCAAGTGGATGGGCCCACGTTCCTACGGCAACTACGTCGCTCAAGATCGTGGAGTTTTTTTACAAGAAGTGGCAGTTCTGGGGTGCAAAGCCACCCGGCAGGCCAAGGGGCACCGAAAAGCGTTTCTGGGGAGGGGACCGTTCCGGCACGCGCAGCGACTACCTGGACGACAGCTCGGCCTGGGAGGACACGAATGTCAAACACTGATCTCTGGAACGCGTGGTATTTATGGATGGGAGTCGCAACGTTGGTAGTGATCATCGCAGCGGCCCTCCTGATCACGATATGGCTGACTGCCAGAAGTATTCTCGCACATGCAGTTCGGGCGCTCGGCGCGGCTGAACAGATTCGCCAGAATACGATGCCGATCTGGGCGCTGGATACGACCAATGAAGTTGCAGCCAGTATTCTCGAGACTGTCCAGGACATCGAGTCCAAGGGCGGGAAGCTGGTTGAAGCACTTGAAAGCCATGCTGGCGGAGGAGCACATGTCTGACGTCACAGCCGACACGGTCCAGACGATCTGGGCGATTACACTTGGTGTGTATGTCGTCGTGCTCATCGTGGTCGCGATCCTCCTGACGCTGATATTGCGCACTGCGCGTGACATAGAAGGCGGCGTCTCAGCGATATGGAATGTCGGACAGCGCATCGCGAACAACACCATCCACATCTCGATGCTGAAAAAGACGAACATCGTTGCCGGCAGGATCCTGCAGTCGGCGGTCGGTGTCGTTCACGCGACCGCCGGAGTTAAGTCTCATGCGGAGGTTTGCCCGGGATGTCCGGCATGCATTATCGGACCGGAGTGGCTGCGATGACCGTCATGACATTGCTTGCAGTGTCGTCGCTTGTCGGAGCCGCGGCGCTGTTCATCGCTCTCTGCAGCTTTCTCGATCGCATCTGCGTATCGCTCGAAGCCACTGGGGGCAGGCGGAAAGGTTTGTACGGAGTTCCGTCGAGCTACCTGTCGCAGATTCGTGTTGGATTGCGGGCGATAGAGGTCGAGACAGGCCATCTTGCGCCCGAGGTGATAAAACTCAACGGCGGTCTCACCGCCATTCGGGATGGACTTGGCGCAATTGATAGCAATCTTGACGGGGTCATCACCGCAGTCTCGGCCCAGGGGGCGACATGACAGATGCAGGCGTGCTGTTTCCGCCAGCGGTCAGGACTCTCTGGTGGATTGGCCTGATTCTCACACTCGTTCTTTTTGTTCCACTCGCGGTCTACTACCTCCATCGAACATTTCTCGTCGCACGATCAATCCAGCGCTACGCTGCCGACGCTTTGATGGCGGCCGCGGGAATTGCGGGAAACACGGTGAACGTCGTCGCGCTGGACTCAACAATCGAAGTCGCCGGTGAAATTCTCGGTACAGCGGGAAATGTCGCCGGGAAGCTGGGAACGATCGCCGACGTTCTGGAACAGAGAGCAGGCACATGAGGAGCGAGCGATGCTGCTGATACTGACGCTGATTACAGTCGCCCTCGTCGTTCTTGCGCTCGCGGGCTATCTCATCGCGATCGCATGGGCGCTCAATGCGGCGCGGAAGAGCGTTGCGGCAATTGCGGATGGATTGGAGGCGGTGGCCGGCCACACGAATCCGCTGCCGGAAAAGCTGACAACGATCAACGGAGCGTTGACGGCCCTGCTTGGCGGATTGAAAGTGGCAGACGGCAACCTCGGCCGCGCTGCGACCGTGTTCAAGCTCACCTGAAAACTCGGGATCCCTCATGTGCTTCAAGAACCTTCCAGTCGAGTTTGACGCGAGCGGCAAGCCATTCCTGAGATCCGGGATTGGCGATCCTTACGCGACTGCGACCGCCACGGCTCCAGAGGGACCGCGGCAGCTGACGCCGGAGAAGATCGAGGAGCTTCTCAAGCGCAACGGACACATCAAGTCGCTCGACTTCGATCCGGTCACGCGCGTCGCGGGAGCACTCGCTTTCCACTCGGTTGCTGATTTCGAGAATCGCAAGATTCTCGAAGCGAGATCCGTGGCTACTCTGTTCAGAGGTTACGAAGTGATCATGGTGGGGCGCGATCCGCGTGACGCCATTTTTATCACGAGCCGAGCATGCGGTGTCTGCGGTGGAGTTCACTCGACGTGCTCAGCGCTTGCGACAGAGATGGCGATTGGCTGCTGCCCGCCGCCGCAGGGAGTTCTCATCAGGAACCTCGCGCTCGCACTCGAATTTCTTTACGATCATCCGCTCCACCTTCACCTGCTCGCTGGCCCCGATTATTCGCAAGTGATAGTCGAGCCCACGAACCCGGGGTTGTACGAGCGCGCGAAGACGTCCGAAGCGCGGTACACGGCGATTCACGGATACAAGACGATCGCTGAACTGATGATCGACCTGAATCCGCTAACAGGCAGACTCTACGTCGAAGCACTGCACATGACGCGGGTGGCGCGCGAGGCATACGTGCTGATTTGCGGCAAATACCCGCATCCGCAGACAATCGTGCCCGGCGGAATGAGCTCGACGATCAATCTCACTGTCATGAACGAGATGTTCGTTCGG
>JBKJNN010000173.1:0-23752 GCA_046593625.1 Gemmatimonadaceae bacterium | reverse complement strand
GATCGTCGATGCATTCCGTCTGTCCGGTGAAGGCGGCGAGATCCGCAATCGGCCGGAATGGATGATCCTGGACGTCATTCCAGTGATCCCGCCCGACCTGCGTCCGCTCGTGCCGCTCGACGGTGGCCGTTTCGCAACGTCGGATCTGAACGATCTCTATCGTCGCGTCATCAACCGCAACAACCGGTTGATGAAGCTGATAACGCACCGCGCTCCTGAGGTCATCCTGCGCAACGAAAAGCGCATGCTTCAGGAAGCAGTCGATGCATTGTTCGACAATGGTCGCCGCTCGAAGGCGATTCGCGGCCGCGGCAAGCGTCCGCTCAAGTCGCTGTCCGACATGCTCAAGGGCAAGCAGGGCCGGTTCCGTCAGAACCTGCTCGGCAAGCGCGTTGACTACTCGGGCCGTTCGGTAATCGTCGTCGGTCCTGAGCTGAAGCTGCACCAGTGCGGTCTGCCCAAGGCGATGGCACTGGAACTCTTCAAGCCGTTCATCATTCACAAGCTCGTCGAGAAGGGAATCGCCGAGACGGTGAAGCGCGCCAAGAAGATCGTGGAGAAGGAGTCGCCCGAGGTCTATGAAATCCTCGAGGAGATCATTCGCGATCACCCGGTGCTCCTGAACCGCGCACCGACACTGCACAGACTCGGCATTCAGGCTTTCGAGCCGGTGCTGGTTGAAGGCAAGGCCATCCGAATTCACCCGCTCGTCTGCGCAGCGTTCAACGCTGACTTCGACGGTGACCAGATGGCCGTGCACGTACCGCTGTCGTTCGAAGCGCAGCTCGAGTGCCGTCTGCTCATGCTGTCGTCGAACAACATTCTCAAGCCGTCCGACGGACGCCCAGTTGCAGAGCCCAGCCAGGACATCGTGCTCGGCTGCTACTTCGCAACGAAGGCTCCGAACGATTTCGACAAGCTCGTCAAGAACGCGCGTCACTTCAGCAACGTTGCAGAGGTGGAAGTCAGCATCGCCCAGGGGCGGCTCGACTACCACACGCCGATCAAGTACTGGATGAACGACTTCGAGGGAGCACGCTGGGTCGAAACAACGGCCGGGCGCGCGCTCTTCAACGCCATCATTCCTCCTGAACTCGGATTCCAGAATCGGGACATGAAGAAGAAGGCGCTGGGCGAGCTGGTGTTCGAGTCCTATAGAAAGACCGGGCTCAAGGGCACTGTGCCGTTCCTCGATCGCCTCAAGGAATTCGGTTTCCGGAACGCCACACGCGGTGGAATTTCCATCGGCATCGAGGATCTGCACATTCCGGCCGAGAAGGAAACACTTCTCCAGGAAGCGTCAGAGCGTGTCGAGCGGTTCCAGCGCGCATGGATGACGGGAAACATCACGAACGGTGAGCGCTACAATAAGGTCATCGATACGTGGACTCACGCCAACTCGGACATCGCTGATGCGATGGTACGTGCAATGGCCAAGTCGAACGACGGGTTCAACCCCGTGTTCATGATGTTCGATTCCGGATCGCGTGGATCGCGTGACCAGATCCGTCAGCTCGCCGGTATGCGCGGACTGATGGCGAAGCCGCAGAAGAAGCTCACAGGAGGCATCGGCGAAATCATCGAAAGCCCGATCAAGTCGAACTTCCGTGAAGGTCTGTCGGTGCTCGAGTACTTCATCTCGACGCACGGTGCGCGCAAGGGTCTTGCCGACACCGCGCTCAAGACGGCTGATGCAGGTTACCTGACGCGGCGTCTTGTTGACGTTGCCCAGGACGTCACGATCACGGAAGAGGATTGCGGTACGATCCTCGGCCTGGAAGTCGGGGCGTTGAAGGAAGGCGAGGACATCATCGAGCCGCTGGCCGAGCGTATTGTCGGTACGGTTGCGGCGGAGGACATCGAGGATCCGCATGAAACGGATCACTCGGGACGCCGCACACTGATGGCCGAGGCCGGTCAGCTTATCGATGAGGACATGGCTCGCCAGATCGAAGATTCTGGAATTGAGACTGTTCGCATCCGCTCCGTGCTCACGTGCGAAGCAAAGCGTGGACTCTGCCAGATGTGTTACGGCCGCAACCTCGCAACCATGTCGATGGTGGACAAGGGAGAGGCGGTTGGCATCATCGCGGCGCAGTCTATTGGCGAGCCGGGCACGCAGCTCACGCTGCGTACGTTCCACATCGGTGGAACGGCTGCTCGTATTGCTGAGCAGACGGCCAGAAAGTCGAAGGTCGACGGTATCATCGAATACGGCGATCGACTGGTTTCGGTAACCAATTCCGAGAAGCAGCAGATCGTGACGTCTTACGAAGGTGAGCTTACGATTCGCACTTCACAGGACCATAAGATCGGCGCGCGGCTCCAGGTTCCGCTTGGTGCGACGCTGATGGTGAAGGATGGGGAAGCGGTGAAGAAGGATCAGGTCATCTTCACCTGGGACCCGTACTCGAATCCGATTATCTCTGACGTGGAAGGCGCGATCCGCTTCGTGGATCTCGTGCCTGACGAGTCAGTATCCGAGGAGCTCGACGAACTGACAGGACTTCGTCAGACCGTCGTGATCGAGGATCGTGAGAAGAAGCTGCATCCGCACATCGAGATCTGGGAGACCAAGGGAACTAAGGAGAAGCGCCTGCGCGACTTCGTGATTCCAGTGGGCGCTCAGTTGACGGTGTCGGATGGCGCGCGGATCACAGCCGGAACCATTCTCGCCAAGGTCAGCCGAGAGGCGTACAAGACCCGAGATATCACCGGTGGTCTGCCGCGTGTGGCCGAGTTGTTCGAAGCGCGTAAGCCAAAGGATCCGGCGACTGTGTCCGAGGTTGATGGCGTTGTTCGGTTCGGCGAGATCAAGCGTGGAAAGCGCGAGATCTTCGTTCGTCCGGCGACGACGACCAACGGCTCGACTGTCGTGGACGATCAGGCAGAGGAGCACACGTACGAGGTTGGAGCCGGAAAGCACTTGCGAGTGCACGAAGGCGACAGGGTGCGCGCTGGTGACCGTTTGTCGGAAGGCCCGGTCAACCCGCACGACATTCTCCGCATCAAGGGACCGCGTGCAGTTCAGGAGTACCTGCTGAACGAAGTGCAGGAGGTTTACCGCCTCCAGGGCGTGAAGATCAACGACAAGCACATTGGCGTGATCGTGAGGCAGATGCTTCAGAAGGTGCGCGTGCTCGAGAGCGGTGACACATCGTTCCTCGAGGCCGAGCATGTGGACAAGCAGAACTTCCGCGAGGTGAACGAGAAGGCGCGGAAGAAGAAGGAAGAGCCGGCAACGGCAGAGCCGCTGCTGCTCGGAATCACCAAGGCAAGTCTCACGACGCAGTCGTTCATATCTGCGGCGAGCTTCCAGGAGACGACGCGTGTTCTTACCGACGCGGCGATTCGTGGAGCGAGAGATGAGCTGATGGGCCTCAAGGAGAACATCATCATCGGCCATCTGATTCCTGCGGGAACGGGTATGTACCGTTACCAGGAAGTGGATATCGAGGGTGTTCAGCCGCCGCCGGAGCCGGAAATATTTGCGGAGCCGTCGATCGCAGAGATTCTTGCGGAGCCGGACCCTGATGAGGAGCTGCTCACAACCGGAGCGCTTCCCAAGGGCTTCTCGGAGCTGGTTGTCGAGGAGTAAGGCTGCGGGGTTTTTGAACGGGAAGGGGTGAGAGCTACGGCTCTCTCCCCTTTTTCTTTTTCCAGCTCATGAATGTGGTCACGCCGAGGGCTCTCAGCACCCAGCTGAGAAGCATTCACCTAGCGAAACTGAACCTCGACCCCGCTGCTGATTATCGCCCCCAACTCTGCGGCGTCCCAGTTGGTGAGCCGTACGCACCCGTGAGAATTGGCGTACCCGATTGTCTCTGGCGACGAAGTTCCATGAATCCCGTAGTGCGGCTTTGATAGTGCCATCCACACGACTCCAACCGGCGAGTTGGGCCCTTTAGGCAGTCGCGCCTCAGGCTTGGAATTGGAAACCTCCGCGAACAGCGTTGGCTGATAGTGGAATGTGGGGTTCCACGCGATTCGCGTTACGCTGAGCACTCCGTCCGGGGAGGGATCGTACCCGGCGCCCAAGGTTGAGGGGAAGTGGTAAATCGTTTTGCCGGCTGCGTCAACGGCGTGAGTCCAGTACCCCTTCTTCGAAATAATGAGGCGGGCAATCTGGCTGCCAGACTCGGTTGCCGCTGCGCTACCAGCGGCTGCGTTTCCGGCGGCAACGGTGCGGCCGGTCGACAGCAGATCCGTGACCTCGACGTTTGGAACGACAAGCGTGGTTCCGGCTTTGATGCTCGCCAGATCGGCTGCGGGATTCAACTGCTTCAGCAGCCTCTGTGACGTGTGGAACTTCTCCGCAATTCCCTCGATCGCCGACGCATAACAGAGGCAATCGAGCTTGGCTTGCTCGTACACATTATCGGGAATCGTGGCGAACGGGCCCTTAATGTCATCGGCGGTCACCGTGTACCGGGTGAGAACGGGAACCGAGCCCGCAGCGGCGCGAAGCCGCTGGTAGGTGGGCTGATCGATCAGCGCCGCGCTGTCCATCGTTGCGATGCCGGATCCGGTGGAATCCTCAGGCGTTCTGAAAAACGCGAGCGCCTTCGCCGCATTGTCCCCCCACCTGCCGTCGAGGATGCCCGGAGAGAAATGGGCGCGATCGAGCAGCACCTGAATCTGGAGGGCGGTAGCTCCCTGTTTCGGAATGCGAGCTGGAAAGCGTGTCAGTGGCGCTGCCGATGTGCGTTCTGAAATCTGGCTGTAGGCTGAGTCGTCAGCGGGAGTAAATGTGTCCCTGGCGCCCATTCCCGCTGTGTCGAGCGCGACTTGATCGTAGGACGGAGCGGAAATGTCCGACGAGTCGGCAACCTGCGCTAAAGCTCCCGCATTCGCGTCCTTGGCGGGCGAATCCTTGTCCTTGATGTCGATGCAACCGGCAGAAAGGACAAGAAACGCGGCACATAGAACGGGAATTGCTCTGTTGATTCGATGGGTGTATGTCATGGAAATACTCCCATTCAAGTTCGGTACCGTTGAGCGGGGCCGCCCTTGTCAGCGGGCGAGCCAGTACGTCGCCTTGATTAGAAACACATTGCTCGGGTGTCCGAAAATGTCCCGCACATCCCGGCCGGCCCTGAACTCCCCGTCATAGGGCTGGAACCCGCTTCGCTGCTGCTGCCAGACGAAGAACAGTGCGGAGCCGGGGCGGTACTCCCAGCGCATCACCGCATTGCCTCTGAGCGACTGAAACCGGAAATCCGGGTTGGCCAAACTAAACGCGTTCGCGCGACCTGTTCCGTCGGGATCCACCCGGTAGCTCGTTCTCTTGAGAGACACGGGATCGACAACCGGCGAGATCGTACTCGCTCCGGAACTGCCGTACACTGCATAATCACTGGTCCTTGGCTTTGAAAGCTCCTTGAAGCTCTCGTATCGGCCGGAGGAAGCAAATGGCTGAGCATAAAGCTGGAAAGACAGCTGCGGGGTGAGTGTCCAGGCAACTCGAGCCGAGGCAGATAGAGTTGTCTGATATAGGTCGGCAAACACGTAGCGACTTTCGTACGTGCTGGTCGCGGTGGGATCTGAGACCGCCCTAACGTATTGCGTTGCGTTGTGATTGAACGAAATGCCCGGCCCAAAGCTCAGCGTTACCGAACTGCTCGGCCGGATGTCCACGTTGGTATACACGGCTCTGTCGTATCCGCCATCGGTCTTGCCGAAATAATTCAGGTTCAGGTTATAGGATACGCGCTTGCGCGTGTCTGTCCCTCCGTATGCGTATCCGCCGTACTGGGTTGCTCTTCTCCCTACGGGTCCGCCGCGCGTTAGCCGGTCGTCGAACGAACCAGGGTCGTACTCGCTGCCCCCACCCATATACCAGAGATTCGAAAACGTGGCATTGAAGTAATTGTACAGGCTCGTCCAGATTCGATCGCCGCCGTAGTTGAACGCGTGATTGGTGCCGACTCCAAGGTTGTAGTCGCGGAAGCGTTTGCCGGCTGTCGTGTTGTTGTAGGAGGCATTTGCTCCAATGTTGCGGTAATCCACACGTCCCATGAAACCGAGGTCGTTCACTTCGTAGCCAGGGCTGACCTGTTTCAGGGTTGCCCCCATCGACCACACGCCGGACCTGTTCAGGCCGAGTGCGATGGAGTTGCCGTTAAGACTCTCGCGGTCGGAATCTACCTCGAGGTAATCGGCGTCGGGTCGCTGGTAGTATCTGGCACTCGAACGCTGCGCATTGGCGATGACCGATTTCGAACCGGCAATAGATGAGACTGCCGCCGCTCCGGTGAGAGCCCATCTGCGGTTGCTCCACTGGTGCTCGAAATCGATCGCACCAACATCAGCCCGCGACCTCAGGAAATCCCTGAACGCTGCATCTCCAATATCGCGATTGACTGCCGTTCCCCCGCCACTGAGGATAGTGTTGCCAGAATTGAATTCGCGGCGTACGCGGCCTACGAAATAGTTGGTGGCAGGTTCGACAGGAGTTGTGCCCCGAACGCCATTAGCGTCGATGGTCTGGGCATTTTCTTCCGCGGTTACCGCATCAAGAATTCCAATTGTCCACGGACCCGCCTTGCCTGTGATCTTTGCTGCGCCCAGGATGGTCGTCGCGTCGGGGGAATTCGTGTAACGCCCCTGCGCAAACCCCTGAGGTGGCCGGCCGATTCGACGGGAATAGAAAATCTGCTGGTTACCATAGCTCGGGCCTCCGCGGAGACGACCCAGGTTGAAGATGCTCGCACCTTCAACGAAGAACGGACGCTTCTCGGGGAAGAAAGACTCGAACGCCGACAGATTTACAACTGCAGGATCCACCTCTACCTGGCCGAAATCCGGATTCGCCGTTGCAGTCAGTGTGAGGCCGCCAGGCAGTCCGTACTTGAGGTCGGCGCCTACAGATTGTCTGAAATCATTCAAGCTGTAGAACGGATTCGCGTTGTCTCCGGGCGCGCGCGAAAGCTTGCTGCTCACGAACGGCATCACTTCAAGGCGCTGCGGCGTGGGGATATCAGTGATGCCAGTGAGGTCGCCGGCAAATGAGATGTATCCCGGGTCGTTGCGGGTCCACGGAGACCATGAGGCACGCTCGCTGCGCCGCGCAATGTCTCTCTGTATCTGGAGGCCCCACACGCGCTCGGTCCCCTTCGCCGCACCCCCAAATCGCAGCTGCGAAAACGGAATCCGATACTCGGCGGTCCAGCCGAGAGAATCGATAAGCGTTGCGACTTCCCACACCGCATCCCAGTTGATGTCCTCGTTGCGGTCGTCGGAATGCAGCACGTCTTTTTGCACGCCTGTCGGATTCACGGAGAACCTGAACCCGCTCCGCCTGTCGTGATAGGAATCCACGACTATGTGCAGCCAGTCCGAGTAAATGCCGCTGGCATCTCGCCGGGCGAGCTGCGCGGCGATTGAATCCGGTTTTGTATCGAACATCCGCACGCCGATGTAAAGCGCATCGTCGTCGAACAGTATTCTCGCCTCTGTTTTCTGTGAGGGTAGTGCCCCCGGATCGGGATAGCTCTGAGTGAAGGCAGTGGCCGGAGTAGCCGCGTTCCACGCGGCGTCGTCCAGGTGGCCGTCAATCTTTACCGTCGACGTCGCGCGAACGGCGCGCAAGGTTGGTACGGCTCGGGTCTGATTATTCGTCGGCTGGGTGGTCTGTGCACCGAGCGAGAGAGAAACAGCTGCTGACAAGACTGCTGACAGGGCAGGGACGGACGCGTAGAATCGCATAATCGGATGGGGTTGCCGAATGGTCGGTGAACACTGCATCACACTTGACCTTGGACATGACTTAACCCGAAAGCGTTTGAAATACGCGCAGTAAAACTATGTCAGGAATTTGTACGGCCGCGCAAAACTGCTGTTACATCCGTCGGTGTTCGTCGGGGCGCGACGTATGAAAACCTACTTGAACTGAACCGGCGTCCCTGGCTCGACGAGATCTGAGAGTCGGAGCGCATCCCAGTTTGTAAGTCTCACGCAGCCGTGGGAATTTGCATACCCGATTGTCTCCGGCGAAGGCGTGCCGTGAATTCCGTAGTGCGGTTTCGAGAGAGACATCCACACCACTCCAACGGGAGAATTGGGTCCTGCTGGCAGCCGTGCCTCCGGCTCCGAGTTCGCCACCTCCGCGAAAAGCTTGGGCTGGTAATGGTAACCAGGGTCGCGTGACACATACGTCACGCTGAAGTCGCCCGTGGGCGATGGGTCGTAGCCGGCGCCGAGTGTTGAGGGAAAGTGGTAGATGATGGTGCCGTTGGCGTCGACGGCATGAGTCCAGTTGCTTTTCTTCGAGATGATCACGCGGGCAATGATTGCCGTATCCTGTGGCAGTGCGGAGCCATCGAGTTGAACATTGGGAACGACGATTGTCGCTCCGCGCGTCAGCTTGTCCAAATTCACGCGCGGGTTGAGCTGGGCGAGAAGTGCCGGCGAAGTATGAAAGCGTTCCGACAGCGCCTCGAGCAGCGAGGTGTAGCAGAGGCACGAAAGCTTTGCCTGCTGATACACGTTTTTCGGGATGGTGATGTACGGGCCTTTGATGTCGCGCGCAGTTATCGCATAGTGGCGCAGAAGCGGTTTTGATCGGGCGGCCGCTCTCAGTCGGTCGTACGTTGCCCTGTCAACAGTCGTGACGGTCGGTGGCGAATCGCCCGTAAGCCTGCCCTGATCGCTCGGCTTCGCAAAAAACGTAATTGCCTTCGCCGCATTTATTCCCCACGCGCCGTCGATGATCCCGGGCGAAAATCCGGCTCTGTCGAGAAGAATCTGGAGATGAAGAGCTACCGCACCTTCTTTCGGAATGGCAATGGGAAACCTTACGGGTGTCGCCTCAACGGCCCGCTCATTAACAGGTGACTGCTGCGTCTTCGCCGTTACGGCAACCTGACTGGCTGCGGGTGCGGCGAAAGCTGTTGCAGACAGAATCAACGCCGTCGTGAGGTGAGCGCGCGTGCTGAGTGTGCCGGGAATTCGTATCATTAGACTTGGAAATCAGGTCGAATGCATGACCGCTTTCAAGTCTCCCATGCCGGTTGAGCAATGGTGATGGATTTTTTTCGCAGGCGATTCAACCGAAGTGCGCTCAGGTCGGTGCGGCATCGAGGGTCAAGAGTGGAGCGTTTCAAGCTCACCTCCCGGCGCCAGATTCGCGACACGCTGCTGGCCGATTCCGCCATCGCCAGGGCGGTGGATCAGTACGCCCGCGAGAACGGAATCGACCCGTCCTACGCTTGGCGGAAGGTGGAACGATACATCGATGAGATCGTCCCATTCTTCAACATTCTGGCGTACTACCGATTTGGATTCTATTTCAGCCGCGCACTGCTGCACCTCTTCTATAAGGTGTCCGCAGAGCAGGTGGGAGACGGGGCCGCAGCGCTGCCCAGGGACGCCATTGTTCTCTACCTGATGAATCACCGCTCGAACGCCGACTATGTCCTCGTCGGCTATGTGCTGACCGGGAGAGTCGCAATTTCCTATGCCGTCGGAGAGTGGGCGAGGGCGTTTCCGCTGGAGCACATCTTCAAGAGTTTTGGATCCTATTTCATCAGGAGAAATTTTCACGAGGCGCTATACCACAAGGTCCTCGAGCGCTACGTCCAGCTGATCACGCAGAACGGTGTGACCCAGGGGATTTTTCCTGAGGGCGGCCTCAGCCGCGACGGCAAGCTGAGGTCTGCCAAAATCGGACTGCTTGATTACGTGCTCGGCGCCGCGCGAGATCCGGAGTTCCGCAAACGCATTCATATCGTCCCTGTCGCGATCAACTACGACAGGGTGCTGGAAGACAGGTCGCTACTTCGGGAGTTGTCAGTTTCCAAGGGACGAGGAACGCCCGCGCTGTCCAGGCAATTCACCGAGGTGTCGAAATACCTTTGGTGGAACGCGGCTCGTGTGGTGCTGAGAAGGTTCAAGCGTAATGGCCGGGCGGCGGTCACGATTGGAGAGCCAGTACCAGTGGGTCCGTGGTTCGATGCACAGGACGAGGCCGAGGAGAAATTCTTCGACCTGCCCCGTCACGAGCGCCTGGCGAGAGTCCAGGTACTCTGCGATGACATGATGGCGAGGGTCGGCTCACTCATACCGGTGACTCCGGTGACACTTGCCTGCGCCGCCATTCAGTCGCTCGACAGCGATTATATCCCCAGAGACAAGCTGATTGAGCGGATGCGCGACATGCGCGATGTGCTGGGGGAGCTCAACGCGCGTGTGATAAGGGCGGAGGGGCCGATCGAGGAAACGTTCGACCGCGCCTGGAAGATGCTGAGCATGAGGCACATGCTGGTGGAATCGGGGGGGAGTTACGCCGTGATGCCCCGAAACCGGGGGCTCATCAGTTATTATGCGAACAGCATTGCGCACCTGCTCGGGCCGTTTGAAGAGGGAGTTCGCCAGAGAGATACCCTTCCCGCCCTCCGCGGGTGGCTTAATGAAGCCACTTAGGCATTCGGAATCGGTCTCTTTGGGGACTGCGGACTGCGGACTGGACTTCGCACTGCGGGCAACTGCACTGCGGACTGCGGACTGGACTTCGCACTGCGGGCCAACTGCACTGCGGACTGCTGACGGGCGGACTCCGGGCTCCGGGTCAGCTCACAGCCCGCAGCCGGCAGCCTTGAGCCCTCAGCCGTCAGCTCCCTGTCCGCAGTCCGGAGCCCGCAGCTGGTCAGCAGTCCGTAGTTCAGCAGTCCCGCAATCCGGACTCCGCAGTGAATGACTTGACGCGTACGCACTCTACTGGTTAATCTTAGAGGCTACCCCGCCCATTCCTTGCGGGGGCTTTTCAGAACCTCAGTAGCTTAATGCCGACAATCAATCAGCTCGTCCGCCAGAGTCGCCGCGACGTACTCAAGAAAGAAAAGGCGCCTGCACTCAAGTCTAACCCGCAGAAACGCGGCGTTTGCACGCGAGTATACACCACGACCCCAAAGAAGCCGAATTCGGCCCTTCGGAAGGTCGCCCGTGTCCGCCTCACCAATGGCTTTGAAGTCACGGCCTACATTCCCGGAGAAGGTCACAACCTCCAGGAGCACTCGATCGTCCTGATTCGCGGCGGCCGTGTGAAAGATCTGCCTGGCGTTCGCTACCATATCGTACGCGGCTCGCTCGATGCCTCAGGCGTCAACGGACGCAACAAGAGCCGCTCCAAATACGGCACCAAGAAGCCCAAGGCCGGCGCTGCCGCCGGAGGGAAGAAGTAATGAGCCGTCGCAAAAAGTCAGTCAAGCGCCCCATCCTGCCCGATGCGCGCTACGACAGCCAGACCGTCTCGAAGTTCATCAACGCCATCATGTACCAGGGCAAGAAGTCCACAGCCGAGCGCATTTTCTATGACGCTATGGATCTCGTGGAGACTCGCACCTCACAGAGCGGCGTCACGATCTTCAAGCAGGCCCTCACCAACCTCAAGCCGGCTGTCGAAGTAAAGAGCCGCCGCGTTGGTGGTGCCACGTACCAGGTCCCGGTCGAAGTCCGTCCCGATCGTCGCACCGCACTCGCTATGCGCTGGCTTATCACTTTCTCCCGCAGCCGCGGCGAGAAGTCGATGGCCGAGAAGCTCGCCGCGGAAGTGATTTCTGCTTCCAAGGGCGAAGGCAACGCGGTCAAGAAGAAGGAAGACACTCACCGTATGGCCGAGGCAAACAAGGCGTTCGCTCACTACCGCTGGTAGAGGCGCAGAGAAGGCAGAGGCGCAGAGAACTACCAACGTAATTATCGCCCCGTTCGGCACGCCGAACGGGGCGATTTGCGTTCCGTTTCCGTATTTTCTCCGTTCACTGTAGACACGGAGTTTTACGGAATGAACCGGTTGCACGCTCTGCTCGTTTCCACCGCGCTGTTGCTCGGGTGCGCTTCCATCTCGCCGGTGAACAATGTCCCCTCCGCAACTCATGATCTGATCATCCGCGGCGGAACGGTCTACGATGGATCCGGTTCGCCCGGACGCATCGCTGACGTCGCAGTGGACGGTGACCGCATCACAGTCGTGGGGAATCTCGACGGCGTGCGCGCCAGAAACGAAATAAACGCGCGCGGACTCGCGGTGTCGCCGGGCTTCATCAACATGCTGAGCTGGGCCACTGAATCGCTCATCCAGGACGGACGCGGCATGAGCGACATCATGCAGGGCGTCACACTCGAAGTCTTCGGCGAAGGATCCTCGATGGGTCCACTCAACGACGCCATGAAAAAGGAAGCCCTTGAGCAAATGGGCGACATCAAATACCCCATCGAATGGACAACACTCGGCCAATACCTCGAATATTTGGTGAAGCGCGGAATTTCGCCCAACGTGGCGTCGTTCGTCGGCGCCACGACAGTGCGTATTCACGAACTTGGTTACGCCGACCGCGCGCCGAACCCGCAGGAGCTTGCCCGCATGCAGGCGCTCGTCCGCCAGGCAATGGAAGAGGGCGCGCTCGGCGTTGGTTCGTCACTCATATATGCTCCCGCCTTTTACGCAAAAACCGATGAGCTGATTGCTCTCTCAAAGGCGGCAGCACCCTACGGCGGATCTTACATCTCGCACATGCGCAGCGAAGGAGCGCGGCTCCTCGAATCTGTAGATGAACTCATGCGCATCTCGCGCGAGGCGGGCGTTGGCGCCGAGATATATCATCTCAAGGCGGCAGGGAAGGACAACTGGAGCAAACTGCCAGCCGTGATCGCCAAAGTGGACTCGGCGCGCGCAGCAGGCGCGGATATCCGCGCCAACATGTACACGTACACGGCCGGGGCGACGGGACTCGACGCCTCTATGCCGCCGTGGGTGCAGGAAGGCGGTTACAACGAATGGGCAAAGCGGCTGAAGGATCCGGCTATTCGCGCGCGCGTCGCCAGGGAGATGCGAACCCCGACAGACAAATGGGAAAATTTCTTTGCCGCCGTCGAATCGCCGGAGAAAATCGTCCTGGTCGGCTTCAGGAACGACTCGCTCAAGCCACTCACAGGTAAGACACTCTCCGAAGTTGCCCGCATGCGCGGCAAGACACCGGAGGAAACGGCGATGGACCTGGTGATCCAAGACGGCAGCCGCGTGGACGCCATCTACTTCCTCATGTCCGAGGAAAACGTTCGCAGACAGATGGCGATTCCGTGGGTGTCCTTCGGCTCCGATGCTCAGGCGCTTGCACCAGAGGGAGTGTTTCTCAAGTCGAGCAACCACCCGCGCGCGTACGGAAATGTCGCCCGTGTTCTCGGACACTACGTACGAGATGAGAAAATCATTCCGCTCGAAGCGGCAATCCGGCGACTGACATCGCTGCCGGCGCACAATCTCAAGATCACGAACCGCGGAGAACTCAAGCCCGGATATTTTGCCGACATCGCGGTGTTCGATCCGCGAACGGTCGGTGATAGAGCAACGTTCGAAAGCCCGCGCCAGTATGCCACAGGAATGACGCATGTGTTCGTCAACGGTCAGCAGGTGCTGAAGAACGGTGTTCACACAGGGGCCAAACCCGGCATGGTAGTGCGCGGACCGGGGTGGAAGAAGAACCCTCCGTCGGCACAGGTGGAGCCCCCTAAGCAGGGTGACAAAGCGAGCGAGTTCAACGCATATGTAAAACGCGCGGTGGCCGCTTGGAAGGCGCCAGGACTCGCAATCGCTGTCGTGAAAGACGGCCGCGTTCAGTTCGCGAGCGGTTACGGAGTCCGCGAAGTTGGAAAGGCCGCACTGGTAGACACGTCCACACTTTTCGCAATCGCATCGACAACCAAAGCGATGACTGCTGCCGCAATGGGTATGCTCGTTGACGAAGGTAAAGTGAAATGGGACGACAAGGTGATCGACCACCTGCCGGGATTTCAGCTCTACGATCCCTGGGCCACGCGCGAAGTCACCATTCGCGATCTGCTGACACACCGCGCCGGACTCGGCAACGCGGATTACCTATGGGCGGTTTCGGATCTTCCAGCGAACACCATGCTGAGCCGGCTGAGACTTCTCAAGCCGGAGTACTCACTGCGCTCGAGCTTCATCTACCAGAACGTCATGTACATCACGGCAGGCGAAGTTATCGCAGCGGCGTCGGGAATGTCGTGGGACAAGTTTCTCCAGACACGAATCTTTGATCCCCTTGGTATGAAGCGGACTTACACGAGGGCGACGAGCGTTCCAGCCGGCGCAAATGCGGCAACGCCGCACTATCGGTACGGCGGTGACACCATCGCCGCCATCAGAGGTAATCACTACGAGGCAATTGGCCCCGCTGGCGATGTGTGGTCCAATGTTGCCGACATGTCGCGATGGATGCTCTTTCTGCTGGACAGCGGACGAGTCAACAGTAAGGCGCTGCTCAAGCCGCAAACATTCGCGGAGCTTCTCAAGCCGCAGGTGATGGTGCCTCCCGCTGAGTTCTATCCCACCGCGCAGCTTACCAAACCACACTGGACCACCTACGGGCTCGGCTGGTTTCAGCACGATTATCAGGGACGCATGCTGAATTTTCACACCGGCAGTCTGGACGGTACAGTCGCGATCATCGGGCTGATTCCCGACGAACGGTTCGGAGTATATGTGTTGTCGAACTCGGATCACGTCGAGATTCGCCACGCACTCATGTACAAGGCGATAGATCTTTATCTCGGAAATCCCCAGCGCGACTGGAGTACTGATCTTCTGGCGCTGTACGGTGCGCGACAGGCGCGGGGCGATTCGACAAGAAGAGCCACGGAAGCCCGCCGCATCAAGGGAACGAAACCGACGCTGCCCGTGTCGAAGTACGCCGGGGTTTATGAGGACTCGCTGTTCGGGCGAATCACGGTAACCGATCGCGATGGGAAGCTGCGCGTGCAGGCGGGTCCTACGCTCGCTGGAAACCTCGAGCATTGGGAGTACGACAGATTCCGCGTGCGCTACGACGACAGGTGGCAGGGATCTGACGTGATTTCATTTGCCATTGGCAATGGAGTTGCAAGCTCGCTCAAGATTGCCGGGTTCACGCTTCGCCGCGCAGAAAGCGCGGGAGTGCCGGCCAAACGTTGAAAGGGAAGTGGATGAAATCGGCTATCCGAATCGCGTTGATGACTGGTGTGCTTTCGCTGGTGACGACTTCGGCAGGAGCTCAGCTTTTCTACGCTGGCGTGAGAGGCGGAGCGGCGATACCGACCGGCGATTTCGCGGGCGAAGCGACTCCGGCCGGAAACGGACCAGTCCTGCGGGGAGCAACACCGGGGCTTGGCTACGGCCTGGACGCCGGAGTAGGAATGGGGCTTATCGGATTCTACGCAAGCTATGACAAAATCAAGTTTGGCTGCGCGTCGGAAAGCTGCGCGCTCAGCGCCAAATACGAGCTCACCGGATTTGCCGGCGGCGTCCGGGCAAGCGTGCCTCTCATGCCATTGATCAAACCATGGGCGAAGGCGGGAATCACATATAATGAAATGAACGGGACGTATCCCGGCGCGAACGGTCCAGCGATTTCAACCGGGAAGTCGCCCGGCTTCGAGGTCGGTGCGGGCCTGGATATCCCCGTACTGATGGGGTTCTTCAATCTCACGCCACAGGTGCGGCATGTGCGCCAGAAAATGCAACCGCGGACATCTTCGTCCACTATCAGTGGGGGAAAGAGGTCCGCGGATTACTTCACCTTCGACATCGGACTCAGAGTCAGGAGCCCTCTCTAGGGTTTAGTGAATCTTGAATCCATCCTCGGTGATTGGCACTACTGTCGAGCTGCCGCCGCTGCACGGTCCAACCATTCCAGGATCGCCAAACGTCGGCAGCGAGAAGGTCTGCGGCGATGCGTTGGTGTCGATAGTGAACGCGTAGGTCTTTCCATCGAGGAGGGTTCCAGTTGCGGTTTCTCCCTTCTCGCTGATTCCACTGATTTGCACGACGCCCGCGGCTATGCTCAGGCACGCCACGGTGCCGCGAAACCTCGACAGTCCGTTGGGCCCATTGTGAATGAACTGCACCGTTCCGGTTGCCTGCGCCGATCCGGCGGGGGCCTGAGCGGTGACCGTAAGCTTGCGCGTGTCCCGCGGCAGCTTGCTGATCGCAGCTCCGGTGATCTTCGCGCCAGTCTGGGCCAACAGCGGTCGGGGGCTGGGTAGGCCCACGGCGAGAGCGGCAATGGCAAGCCCAATCCCAACAAACGAACGGGAGCCAGAGTATCTGATAGAAGCTGCTTTCATGCTAATCCTCCAAATGGTGTTGCTTTCATTGCATGGGAGAGGCCGCGGATTTGGCTGACCCAATCATAGAGCATACCCCGAAGCATTCAAGTTGCTCCGCCACCTTTGGGGCTTTAATGGTGTCTATCTGAAAAGGTGGTTAGTCCCTATAATCATGCAGCTAACGCAATATCCATGACCAGTTTCGAGGACCACTTCAGGGCGTCGCTCTCCCCGGCCTACGACATCGAGCGCGAGCTCCTTGGCGGCGGGATGAGCCGTGTGTTCGTGGCGACGGACCGTGCCCTCGGACGCAAGGTGGTCATCAAGGTGCTCCCACCCGAACTCACCGCGGGAGTGAACCGCGATCGGTTCAGGCGCGAAATCCAGGTCGCCGCCCAGCTTCAGCACCCGCACATCGTAACTCTGCTCTCGGCTGGCGAGGACGGCGAGCTGCTCTACTATACGATGCCCTATATAGAGGGCGAGTCGCTCAAACAGGCGATCGAGGAGAATGGCGCGCTTCCGGTCAAAACCGTCGTCCGAATTCTGCATGACGTTGTGGATGCATTGGCCTATGCTCATGCGCGAGGTGTTGTCCATCGTGACATCAAGCCCGGCAACATTCTGCAGCAGGGTGCCCACGCACTCGTTACCGATTTCGGCGTAGCGAAGGCGCTCAACGCCGCGATGCCCGCCTCGGGGATTACAACCGCCGGAATGGCAATCGGCACGCCCGCATACATGGCGCCCGAGCAGCTCGCGGGAGATCCTGCTTCGGATCACCGAATCGACATCTACGCTGTTGGACTACTTGCCTACGAACTGCTCACAGGCGAAGCACCGTTCAAGGGCGCGTCGCCTCAGGCGACCATGGCCGCGCAGCTGACCAAGGATCCTGAACCACTGCACATCTGTTGTCCTGACGTGCCGTTGCCGCTATCCGCGATCATCATGCAATGTCTGGCAAAGCAGCCCGAAGACCGGCCGCCAGATGCCGAAGCACTGATGTCTGCGCTCGAGAGCATCACCACGCCCTCCGGTGATATCAGGAGCGGTGGGGTCGCCCCTGTACAGCCTGCCCGGCGCCGAAAGGTCCTCATGCCTGTTGCCGTGGGGCTCACAACGGTTGTGCTCGGCTCCGCAGTAGTGGTCTTTGCATCGCAGCGAAATCAGCCGCGAACTGCAACGCAGGTTACGCACAAATTGCTCGCGGTAGAGCAGCCGCTTCAGAGTGATTCGCAATCCGGAACTGCGAATGCTGCGGCGAAGCCAGTAGCTCCCCTTGCTCTCACCCGGCTCGACTCGCTCGCAATCGCCGAGGCTGTGCAGAAGCGGCTCGCTCAGGAGGAGAGTGCGAGAGGAAGGGTGATGATTGGAATGCTCGCAGATTCCATCACCGCTCACGTGCGCAAAGGCGTTATCGATTCAATCCTCAAGGCGAATCTCCCGAGGGGAGCTGCGATGCCGCAGTGGCGGGATGTAGCTCCTCCGCCGGAATGGGGCGGGAGACGACGGGTAGTAGTCACCGAGCCGCACGCCGGAAAACAGGAAAACCTCAATAGTTTCGGGAAGCTGCTCGCGGACAGTCTTCGGAGCGCGATAGGGAAGACACGCGGCCTGTCGGTTGTAGATGCGGATTCGGTGAGCAAGGTGCTGTCCGTTTCACGCGCGAGAAAAGATGTGGTGACTGCGCTGGCTCCCGAGTTTCTCATCAGCCCGACTTTTATCGGCACTGGTGACACCATGACTGTCCTTGTGACGGTGCGCGATGTCCGCGTGGGTCAGAACGGCTCGCCAATGGGGAGCCGGGTGGTCTCGGCAAAGTTCGCCACGAACAGTCCAGACGCGTCGGTTCCGGGCATCGTCAGATCCGTGTCGTCCCAAATCGAATCGTTGATGCATTCGCCGTCGTACATGCGGATGATCCGGTCGGGCCCTCCGGCGCCTTCGAACCCTGAGGCCCGGAAACGTTAGGGGGCAGGATGAAAGCAGTGCTGTTACAAGGCCTCGCGTTCTCTCTCCTGCTTTCTGCGCAGCTGGACGCGCAGGTGCGCGATTCGGTGTGGACGATTCGTGCTGGGCCTTATGCGGGGCAGCGTGTGAGAATCGATCAGGACGTCTCGGCGAATCGAAAATCCCGGTTCCTGCGTTTTCCCAATGAACGCGACCACACGCGATACGTTGGATGGAATCCGTCGAGTCTTCCAGCGCGAGTGGCGTTCCGTCCCGGGCGCGCCGTTTCCGAAACGGACTCCGCGGCCTTCTGGGCAGTGCTTCGCCGGATGGAATCAGACCTCGGTCTGCACCTGTTCGAGCCGGCGACTCTTGACGCTGGTGAAGACCCCGAAGAGGTGATCGTTGTTGATCCGCGAAGCGCGACCAGCTCCGACGGCCTGACGCTGGCGACATGGTCTGCGAACGGACTGTTGTACGACGCGCGCATACTCATGCGGTCGCCGGCGCAACTGCGTGAACCTCGGACGGTAACGCACGAAATGATGCACGCGCTTGGCTTCGGCCACACTTCGGCATGGCGATCTGTGATGAATCAGGGCTGGGGTGCGCCCGATCACCTCACGCCGGAAGATGTGGCGCACACGCAGATGGCGCTGTCGTCGCGCACCACAAGCGAGTCGTTCGATATGTGGGAGCGCCTTGCGCTTGCGGGTTTCACAAGGCCTCCCGATGCGATTCAGCTGACGCGGTGAGCCGCTGAATCAAGAACGTTCAGCGAAGCGGAATCTCCCATTGAAGATCACCGGCATTCAGCATGGTGCTGGAGTTGAAGTACACGCGCTGTCCGGGACGGTGCGCGCGGATGTGAATGTTGCCATCCCAGTCCAGCAGATTGAAGACCAGACTTTGAGAGAGCGGCGCCGTCGGCCTGCCTGTCACCGAATCAACATCCGAAAGGTAGAAAGACATATCGCCGAGTGAATCGAAGCCCGTATTTGCGCGGCGTCTCGTGAAGTCCTCGGTGACGCATCCGCGCGCATCAGTGTAGCACGTGCTGTTCTGATCCATTCGCAACCCGCCGTCGAGTGCAACTCCCACCGTGCCTACATGGCGGTGCTGAGTGCCTTCGCGCTGCGGATCGGTCAGGGACTCGTTTGATATGAAGCGCACGAGTGCCGACTTCGGCGCGCGAACCGTAATCGGATAGTCGGTTCCGGTCTCTGGCGCTCCGCCGACGCCCAGGCGGCCTTTGACGATCAGGTCTCCTTCGATGACCGTCGGTGCAATGGATGCGCTGCCAATGCGGAGCGCTACGCGCCGGGCGAGCTCGTCATAGTCAATGGAAGGTGGTGCTGCCTTCACAAAGACTGTGTCGGTCACGTGAATTACCGTGGGGCCGGGACGCGCGGCGCCAAGCAGGTAGGGAGAAGCCCCGGCGGCGATAAGGGCGAGTACGGCCAGTCTCTTCAGTTGCATTCGTTGTGTCCGTTCGGAGGGAGGATTGGGAGATTGTCCGGCCCGGGGACTGACCCCGGACGTTCCAGCCCGTAGCTTTCCATAGATGACACGTTCAGTGAGTGCGCGACCCCGGTCAACCCTGCGAGCGTGGCAGGTGCTGATGGTCGCGTCCTTCATCGTGCTCTGGAGCGGATGCAGCGGCTCTTCCGGGCCAGTTGCTCAGGAGCGGGGGGTGCTCAATCTCTTTGTTGGCAGCTACGTACTCCAGGCGATCGATGGCTCGGCGCTGCCGCTCGTTTTTCCGCCCTCGGGATCTCCGGTGGAAATCACGCGGGGCACTCTTGTCATTCGGCCCGATGGCACATTCGTGTTTTCGGATTTTTTGAGGAACGTGCCCAATGCGGGCGTGACGTCGGAGGAAACGGGTGGCACATACCAGATTACCGACTCTGACATAACCCTCGTGCTCACGAACCGCGTGTTCACAGGAAGACTGAGCGGGGACAACCTGAGCGTACTCCGGGGCGCCCCCACCTTTCTCTACCGCCGGTAGCCGATAAACCCCCATAGTTTCAGGGGGTTACGGAAGTTGACACCACCTCTCACTAGTGTAATTATTAGAGGCTGTTCACAATTCAACGCCGGATAGTTTGAAGCCGGCGCGCCTTTGGGTCCCCACCGCGTTCGAGTAGCGGATGCACCCGGCGGCAGCGGATGGATACCGGCTCCTCTAATGGAGCAACTGGTCCACCCGCGTTTTTGTTGAAGGTGGGCAGGCTCTCGACCGTTTTCCAACATCAACGAACACACGGTCAGTCGCCCTTGGGGCGCCTGGCGTTCTCAGGACCCTAATGGCACGCGAAACTTCGCTCACTCACTATCGCAACATCGGCATCATGGCCCACATCGATGCCGGTAAGACGACCACGACCGAGCGCATCCTCTACTACACCGGAAAGTCCCACAAAATCGGCGAGGTGCATGAAGGCACCGCTACGATGGACTGGATGGAGCAGGAACAGGAGAGAGGTATTACGATCACGTCCGCCGCGACCACCGCATTCTGGACGCGCAACGATATCGAATACCGCATCAACATCATCGATACGCCTGGCCACGTTGACTTCACCGTCGAGGTGGAGCGTTCGCTTCGCGTGCTCGACGGCGCGGTGACGCTGCTCGACTCTGTCGCCGGCGTCGAGCCGCAGACGGAGACCGTCTGGCGTCAGGCCGATCGGTACATGGTTCCGCGTCTCATTTTTTCAAACAAGATGGATCGCACTGGTGCCGATTTCGATCGCTGCCTGACGATGATCCGCGACCGCCTCACCAAGGAAGCGTATCCGATCCAGTTGCCGGTCGGCTCGGGTGAACTCTTCACGGGCCACATCGACATCATCGAGCGCAAGCAGTACATCTTCGACGACGCCACACTCGGCAAATCGTTCGAAGTCGTTGACGTTCCGGACATTTACAAGGAAGCAGTAGAGAAGGCGCGTCACGAGGTGATCGAAGCTGCGGTTACGCACGACGATGCCATGATCGAGAAGTACTTCTCTGGCGAGGAGCTCACCAACGACGAAGTCCGTCATGCGATTCGCACGGCGACTGTCGGTGGCTTCATAGTTCCAGTGCTCGTCGGCGCTTCGTTCAAGAACAAGGGCGTGCAGGCGCTGCTCGATGCAGTTATCGACTACCTGCCGTCGCCGGTCGAAGTTCCTGCAATCGAAGGTCACACTCCGCACAACGACACGAACAAGGAGACCCGCGAGGTCGCCGACGACGCGCCGTTTGCAGGGCTGGCGTTCAAGATTGCAACCGATCCGTTCGTTGGTAAGCTGACGTTCTTCCGCGTGTACTCCGGCGTGCTCAAGTCGGGCTCGTACGTGTACAACGCCTCGAAGGACAAGCGTGAGCGCGTCGCGCGTCTGCTTCAGATGCACGCCAACAAGCGCGAGGAAATCGATGAAGTGCGCGCCGGCGATATCGCTGCGGCCATCGGCCTGAAAGACACTCGCACAGGCGACACGATGTGCGATGACGATCATCCGATCATTCTCGAAGCGATGAAATTCCCGAACCCAGTCATCGACGTCGCAATCGAGCCGAAAACCAAGGCGGATCAGGACAAGCTTGCGATCGCTCTTCAGAAGCTGTCAGAGGAAGATCCGACGTTCCGCGTTCACACAGATCCGGAAACGGCTCAGACGATCATCTCCGGAATGGGCGAGCTTCACCTCGAGATCATCGTGGATCGCATGCAGCGCGAGTTCAAGGTGGATGCGAACATCGGTCGCCCGCAGGTCGCGTATCGCGAGACCATCAAGAAGCGCGTCGAGAAGGTGGAAGGAAAGTTCATCCGCCAGTCAGGCGGAAAGGGTCAGTACGGCCACGTCGTCATCAACATCGAGCCGGCCAAGCCGGGTGAAGGATTCGTGTTCGAGGACAAGATCGTGGGTGGATCCATTCCGCGTGAGTTCATTGGACCGGCCGAAAACGGAATGCGCGAGGCGCTGGAGAACGGTGTCATCGCCGGCTACCCGATGGTCGACGTGAAGGCGCAGCTCATCTACGGTTCGTATCACGATGTCGATTCCAACGAAATGGCGTTCAAGATCGCTGGCTCGATGGCCATCAAGGAAGCGGTCAAGCGTGCTAACCCGGTGATTCTCGAGCCGATCATGAACGTCGAAGTCGTCTGCCCCAACGATTACATGGGCGACATCCTCGGCGATCTGTCAGCACGGCGTGGAAAGATCGGCGGCATGACTCAGCGCGGTGAAGCGCAGGTCATTGCGTCGTCCGTTCCGCTGTCGGAGATGTTCGGCTACTCCACCAAGCTGCGTTCGCAGTCGCAGGGCCGCGCGGTGTATTCGATGGAGTTCAGCCACTATGAAGAAGTGCCCAAGAGCAAGGCAGAGGAAATCATGAATAAGGTAAAGGCCTGAGGCCTTTACCTTATTCATGATTCTCTGCCGAGGCGCAGAGGGCTACGCTACGCAGAGACGCAGAGACGCAGAGACAGTTACATGACAATTACGGACACACAGAGGATTAGATAAATGGGCAAAGCGAAATTTGAGCGGAATAAGCCGCACGTAAACGTTGGAACGATCGGCCACGTCGATCACGGCAAGACAACCCTGACGGCTGCGATCACTGCGATCCAGGCTAAGAAGGGACTCGCCCAGACGGTCGCGTTCGACCAGATCGACAAGGCACCCGAGGAGAAGGCACGCGGCATCACGATCGCCACCGCTCACGTCGAGTACGAGAGCGAGAAGCGTCACTATGCGCACGTCGACTGCCCAGGCCACGCCGATTACGTCAAGAACATGATCACCGGTGCGGCACAGATGGACGGTGCAATTCTCGTGGTATCGGCCGCTGACGGCCCGATGCCCCAGACGAGAGAGCACATCCTTCTGGCCAAGCAGGTGAACGTTCCGTTCATCGTCGTGTTCATGAACAAGGTGGACATGGTTGACGATCCTGAGCTGCTGGAGCTGGTGGAGCTCGAAGTTCGTGAGCTTCTCTCGAGCTACGGCTTCCCGGGCGACGACACGCCGATCATCAAGGGATCTGCGTTGAAGGCACTCGAGTCGGGCGATCCGACGAGCGAGTGGGGTGCAAAGATCACGGAGCTGATGGATGCTCTTGATTCTTACATCCCGCAGCCTGAGCGCGAGACCGAGAAGCCGTTCATCATGCCTGTCGAGGACGTGTTCTCGATCACCGGCCGTGGAACTGTAGCTACGGGCCGTATCGAGCGCGGAATCGTGAAGGTCGGCGAGGAAGTGTCGCTGATCGGCTTCAACGCTGACAAGAAGACTGTTATCACGGGCGTGGAGATGTTCAGGAAGCTTCTGGACGAAGGCCGCGCTGGTGACAACGTCGGACTTCTGCTTCGCGGCATCGGCAAGGAAGATGTGGAGCGTGGAATGGTGCTGGCGAAGACCGGATCGATCACGCCGCACACGAACTTCCTGGCCGAGGTTTACGTGCTGACGAAGGAAGAGGGTGGAAGACATACTCCGTTCTTCAAGGGGTATCGTCCCCAGTTCTACTTCCGTACTACGGACGTGACTGGATCGGTTGAGCTTCCTGAAGGAATGGAGATGGTGATGCCGGGCGACAACGTTCAGATGACGATCGAGCTGATCACGCCGATCGCGATGGACGAAGGCCTGAGGTTCGCTATCCGCGAGGGTGGCAGGACTGTCGGCGCAGGCGTCGTTAC
>JBKJNN010000072.1:0-5273 GCA_046593625.1 Gemmatimonadaceae bacterium | reverse complement strand
CGCGGGCCGTTCGTTCACTTCCACTGCAGAACGGACACCCTCGCGAAACCAGAGCGGTTTCTCCTCGGGCGGATCTGCATAAATCCCAACCAGGGCATCGAGCGGCTCGGGCATCGGCGATGCATCCGCCGCATCAGTGGCGACATCGATTTCGGAAAGTATTCGCGAATCAACCGCCGCTATCTCCGCATCAGTCGCCCCGTGATCGTTCCTCAGCACAGCAAGAAATCTGTCGATGGGATCGTTCGCTTCAGCCCATCGCTCGATCTCCCCTGATGGCACATACGACTGATTGTCATGCTCGGCGTGACCCTTCCTTCTGTAGGTCATCAGTTCCACCAGCGTCACACCTCCGCCCGCGCGAGCGCGATCGACAGCGCGCTTCGTCACTTCATAAGTAGCCACCACGTCATTCCCATCGGCCTGCTCGCCAACGATCCCATATCCGATGGCCTTGTCCTTCATCTCCTTCGCAGCTGTCTGTTTCGAAAGCGGAGTCGAATACGCGTAGCAGTTATTTTCGACCACGACAACGAGCGGGCACCGCTGCACCGCAGCGAAATTGATGCCCTCGTGAAACGCCCCGGTCGAAGTCGCTCCATCGCCCACATACACGAGCCCCACTCTGTCCTCACCGCGCATCTTGAACGAGAGCGTCACGCCGGCCATCACCGGGACCATGTCGCCCAGGTGAGAGATCTGTCCGACAAATCCGCGCACGAGATCGCCGTAATGAATGTTGAGCTCCCTTCCGCGTGTGGGCGAATCGCCCTTCGCCATGTACTGGCGCAGAATCTCGACTGGCAGAGCGCCCTGCACGAGCATGGAGCCGAGATTCCGAATCAGCGGCGACAGAATGTCTCCCTTCGACCTGTCGAGAGCGTACGCACTCCCCACCGCATCCGCCTCCTGGCCGAGTGACCTGAACAGACCGCCGACAACCTTGGTCTGTCTGTAAAGATTCACCAGCCGCTCCTCGAGCGAGCGAGTGAGGCGCATGTAGTAGTACAGCTCGAACAGCTGATCGCGCGAAAGTCCGGCAGTCGAACTCGATCTGCGGGCGGGCGCGGGCACTGATTTCTTTGGGATCGTCTTCGTCATCCGCTGGAAAGTTATGACGCGGCCGTCGCCGCGATGTTCTGAATGAATTGAAAATGAGATTCTGCAACCGCAGACCACCGAAACCTGCGCGCTGACTCGCGGGCCGACGCTGACAACGCGCGCCGGCGTTCAGGATCGCCCAGCAATATCGCCGTCGCCTCAGCGAGCGCACGTGCATCATCAGGCGGCACCAGCACTCCGCCATTCGGGGAATCTACTACCTCCGGTAGCGATCCAACTGCCGTCGCGACTAGAGGCACCCCCGACGCCATGGCCTCAGCCGCGGCAAGCCCGAACCCTTCGAACCTCGATGGCATCAACTGTATCTCCGCACCAGCGAGAAGAACATCGCGCTCGGCGTCGGTTACCGCCCCGAGCAGACGCACATTCGCCTCTACTCCATAGTCTCGCGCGAGCTGCGCAACGCGCTCCGAATCCTTTCCACGTCCCGCTATCCTGATCTCCGTCTCCGGACGTTCCCGCACAAGGAGCGCCACGGCCTCGATAAGAGTGTCCAGTCCCTTGTGATACACGTCCAGCCGGCCGAAATAAAGAAGGAACCCCTGCGGCCTGCGCTCCAGCAAAAACAGGTGCTCCGGTACACCGGCGTGCACCATGTCTATCGGCATCCCGGGAGCGATTGCCTCAATAGTTCTTCTCGATGCTAGTGAAGTCGCGCTCGCCCTCCGGGCGCGCCGCATCATCGCGCGCTCGACAACTCCCAGCGCACCCGACAGCACTGCACCCCACCGGCGGCGCGCAGTCGGCTGACTCGTGTGGTGCACAGTGACTCCGGTCGGCCTGTCGCGCGGCAGCAGCACCGGACTGTACCCGGAGAAATCGAAGATCGCGGCGTCGTATTCGGCCGTCCGAAGCAGGCGACTCACCGCAAATCCGAACGTCAGCCGGCTCCATGCATACGGCTGGCGAGCACCAACCCGTTTGTATGGGATTCCATCTATTATACCGTCCCTTGCTCCCGGAAAATTTCCGGTCACTACCGTTACGCGCACGCGCGAGCCCAGTTCCCGGTACAGTTCGCGGACGCGCACCGCGCCGCCGCCACCAACCCACGGATTGGATGGGTCGTCATAGATGACGTGCAGTACCTTCGGCTGCAATCAGGGCGCCCGCGCGATGAAGAAGTTGGAGCCCACGCTCACGTCCCACACCCATCGCATGACAGGGTTCTCGAAAGGCCACGCCCTGCTGGAGATGTACTGCGACATCCTGCGCTTGATGCCCGGCCTCACCTCAGCCGGCCGCGAAACGCGGTCCCTCAGGTAGTTGATCCAGAGCTCACGCGGCGACGTCACGACCTTGAAACCCGCAGACGCCAGCAGCCGCTCTGCACCTCGCCGGGTGGGAATTACACCTACATCGTAGGTGCCGCGCCCGCCGCCGCGAATCTGCTCGAAATACCAGATCTGCATTCTTCGCGGCATCAACACGAGTCCGGCAAGATCGTAGTGCGGATCGTTCCACAGACTGTACAACGACAACGGCTTCGGCGTTACCATGTAGAGCAGTCCGCCAGGCTTGAGTACCCGCCGCACTTCCCTCAACGTCTTCCCGCGGTCGGTGACATGCTCGAGCACGTTGTCCAGCATCACAAGATCGAAAGATCCGTCAGGATGCGGTATCGCCTCGGCTACACCATTCTGAAGGTCGAGCGCAACGGCGTGATCAACCGCTCTGAGACGTCCGCGCTCAAGGCTCTCGTCAAAACATTCGATGCCCGCGCAGCGAGCGCCCTGTTCCGCAAACGCGACCAGAGCACCTGCATCACCGCACCCGACATCGAGAACACTGCTGCCCTCGACTCTGAAGTCGGGCACGTATTTTTTGAGAGTATCGATGATGAGGAACCCACGAGGATACTCGCCCGCGTAAAGCCGCTTCCACGTATCGAAGTTCCCGGAGTTCCACCACTTCGACCGCGCGGACTCCAGCTTCGCGAGATAACGCTCCTCAGCTGCCTGGTTTCTCGCAGCCAACCCCGGCTTTCCCGGCCGAGCAGGGGCGCCTGCCTTCTTCACCGCTCAGTAGGCAGCTTCGAGCTTGTGCGCCGGATCCGACGTCCTGTGAAGCGCGACAAAGAACCGCTTGGCGTTGCGGTCGAGTCGGCTCTCACCCATCTGATCAGTGCTCACTTCGACGAAAGTGTAGTGCCCGCCTTCCTTTTTCGCCGAAAGCTGAAGGGTGCCAAGCAATCCCGAAAATGTGCGCGACCGCGAAGTATGCGAAGTGCGCTCGAGTGGAAGCGTCGGGAAGAATTCATCGGCGATACGAAGCACCTGCGCCGGAGTGAGCTGAGTTCTGTAGAAGTGCCGCATTATCCTGTCACTGGCCTGTCGCGTTGTTGACCGACTGCGTCCAGTCCACGCGCTCGAGACGCTGCGTGGAGTCCCGCCGGAACTGGACGGCCATCGCCCAGTCTCCGGTCACCGGGAAAAACAGCCGGCCGTAATAAGTTCCTACTTCCTTTCCCTTCTGGAGGCCATCATCGGTGTTTGCCCCGTCCTTGCTCGTCGCAAAGATACGGCCTTCGCCGCTTTCGATTGGCTCCCCGGTCTTCTTGTCCTGCACGACGACCTTGTAGCGAATGTCCTCGATCGCCCTGGGCGGCGAAGGCTCGACGGTTATCCGGAATGCAAAGGTGTCTGACCACTGGCGGTTGTCGAGCGCACGCGGATTGGTCTCGCAGGCAGCCAGGCCCGCGCAGGCGAGAGCAACAAACGCCAGCCGCTTCATCACGCGTAGTACTCCAGGCCCAGATGCGTGATCTGATCTTCGCCCATGAGGTGCCTGAGGGTGTTCTTGAGCTTTGTCTGCTGAATGAACAGATCATGCTCCGGCTCGAGACCTTCCGCAGCCATTGGGCTCTTGTAATAGAAGGAGAGCCACTCCTGAATGCCCTTCATTCCCGCGCGATGTGCAAAATCAGAAAACAGCGCGAGGTCGAGCACAATCGGCGCCGCCAGAATGGAATCGCGGCAGAGGAAGTTCACCTTGATCTGCATCGGATAGTTCATCCAGCCGACGATGTCGATGTTATCCCAGCCTTCCTTGTTGTCGCCGCGTGGAGGATAGTAGTTGATACGCACCACATGCGCGAAATCCTTGTAAAGATCGGGATACTTGTCGGGCTGAAGGATGGTATGCAGAACGCTGAGCTTGCTCTCCCCCTTCGTCTTGAACGAGGCCGGATCGTCGAGCACTTCGCCATCGCGGTTGCCAAGGATGTTCGTCGAGTACCAGCCGGCCAGGCCAAGCATGCGCGCCTTGATGCCCGGCGCGAGCACGGTCTTCATCCACGTCTGGCCAGTCTTGAAATCCTTCCCCGAGATCGGCACGCCCTTTTCGATGGCAAGCTGCTGCAGCGCCTGCGTATCCACGGCAAGATTCGGAGCGCCGTTGCAGTAGGGCACGCCCTCCATGATGGCCGCCCACGCGTACAGCATCGACGGCGCAATGGCTTCGTCGTTGTTCTCCATCGCCTTCTCAAACTGTGCGATGGTCGCGTGCTGCGGCCCCGGCTTGATGAAGATTTCCGTCGAAGCACACCAGACGATCACGACGCGGTCACACTTGTTCTTCGCCTTGAAATCGCGGATGTCCTGGCGAATCTGCTCCGCCAGGTCGCGCTTGGTCTTGCCCTTCTTGACGTTCGTGCCGTTGATGCGGGTGACGTATTTGTTCTCGAACACCGCCGGCATCGGCTTGATCGCCGACAGGAAATCCTTGATCGGCTCCAGGTCGCGCTCCTCGAGCACACCGGCCTTCTTCGCCGCGGTGTAGGCGTCGTCCGGAATCGGATCCCACGCCCCGAACACGATGTCCTCGAGCTTCGTCAGCGGGACGAAGTCCTTGATCAGCGGCGAGCGGCTCTCGGTGCGCTTACCAAGGCGAATGGTCGCCATTTGCGTGAGCGAGCCGATCGGCTTCGACTTGCCGCGACGGATCGCTTCGACGCCGGCCATGAACGTGGTCGCGACGGCGCCCAATCCGGGCGTCAGAATCCCAAGCTTTCCCGTCGCGGGTGCAACACGTACGGTCTTAGAGTCCTTCAAGACAATTCTCCTTTCTTCTCAGTGCCGAACGGATTGCTTGGGCGCAGCCGGCGACGAAACGGGTCGGTCGACGGGAAGCTTCAGCGGTTCGGCGCCAGT
>JBKJNN010000008.1:0-6684 GCA_046593625.1 Gemmatimonadaceae bacterium | reverse complement strand
CTACGCTGCGTAATCGCGCGCCCGTGTGATTCGGCGGCGCGCATTGCGCTGCCCATCAACTCACATCCTGAAATTCATCCGGCTCTCACATCTCCCGGGAGGGAAATGTTTACAGCTTTCCGTGTCTCGCGCCTGGCCGCGAGCATCTGCTTCGCAGTATTCGCTGCGCTCACTCTGCTGCCCACAACAGCGATAGCCCAGCATGATCACGACACCAATGACGCAGATTGCGATCACCATAACGATGGCCTGCTCCATTTTTCACATCCGCTTTTTACCGAGTCACCCAGCCCCGATACAAAGCTCCGCCTTGATTACCTGTATGCGGGTCTGGCAAGGGGGGTTCGTGACCACTCCGTCCGGGTCGAGGCGGAGTATGCTTTTTCGCCCAACGTGAGTATCGAAGCGAACCTCCCGTTCACTTCCCGGTCCGCCTTCGGGACTAGCACGAGTGCCGTTGGCAGCGGCGAGATCGCATTGAAACTCGCAAGCTTTGCGGCTGCCCGGCATGGACTTCTGCTGGGCGGCGGAATCGGCTTCGGGTTGCCGACGGGCAATGACGAAAAAGGAATTGGCAGCGGACACATCGTCGAAGTCGAGCCGTACGTCGACCTCGGATACAAGCGCAACGCACTCGAACTCGTCTCGTTCGCGGCATTCAGTACAGCTACCCGTCGAAATCCTGATGACGAGGAAGAGCAGGAGTTCGCACTCGCGCTGTCACTCCTTTATCACCTCGACACGCGACTGGAAACACTTCTTGAAATGGAAACCCGCCGAGCCCTGGCCGGCGAGGAATCAGGTCATCAGGCAGTCAATGCCGGGGCAGGCATTAAATACCATGTTCCAGGCACGCGCGCGTTGGTGCTGGGTATTGGGGGGCGCGTTCCGCTCACAAATGACCGCGAATTCCAGCGGGAGTTCATTGTGTCGGCGCTGTACCACTTTTAACGCAATTCCCTGAGAAGAGCCGTCCCTGAATCCTGGGGCGGCTCTCCAGGTTTGTGCTTCCGCCGCCTGACTTTCCTATCTTATAGTAGTGGCAGCTACCCGATCCCTCCCCGACGCCTCCCGAACAGCCCCCGCTCCGCCACTCGCTGCGACAGCGGCCGAGTGGAAGTTGATTCGGCGGCTCCGTTCACCGGGTGCGGTGCAGCGCTGGCTGAATGAGCTGCCATATAACACCGAGCCCGCCGGTGATACAATGCGCGGATTTCGCGGTGTCAGCCGCACGCGCACAGCCCATTGCCTCGAAGCCGCGCTTTTTGCGGCAACAATTCTGGAGCAGCATGGATACCCTCCGCTGGTTCTCGGTTTTGAGTCGATAGATCTCCTCGATCACGTCATCTACGTATATCGGACGCGCACTGGCTGGGGCTCCGTCGCCCGTTCGCGCGACCCGGGGCTTCACGGACGCAAGCCGCTGTTTGCCACTCCGCGAGCACTCGCGCTGAGTTACGCTGAGGGATATGTGGATCATTCAGGACGGATTAAGGGCTACGCCGTGATTGATTTGAGGGTGCTCGATCCGTACGACTGGCGGCTCTCCGATCGAAATCTGTGGAAGGTCGAGCAGTTGCTTCGCGACTGGCCTCACAGGAAAATCGAGTCGTCCGACAAGCTTTTTCGCGCGCGGCATCGCAGATATCGCGACTTTGTCAGGAAGAATGGCTACAAGCCATGGAAGTACTTCAAAGGGCGCGAGCGCTGGACTGCGCTCCCTCCCGAATTCAGGCGGCGCGGATAGCACTATTGGACGGCGCGCCAAATGTATCCATATTCGGGGCCGCTATGACTGCACCCCCCGAGTTGGAGATTTCCGCGGGCAATTCGCCCGCTCTCAGCCAGCTGCTGGAACCCGTCAATTAGTGATAATACGATACTAATAGTCAGGTTTTCATGGACAGCGTGCTAATTTGCCATTGCTTCCAACACAGAGACCGAGCAAGTGAAGAATCCGCTGTCCGCACTAGCAAAAAGAATTTCCCCCGCCCGACGGCAGCAGATAGAGAAGGCCGCAAGCGTCACCGCGGGAACTGCAGCCGCCTTATGGGTCATCCTCAGACTGAAGCGCGACCTCTACGGCCCCGGAGGCACTCGCCTGTCACGGTACAACCGAACCGTCGACAAGGTCTGGTCGCGGAAGTAGCCGCCACTCAGGAAACACAGTGGCGCCGGGCAAAGCTGTCGATACATTAGTGGCGCCCGGATAGACCACCCGCGTGCCGAATTACCCCAACTGGTGTGATCGATGAGCATTCCGCCCCAGGAATTTCCTGACCGAGTCGGCTTCGTCCCTGACGGCCCAACTCCGTTCGCCTCCTACATCGCGCCAGAAACTGACATGCGCGAGCTCACCATCCTGCCGCTCATCGTCGGTGCGGTACTCGGCCTCATTTTTGGCGCATCTTCGCTTTATCTGGTCCTCAGGGTAGGGCTTACAGTAAGCGCATCCATACCTGTCGCCGTCATCTCCATAACGGTCTTTCGCCTGCTCGCCAAAATGGGCGCTCGCGATGCGACGATTCTCGAACACAACATCGTTCAGACGGCAGGCTCCGCGGGCGAATCCATTGCCTTCGGCGTTGGTGTCACAATGCCCGCCATTCTCATTCTTGGTTTCGACCTCGAGTTCACTCGCGTCATGCTGGTCGCAGTGCTCGGTGGCCTGCTTGGAATCCTGATGATGATTCCGCTCCGCCGCGCCCTGATCGTCGCGCAGCACGGAGTGCTCAAGTATCCCGAAGGAACCGCCTGCGCCGAAGTTCTCAAAGCCGGCGCATCTGCTGAATCACGCGCGGCGGCATCCGAAGCAGCGCGGCTGGAGCAGGAAAAGATGGGAGGCGCAACCAGCGCCCGAACCATCTTCATCGGATTCGGCCTCGCCCTCGCCTACAAGACCGCAATGGTGGCCTTCAGGGGATGGAAAGAAGTTCCCGAGAAAATATTCGGCGCTCCTTTCCGAAATGCGTCTGTCTCGGTCGAGATTGCTCCCGAGTTGCTGGGAGTCGGCTACATCATCGGCCCGCGCATCGCGTCGATCATGTGCGCCGGTGGAGTGCTTGCCTACCTCGTGCTGATTCCGATGATCAGTTACTTCGGCGACGCACTGACAATTCCGCTCGCTCCGCAGACCACCACACTCATAAAGGACATGAACCCGGGTGCAATCCGGGATGCCTACGTCCTGTACATCGGCGCAGGAGCAGTTGCCGCGGGAGGAATCATTTCCGTGTTCCGGTCACTGCCGACTATCTGGCACGGCATGAAAGAGGGGCTCAAGGATTTCAACACAACCAATGCCGGCGCCATCGCGACTGTTCTGAGAACTGACAGAGACATCCCGATGCGGTTTGTATTCATCGGCATCATTGCACTCATCGTCGCAATTGCGTTTGCAAGCCCGCTCTACGTCGGCGGCACGACAATCATCACCCGCGCACTTGCCGCCGTCCTCATCATTGTTTTCGGCTTTCTCTTCGTCACCGTCTCTTCACGACTCACCGGCGAAATCGGATCGTCGTCAAACCCGATTTCCGGCATGACGGTCGCAACACTCCTCCTCACAAGCCTGACGTTCGTAATCCTCGGCTGGACTGGCAGCAACTACTACGTCACCGCGCTCTCGATCGGTGCTATCGTATGCATCGCCGCCTCCAACGGTGGAACGACTTCTCAGGATCTGAAGACGGGATACCTGGTGGGCGCAACGCCGCGCTCGCAGCAGATCGCCATCATCGTCGGCGCACTGGTCTCCGCCATCGCACTTGGCCCGGTGCTTCTCAAGTTGAACGCGGCCGGTTCCGTCTATGTTCCGGTCGGCACCACCATTCAGGGACTTCCCGCTGGAACGCTTCAGCCGGGAGAAAGGGCCGACGTCACCACCCTGAGCCGGCGTGAAGGAATCGAGGGGGTGCTCGCTGCAGGAGAGGCAGATCCCAAAACGTACCTGGTGTGGCATCGTCAGGATCCTGCCGGCGGCAACGCTGAGAAATATCTCGTAGACGACAGCGGCACACCCGTGTACTTCGTAGACCGCGGCATCAACGGATCCATCAGAACTCTGCCCAACGGCCAGGAAGTTCCCAAGTTCGACGCCCCCAAGGCCACCCTGATGTCATACATCATCAAGGGCATTCTCGGCGGCAAACTCCCATGGGCACTCGTGCTGCTCGGCGCGATGATCGCCATTGTACTCGAGATGTCGGGAATTCCGTCGCTCGCGTTTGCGGTGGGTGTGTATCTGCCGCTCTCCGCATCTTCGCCCATTCTCGCGGGAGGGCTGATACGGTGGGGAGTGGACAAGTGGATCGCCCGAAAACATGCAGGGACGAATCTCACCGAGGATCAGCTCGTAGCGGAGGGTGACAAGAGCCCCGGCGTGCTGATGGCGTCGGGGTACATCGCTGGTGGCGCCATCGCCGGAATCATCATCGCGTTCCTCGCCGGCGTTCCCTCGCTGGCCGGCTTCAACAAGAGCGTTGATGCATTCGCCGAGACCAATCCGTTCCGCAACGGTGCGATGTCTGACCTGCTGGCGCTTATTCCGTTTGCGATCCTGATGGTTCTGCTCTATCTGACCGGCAAGGAGCGAATTCTGGGGGGCAGGAGAGACTCCTCGGCGTAAAGGCGCGTTTCGTCCTCTGATGGGGCCTGATCATTGCCTGCGGTGTAGTAGACAGATCACGCCAACCCATCAGAGGACGAGTTGATGTCGACTTTCCGTATTTTTTCCGCTGCCACTGTATGCGGCCTCGCCGCCTGCGCCCCTGCGGCGCAGCAGCGCCCGTCCGCTCCTTCGGCGCCGGCAGTCCCGGTGCTTGCAGCCACCAATCCATTTGCAGCGCCAAGCACGCTGCCATTTCAGGCGCCCGATTTCCGCAGAATCAACGGTGGGTCGTATGAGCCTGCAATTACCGTCGGGATGGCGCAGCAGATTGCAGAGATCGATGCCATAGCGAGCCAGCCTTCCGCGCCGACATTCGACAATACCATTCTGCCGCTGGAGCGTTCAGGTGCGCTTCTCTCCAGAGTATCCAAGGTCTTCAATGCGCTGACGAGTGCGCACACCAACGACACTCTTCAGAAAATCCAGGAACGAGTGGCTCCGAAACTCGCAGCACACTCCGATGCGATTTTTCTCAATGCAAGGCTTTATCAGCGCGTGAAAAGCATCTATGACAGACGCGATGTGCTCGGTTTCAACCAGGAACAGAGGGCGCTCGTCGATTATTACAACAGAAACTTCATTCGCGCAGGCGCCAATCTTTCCGAATCAGACAAGTCAAAGCTTCGCGAGCTCAATCAGGAAGAATCAAAGCTCACAACCGAGTTTCAGAGCCGGCTTCTCGCCGCTACAAAGGCTGGCGCTCTCGTCATTGACAATGTGAAGGAGCTCGATGGCCTTAGCGAAGGCGAGATAAGCGCGGCCGCGGCCGCCGCAAAGCAGCGCAACCTCACCGGCAAATGGGTGATTCTTCTTCAGAACACGACGCAGCACCCCGCGCAGCAGTCGCTGAAAAACCGTGCAGTGCGCGAGCGGTTGTTCAACGCCTCGACGACCCGCGCTGAACACTCGGATTCGAACGATACGCGCAATATCGTCAAGCGACTTGCTCAGCTCCGCGCTACGAAGGCAAGCCTGCTCGGCTTTCCGAACTACTCGGCGTACGCCCTCAACAATCAGATGGCGAAGAATCCAGCCAATGCAATCAAGCTGCTGACGAATCTTGCCCCGGCGGCAACGGCGAGGGCGCGTTCGGAGATCAGCGTCATGCAGGCGCTCATCGATGAGCAGAAGGGCGGATTCAAGCTTGCCCCGTGGGACTATCAGTATTACGCCGAGCAGGTGAGGAAAGCGCAGTACGCGCTCGATGAATCGCAGTTGAAGCCCTATTTCGAGCTCGACAGGGTTTTGAATGACGGCGTGTTCTTCGCTGCCAACAAGCTGTACGGGCTGACGTTCAAGGAGCGGAAGGACATTCCCGTGTATCACCCTGATGTCAGGGTTTATGATGTGTTCGATGTGGACGGCAAGGCGCTGGCGCTGTTCTACACTGACTTTTTCAAGCGCGACGAGAAAGGCGGTGGGGCGTGGATGGATAACTTCGTTGACCAGAATGGCATCACCGGCACCAGGCCAGTCATCTTCAACGTCGCGAACTTCACCAAACCGGCCGCCGGCCAGCCTGCGCTGCTCACGTTCAGCGACGTTACAACGATGTTCCACGAGTTCGGGCACGCGCTCCACGGCATGCTGTCGGATGTGAAGTATCCGTCGGTTTCGGGAACAAATACTCCTCGTGATTTTGTCGAGTACCCATCGCAGTTCAACGAGCACTGGGCACTCGACCCGACCGTGTTTGCGAATTATGCCAGACATTACAGGACAGGCGCGCGAATGCCTCAGGCGCTCGTAACCAAGATCCGGAAGGCGAGCACCTTCAACCAGGGTTTCGGAACAACCGAGTATCTCGAGGCATCCCTGCTCGACATCGCCTGGCACACGCTTCCGCCTGGCGCTGCGCAGCAGGATGTGGGCGCCTTCGAGAAAGCCTCACTGCTGAAGTACAACGTGGCGGTGCCTGAGATTCCACCGCGTTATCGTACCACTTACTTCTCGCACATCTGGCCCGGTGGATACGCGTCGAGCTACTACGCGTACCTGTGGAGCGAGGTGCTCGA
>JBKJNN010000141.1:0-3847 GCA_046593625.1 Gemmatimonadaceae bacterium | reverse complement strand
CGAGGCGAGCCGCGGCCCTGGCTGCACCTGTGGCACCGCGGAAATCCACGATCGCTTCGCTCGTGTCTCCTTCGCCGAGTTCCCATGGCTGCTTCGAGGTGGCGTGCTTCCGCAGGTTGAAGGATGCAGGAACTGCGAAGTCAGGAGTTTGTGATTTCGCCGGATTCACCGAGAGGTCGCGGATTCGAGTGAGCCGGAAATTTCTCAGTTCGCTCTTGTTCACATCGCACCCAGCCAGGTACCAGTGGGCGCTGAGGAAGAAGAGGCCGTATGGCTCGACCGTTCGGGCCGAGTCGGTGGCGGAGTGCATCGAGTGGTAGGTGAACGAGACGTGCTTCCTTCTCGAGAGGGCATCGTTGAGTGACTCGAAGAGCGCCTCGTCTGCGCGATCGTTGCTGTGCGGCAGTGCAGGGTGGTCTTCGGTTAAAGGCAGCGGAAGATCGAACGACAGCTTTCTGATTGCCGACTCGGCATCCTGCGCGAGTACCGGGTCGCCGAGCACGGCGGCACGTGTCGCGGCCTGGGCGATGAGTTCGATTTCGTCCGGCTCGAAGACGAGCGACGCTATCGAGCGGAAGCCGAACTTGTCCACCTTGCGGGGTTTTGACGCCGGCTTGCCATCGCGAGCGGCGAGTGAGATGTAGGGGAGGTAGAAACCCTTCCGGTCGAGGCGGTAGCCGGATGCGTCGCCGTTGTCGTCGCCGATCTCCACGGTGTCGATCGAGATGCCGAACGATCGCAGCTCGTCCTTGTCGCGTTCGAACATGCGCATGATCGCGTCCTTGTTCTTCGACGGGTTGGAGTAGGCGGGGACGTCGGGGGCGAGTTGTTCGAAGGTGGCTGCGTAGTGACGCCGCAGGAGGGCGGCGATGAGGTCGGTCCACCGTTGGAGTTTGGGTTCGAGGGGCGGGATTTAGTAGCTATGTGGTACTATAATGTCAGCCTTCACTCTGTATGCTCTGGTTGCAATGATGGTACGGCGGCTCGTTGGGATCGTGAATTAAACTACGATATTACCCGCCTCTGACAGTCGCTGAGCACTGTTCCTTCAGAGGTGGCCACGCTGATCTGCCTTGGCCGCAACAGACGCTGCAACTGGCGAGTCACCTTGAGCACTACCATGACGCAGCCAAAGATTGATTCCACCTGCCTTGAGCCGATGGCACTTCCACGGCTTCAATCACGATTCTTGTCATTGATGAAATTCCGGGACCTCGTGCGATTTTTGAGGGACGATGGCTGGTATCTCGAGCGAACCCGCGGAAGTCACCAGCAGTATCGCCATCCCCTGAAACCAGGTCTGGTAACGGTAGCCGGGGCTGGTAATGATGACGTCGCCCCGCGTACATTGAAGAGTATCCTCAAGCAAGCTCGCCTGGACCGTTCGCCGAGGAATGATTAATGAGCCGCTACCTTGTAATCATCGAGGAATCAACCACCGGATTCTCCGCCTTTCTGCCTGACCTGCCCGGGTGCATCGCGACAGGTTCCACACGCGAGGAGGTCGAAATACTGATGCGTGAAGGCGTTGAATTTCACCTCGAAGGTCTGCGTGAATCGGGCGACCCCGTGCCGCCTCCCCGATCCACAGCGGCTTATGTCGAGGTTGCTGCCTGAGAATGATGGCCCCGTGATTTATGACAAGGCCGTTCGCCAGGCACTGGCTGAAGATGCGGAAGACCTGAAGAGCTTTCGCGACCGTGCCAAGGAGCCGCGAATGTCGTTTGAGGATCTGGTCCGCGACATGAAGCGGCGTGGCACTCCAGGCGCGATGTCTATCGACACCGAGCGCGAGCGGAGCTGACCCTTAAGTCGGCCGCCTGCTCCTCGCAAACTCGCGAACCGAAGTCATCTGCATCGGATAGTCATCCACTGGCGGCTCCCCGCCGGCATTCTTCCCGCGCGCCAGGCTCAGTATCAACGCCCCAAAGGTTTTCTCCATTGGATTCACGGCTCCGCTCCACTGCGCTTCCAGGGCTGCCTCCGGAATCTCCGTTACGGCGAACTTTTTTCCGAATTCCTCCTCGAAGATCCGCACCGCATCTCGCTGGCTGATTCCCTCCGGCCCGCCGAACCGGATCGTCGCATTCCTCGCCGCAGAACTGCTCACCGCCTGCGCAGCAAGCTCGGCTACATCACGCGCTGATACGTAGCGGATCTTCGCCGTTCCTTCCCCGTACACCTTTGCGGTTCCCGCAACAGGGTCGGCGAAAAGCATCTCCCCAAGCCAGTTCTCCATAAAGAACGACGGCTGGATGATTGTGTAATCCAGTCCGCTCGATTTGAGGTGATCCTCTACTTCCCCCTTCGCCTTCACGATCGGCGAATCCGGCATACCGGAGAGATCGAACGAGATGAAAAGAAATCGCTCCGCACCCGCCGCCTTGGCCGCATCGATGAGATTGCGAGTGCCTTCGCTGTCGGTCGCCTCGAACGAATCGCCTTCCTTCCCGGTGCCGATCATGCTGACCGTAGAGATCACCGCAGTGACTCCATCACACGCTCGCTCGAGGGAGGCGGCATCCTTCAAGTCACCGTGAGCAATCTCCGCCCCTGCCTTCTCCAGAGAATCCACCTTCTGGGCGTCCGATGAAGTACGCACAAGAGCCCGCACCTTTTTGCCGCGCCCGAGAAGCCGACGTACGATCTCCGACCCCACAGCTCCGGTAGCACCCGCAACGAGAATCATCAGCTCCTGCTCCTTTTAGTGTGGCTGCGACATGTCCCGCAAAATGTACTTCCCCGCGGCACCGTTGGGATATCATGCTCACAGACGTTCAAGGCAACGCCGGGCATGCAGTGATCGTCAGCGAACGATGTCGATCGTTGGCATGTTCGACAACGACACGCGCTTGTATCCCCGGTTTCCGTCTTCCGGGTGTGGCTCTATTCCGATCAGCGTGATGTAGCGCTGGCGGGGGCCGTATACCCAGAAGATTCGTCCGGCCGCTGGCTTGTTGTTCTCAAGATACGATTCAAAGACTTTACATCCGTATCTCGCTGACAGCGCTTCGATCTCGTGACTCTGCAGCCCCGGATGAAAGGGATTTTCCTGAAGATGAGCGATCGCCCGCGCGAGTTTTTTTGCTGTAATCCTATCGACCTTTGAGATGGTTTCGTTCCTGAGTCCATCGAGAAGGCGATTCCACTCTGCTTCCATTTCCGGGATACCGGGAACAACCGCGAATTTCGTCAACGGTCTTCCCTAATCTTCGTCCTCGTCGCCAGTGATGCGGAGCACATCGCGCGGGTCCATGGTCTTGCCTGTTTTTCCGCGCGCGATATTCGCCATTGCGGAATCCATCATCGCGAGCGTTCGAGCAGATAGCGAAGCATCTGCCAGAATTCTGGGATAGAACTCGATGTGGCCGTCATCGAAGACCTTCGCGTGATAGTAATCGAACGCGACGTTTTTCAGGGTCACGCGGTTCCTTTCGTCTTTCTTAACGTCGAATTCAGCCAGGACTGTGCTCAAGTTACCGCTCCAAGTCTGCGGGGATACCCATTTACCCAATATGGGGGATTTGATCGTCGGTTTCAAGGCCTCCCAGCAGTCACCCGCGACGGGTGTTCGCCCTTCCAACGATTGAAGGTCAACCAACCAGCCGGCCAGCCAGTCCCGATCCCCGCCGCGCAGTCCTCCCGACCGCCAGCCTCAGCGACTCATCGGGCCCGACAATAATTACGCGCGACCTCGCCCGGCTCACCGCAGTGTACAGCAACTCTCGGCTCAGCACGCGCACATCCGTGTCTGGCAATACCACAATGACGGTGTCGAACTCACTTCCCTGCGCCTTGTGCACACTCATCGCCCAGGCAGTTACCGCCTCCGGCAGCTGCGGCAACG
>JBKJNN010000103.1:0-13215 GCA_046593625.1 Gemmatimonadaceae bacterium | reverse complement strand
CAGATCGATTGCTCCTTCCAGCGAAATATGGATGCTGCTTCCGCTGGAAAGCAGAATCGTCGCACCGGACTCATCGCCCTCGCCGATCTCGCACCGCGTGAGGCGCTGAATGAATCCGGCCTCGTCAGCGAAAATCTCGCGGTCCCGTGCTGACGCAGGCCCGGCCCCGGAGGTCTTGAGCGCGGCCGTAATCCTGTTGCCAGGCGGAATCGAATAGTCGGCACGCAGCTGCCTGATTGCATTGATGGCCTCGCGCACCAGCTCGAACTCTGGCTCCGCGCCGAACCTGTCATCCCGCTCCGGCCAGGCAGCGCGCGCAATGAAATCAGCTCGCTCTGTTCCGGTGGCTGGCAGCCGCCTCCACAACACGTCGGTGATGAACGGAACTATCGGCTGAAGCAACCGCAGCGCCGCATCAAATGCGTGAACGAGAACCGCTCTCGCCACTTCGCCGTCATCGCCCCCCGCGGCAAGCCGGCCCTTTGTGCTTTCCAGATACCAGTCGGCAAGCTCATTCCAGACGAAGCGCCGCGTGGTCTCCGTGTATTCACTCAGTCGCAATCCGGCCTTCAATTCGCTCGCGTCCCACACTCCATCCACCGGCCGCGCCGGCCCAAGGGCCACATTGCACTCCTCAATTGCCGTATTCAGCGATTGAAGTATCCACCGGTCTGCTCGGCCAAGTCTGGACGCGTCGATCGCACTCAAAGACATCACCGAATCAGTGCCCACGTTGGTCAGGAGAAAACGACCGATGTTCCAGAGCTTGGTGACGAAATTTCTGCCCGGTGCAAACGACTTTTCGAGATCGTTTGGATCCAGCATCACATCGGCACCCATTCCGAGCCCGGCGATCACCGTATAACGAAGCGCATCCGTTCCGTAGAGGGCACGCACGTCGAGCGGATCAATTCCGTTGCCGAGCGACTTGGACATTTTCACGTGCTTCATGTCCCGCACGGTTCCGTGGAGATACACCGTGTGAAATGGCGCTTCGCCCATGAACGCGAATCCGCCCATGATCATCCGGGCAACCCAGAAGAACAGGATTTCGGGAGCCGTGACAAGATCATCGGTGGGATAGAACGCCTTTAGATCCGTGCTCTCCTTGTTCGGCCAGCCGAGCGTGGAGAATGGCCACAGCCATGAGGAGAACCAGGTGTCGAGAACGTCTTCATCCTGTCGCACCACGCCACCGCACTCGGGACATTCGGAAGGATCATCGCGTGCGACTGTCACATGCGAACAGGCATCGCAATACCAGACCGGAATGCGATGACCCCACCAGAGCTGACGCGAGATGTTCCAGTCGCGAATGCCTTCCAGCCAGTTCACGTACACCGCCTCCCAGCGCTCTGGGAGAATGCGGATGCGCCTTTCGCGCACAGCTTCGAGCGCGGGTGCCGCCAGCGGCGTCATTTTGACGAACCATTGGTCCGACAGACGTGGCTCAACCACAGTGTCGCACCGATAGCAGTGGCGGACAGCATGCGAGTGCGGCTCGATCTTCACGAGCGCGCCCAGGTGGTCGAGCATGCGGACAATCCGCTCACGTGCCTCGAATCTGTCGCTGCCGAGCAGTTCGGCGGGAACGCGCGAGCCGGCATCTGCGCCGTTGGCCATCGTGGCCTCGGGGGACAACACCACGGGCATCGCGAGCTTGTGACGCGTGCCCATTTCGAAATCGTTGGCATCATGGGCAGGTGTGATCTTCACCGCGCCCGTGCCGAACTCCGGATCGACGCCGATGGAATCGGCGATGATCGGAATGTCCACGTTCGCAATCGGGAGGCGAACTGTTTTGCCGATGAGATGGCGATAGCGTTCGTCTTCTGGATGCACGGCGACCGCGACGTCGCCGAGCATCGTCTCGGGACGCGTGGTTGCGACGGTGATGTATTCAGATGGATCGTCGCTCAGCGCATAGCGGAGATGGTACAGGTTGCCCGATTCCTCGTTGTGCTCTGCCTCTTCATCGCTGAGGGAAGTGAGACATCGCGAGCACCAGTGAATCACCCGATGACCGCGATAGACGAGGCCCCGCTCATGAAGCTGGACAAACGCTTCCCGCACGGCGGTCGAGAGCTCAGGAGACAACGTGTATGCGGTCCGCGACCAGTCGCATGATGCGCCGACGGCGCGCAGCTGTTCGAGGATGGTGCCGCCAGTTTCTTCGACAAACCCGGCGGTGCGCTCAACAAACGCCTCCCGGCCCACGTCGAATCTCGTTACGCCCTCGGCGGCGAGTTGTTTTTCGACGACGTTCTGGGTCGCAATGCCGGCGTGATCGGTGCCAGGAAGCCAGAGTGTTTCGTCGCCGCACATGCGCCGCCAGCGCGCGAGAACGTCCTGGACGGTGATGTTGAGGCCGTGACCCATATGCAGGACCGCCGTCACATTTGGCGGCGGCATCATGATCACGAACGGGTTACGATCACCGCCGTTGCGGGAAGATCCGGCAGGGTTGGCCTGGAAAATACCAGCGTCCTCCCACTCCTTATAAAGAATGGATTCGACCTCGGCGGGGTCGAACTGCGGAGGGAGTTCGGTTGCGGGGGGCGTCTTGCTCATCCTTCGGCAAGTTAATTCCCCCCGCCAGTGCGTGCTACGAGTTGGGCGTTATGCGATCTCGCCGTTGGCGCCGGGATCGGCCACGTGATCCGCCTTGGGAACTCCCGAGGGACTCACTGGTGAACCGTCGGTATTTCCGCCACTCCGGGCAGTCTTTGCGCGTTTTCTACGCTCTGCCTTGATGTCGAGCGCGTCTTCGCTGTCGAGAAATACATCTTCGAGTGCCTGGTTTTCGAGCTCCGGCTTCGGATCCTCGTGCCGATCGAACTCGGACGAGTTGCCCTGACGGCGCCGTCCGGTGCCAACATGCTTGCCTTCCCACTGGCCTTCGGTAAGGGATGGGTCTCCGTGCACATATCTATCAGAGAGTTCCTCGATGAGATCTTCTTCAGCGCGGACTGACAGTCGGTTGACGACCGTATCTACGCCTGGCACGCCACGAGCAATCACCACCGCCTGGTCGGCCTCATCCTCGGCGTTTACCCAGCCCGTGAGTTCGACAATCCCTTCGTCAATCGCGCCGATGTCGATGGCGCGCTCGCTCAGTATCGGATCGTTGCGAAACGCTTCGAGCACTCGCTCTTCGAGTTCCTCCGTTGGATCGAGCGGTTCGTCGCCGGCTTCGTCGTCGTATCCCTCGTCGTCGTCGTCCTCGTAGCCATCGTCGTAATCATGGTCCTGACCCTGTGCGCCGAGCTGCTCGTTTTCCTCTTCTTCTGTCTCAGCGCCATTCATGATACTGCCCACGCGGTCGCGAATTTTGGAAGTTAGTCCAGAAATCCCGCCGTACTGCTGGGCGACGATGACGCCGGCGGCAAAACCTGCAAGGGCGCCCAGGGCGGCGTAAAGCGCTCCGGCGGCAGTGGATTCTTCTTCACGATATCTGAATGGAGACATATAGGTAAACCTGTGGCGTAGGGTATACTCGAACGATAGCTTATGAGGGAGCAAGTTAAAGGCCACCTGCCGGTTCGAAATCAAATGCCCGAAATGCTGACACTCACACTCCCCGACGGCGCTGAACGCCAGGTCGAGGAGGGAACTTTGCCGCGCGACGTAGTCGGCTCCATTGGAGAGCGACTGCTCAAGGCGGCGCTTGCCGTGGAGATTGACGGTGAGGTGCAGGACTTGATGACCCCACTGAGAAATGGTGGGGCATTTCGCGTACTCACGTCAAAGGATCAGGAAGCGCTCGACATTCTGCGCCATTCCGGAGCCCACATTCTGGCCACCGCGGTGCGACGCCTCAGGCCCGACGCAAAAATTGGATTTGGTCCGGCAATAGAGGACGGCTTCTACTACGATTTCGAAGTCGCCGAGCCGTTCACTCCCGACGACGTGGCTGCATTCGAAGCAGAGATGCGGAAAGTCATCGCCGAGAAGTATCCGTTCGTCCGCGAAGAGGTGAGCCAGCGCGATGCGCTCGAAAAATTCTCCGACGATCCGCTCAAGCTCGAGCGCCTCGGTGAATTCACCGAGAGCGAAATCATCTCGACCTACACGGACGGCCCCTTCATTGATCTGTGCCGCGGCCCGCACGTCCCGGACACTTCGTATCTCAAGCACTTCAAGCTGCTGAACACGGCAGGCGCGTACTGGCGTGGCGATGAAAAGCGCCAGATGCTCCAGCGCATCTACGCCACGGCCTGGTTCACGAAGGATGATCTCGACGCGCACCTGCACCGTCTCGAAGAGGCAAAGCGGCGCGACCATCGTCTCCTCGGTCACCAGCTCGATCTCTATTCAACCGATCAGCGGGTTGGCCCGGGACTGATTCTCTGGCACCCGCGCGGCGCAATCGTCCGGAATGAGATTGAGACCTACGAACGCGACCTGATTCTGCGTCACGGCTACGAACTCGTGTATACACCTCACATCGTGAGCGAGCGGCTGTTCCAGATTTCCGGCCACCTCGAGAATTTTCGCGAGAACATGTTCGGGGCGATGGATGTCGAGGGTGGAGCGTATCGCCCCAAGCCGATGAACTGCCCCGGCCACATCTGTATCTATCAATCGCACGGCCGCTCATACCGCGACCTGCCGATTCGCTACGCCGAGTTCGGAACTGTCTACCGGTACGAGCGGAGCGGAGTGCTGCATGGCATGCTGCGGGTCCGCGGATTTACGCAGGATGATGCGCACGTATTCTGCACGCAGGAGCAGGTGCCGTCGGAAATCGAGCGGCTGCTCGATCTCGTCGACGAGATGCTCAGGACGTTCGGCTATCCGTACACAATCGAGCTTTCCACGATGCCGGCGAATGCGCTTGGGTCAGTGGAAACCTGGCGAGCGGCGGAAGAGACGTTGTCGAATGTGATGCGCCAGCGCGGGCAGGAGTTCACTATCGACGAAGGGGGCGGAGCGTTCTACGGACCCAAGCTCGACTTCAAGCTGATCGACGCGATCGGCAGAAAGTGGCAGGGGCCGACGGTTCAGCTCGACTTCAATCTGCCCGAACGGTTCGAGCTGGAGTACACGGGCTCGGACAACTCTCCACACCGGCCGGTCATGCTTCACCGCGTGCTTGTTGGTTCGATGGAACGCTTTGTCGGCGGATTGATCGAGCACTATGCCGGTGCGTTCCCCGTATGGCTTGCACCGGAACAGGTCCGCGTAATTCCAATATCCGACGATGCCGTTGACGCCTGCCGCTCAGTGGTCGAGAGACTGAAGGCTGAAGGAGTGCGGGTGCACCTCGACGAACGTTCCGAAACCCTGAACTACCGAATTCGCGAAGCAGAAACGCTGAAAATTCCCTATATGGCCATCGTTGGACGGCGTGAGGCCGAGGGAGACTCGGTTGCGCTGCGGCTGCGCGGCGCAGGGAAGAAGCAGGATGTCATTCCGGTCACGGCGTTTGTGGAGATGGTAAAAGGGCGAATAGCTTCGCGGTCGCTCGAGCTGTAGCAACCGCGAAGCCGCTCGTCAGCTGCGCGGCAGGTACTTGACTGCCAGGAACATCACTCCCTGCGGTGAGATGACCGCACAGAATCGCCCGACCGTTGGAATGTCGGTCGGCTGGACGAAAACCGTGCCGCCGAGCTCTGCTGCTTTCTTTGCCGTTGCATCCGCATCGTCCACGGTAAAGTAAGTCACCCACTGAGGTGGCATGTCTTCCATCCCGGCGTTCGGCTTCATCATTCCCGCGATCATCTTCTCGCCGAGACTGAACACCGTGTAGTCCATGCCGGGCATCGGCATTGTGGTGGCCGTCCATCCAAACAACTCACTGTAAAACTTCTTTCCGGCCTCAACATCGGGCGTGTAAGTCTCGTACCAGCTTGGTGCGCCGTGATGCGACGGGTCGGCAATTGTCGCCTGTTCCCGCTTTGGCTGCCACAGGTCGATGTTGGCGCCGTTCGGATCGTAGCACGCGGCCATGCGGCCGTTTTCACCGATGTCGAAAGGCTCTTTTGCCCTTCCTCCAAGCGCCTTCACCTTTGCTGCCGTTGCGTCGGCGTCTGCCACTTTAACCATGACCCCGATGACCGGCTTAGCGCCGGGCGGCGTCTGGGGCGAGTTCAGGTCGAACAGGCCTCCGGTTTCGTGGCCGCCGACCATTATGGAGCTGCCCATGCCGCCGAGGTCACCGTAAGTCCACCCTAAAAGCTCCGAAAAAAACTTCTTTGCTGCTTCCGGCTCGGGAGTGAGGATGTTGATCCAGCAGAAGTCCCCGGTCGCCCGAATATTGGTCGTCATTGTGCGTCTCCCGTTCAAAAGTCCCAGCCAATATGCACACCCGTCGATTGATGCGGCGGGTTATTTTTCACCTATATCCTATCGAGAACCAGAGAAATGCCCGATAAGTCCCGCATTCCCGTAATCGTCGCCGCCGCCCGCACGCCGATCGGCAAATTCCTCGGCGGTCTTTCGCCCTTGAGTGCGCCGGAGCTTGGTGCGATAGCCATCCGCGAGGCAGTGAGCCGAGCGGGAATCGACCCCTCCTCGATTGAAGAGATTATCATGGGCCAGGTCATTCAGGGCGGATCTGGACAGGCACCGGCGAGACAGGCCGCTCTCAAGGCAGGCATCCCCGCATCGGTGAGCGCTCTCACCATCAACAAGGTGTGCGGATCCGGCCTCAAGGCAGTGATGCTTGCAGCTCAGGCGATCAAGGCAGGTGACAAACAGGTTGTTGTTGCCGGCGGTCAGGAATCGATGTCCAATGCGCCGCACTATGTCTATGGAATGCGGAATGGCGTGAAGCTTGGGGACCAGACCATGGTCGACGGAATGATCAAGGACGGTCTCTGGTGTGGAACGTGTGATGTCCACATGGGCAGTCACGCAGAACACACTGCGACCAAGGCAAAAGTTTCGCGCGAGGAGCAGGACAAGTTTGCGGCGGGCTCGCATGCGAAGGCCATCGCCGCCATCGAAGGCGGCAAGTTCAAGTCTGAAATCGTTCCAGTTGAGATCGCAGGCCGAAAAGGCACGACTGTCGTTGATACTGACGAAGGTCCACGCAAAGACACCACTGCTGAATCGCTCCAGAAGCTGAGACCCGCATTCAAGGGGAAAGGCGACAACGCTGATCTGTCTGTAACGGCAGGGAACGCATCCTCACTCAACGATGGCGCCTCGGCGCTCGTGATCGTTTCGGAACAGTATGCCGAAGAGCACGGGCTCGAGATCATGGCGAGAATAACGGGCTATGCGACTGGGGGAACGGAGCCGCAGGAGTTGTTCTTTGCGCCGATACTCGCAGTGAAGAATCTTATGAAGCTCACCGGCTCGAAGATCGATGACTACGATCTGATCGAGGCCAATGAGGCGTTCTCCTCACAGGCACTCGCTGATGGTGCGGGACTTGGCTGGGACTGGGACAGAGTCAACGTTAACGGCGGTGCCGTTGCACTCGGTCATCCTATCGGCGCCAGCGGTGCACGCGTTTTGACAACTCTGCTCTATGCGATGAAGGATCGTGGTGCCCGCACCGGACTCGCGACGCTGTGCCTTGGCGGCGGCGACGCGGTCGCGCTCAGTGTCGAGCGCGTTCAGTAAACAGTATTGAGCGAAAACAAGCTTCTCTTTTCCGACGGAGGGCGGCTTCGCGCTCCGTGGAAAATCATTCTGTTCATCGCTGTTCTCGTCGTCGCGCTCATACTTGCGAGCTGGATCGAGATGTCGGTGGATGGCCTCGTTGCCGGATTCGGTTACAGGCCGCTGATTTCGGAGTGGGCGGTGCCGCTCGGGACACTGGGTGCCACGTGGGCGATGCTGCGGGCGGTAGAAGAGAAGCGCTGGAGCTTTGTGGGGATGGAGCGCGCGGCGGCTCGAGGGCCGATCCTCGCGAGCGGAGCCGTGCTCGGCCTGCTTCCAATCGCAGTTCCTTCGTTGATCCTTCTTGCTGCGGGTCAGCTCTCAATTGTCTCAGCGCCGGACGGCAGCTGGTGGGCCGCATCGTTGATCGGCGCAGGCAATCTGCTGCCCGCGGCTTTCGGCGAGGAGCTTCTTCTCCGAGGCTACGTCTTCGCCGTATTTCGCGAAGCGATCGGCTCCCGTTGGACACTCATCGTCACAAGCGTAGTTTTCGGATTGTTGCACGTTCCCAATCCGGGTGCCGATGCACAGTCTATTCTGATCGTGATGCTCGCCGGTTTTTTTCTGGGTTCGGTGTTTCTCGCAACCCGGAGTCTCTACGCTACGACCGCCGCGCATTTTGTATGGAACTGGTTCATGGCTGCCGGGCTGCATGCTCCTGTGAGCGGACTGCCGGTGTCAGCGCCTGATTATCGTGTGATCGATTCCGGTCCTGACTGGCTTACAGGCGGTGCGTGGGGACCGGAAGGCGGACTCGCTGCCGCCCTGGGAATGTTCGTCGTTCTTGTTTACCTGCATGCGCGGCCTCTTGGCCGCACGGAGTCGTGGAATGGCTGAAAGGATCGCCGTGATTGGAGCAGGACAGATGGGTAACGGGATTGCTCACGTATTTGCGCAATCCGGATTTGCCGTCACGATGATCGACGTATCGGAGGAGGCCCTCAAGAAGGGGCAAGCCACGATACAGAAGAATCTCGAACGCCAGGTGTCGAAAGGAACGCTTGCTCCGGAGATGCCCGCCGAGATCATCGGGCGGATCGACCTGTCTCCGAGTACCGATGCGGCCGCCGATGCTTCATTGATCGTCGAGGCGGCAACCGAGAACAAGGATTTGAAGTTCAAGATCTTTGGTGACCTGGACAGGATTGCCGCCAAGGATGCCATTCTTGCTAGTAACACGAGCTCGATTTCGATAACTGAGATAGCAGCGCGGACACAGCGGCCCGAAAACGTCGTGGGGATGCACTTCATGAATCCGGTACCGGTCATGAAGCTCGTAGAGATTATCCGCGGGCTCGCGACGTCAGATGAGACGACAGCCAAGGTGATCGACCTGAGCGCTAAGCTCGGAAAAACTCCCGTTGAAGTGAATGATTTCCCTGGCTTCGTTGCGAACCGTGTGTTGATGCCGATGATCAACGAGGCGATTTACTGCCTGATGGAGGGAGTCGGCGAGCCGGAGGCGATAGACCAGGTGATGAAACTGGGGATGAACCATCCCATGGGACCCCTTGCATTAGCCGACCTGATAGGCCTCGACACGTGTCTCGCAATTCTCGAGGTGCTCCAGGAAGGACTCGGCGATTCGAAATACCGGCCGTGTCCGCTGCTCAAGAAGTACGTCGCCGCCGGCTGGCTCGGACGCAAGTCTGGTCGCGGATTTCACGATTATCGTCCGAAGAATGAAGTCTGATCTACTCGGGCTTACCGAAGAGCAGCGGGGGATACGCGACCTCGCTCGTGATTTCGCGATCAACGAGATTGCGCCGCACGCAGCCGAGTGGGATGAGAAGGCGTTTTTCGAGCCGTCGATTGTTGGCAAGCTCGGGGCTCTGGGGTTTCTGGGAATGCTCATTCCCGAAGAGTACGAAGGGCTCGCCCTCGACACTTCGACGTATCTCGTCGCTCTGGAGGAGATCGCAGTTGTAGATGCATCCACCGCCGTGCTGATGAGCGTGCACAATTCGCTTCCGACGCAGATGATCCTGCACTTCGGAACCGACGAGCAGAAAACCAGATTCCTGCCGGCAATGGCAAGGGGAGACATGCTTGGCGCTTTTGCGCTTTCGGAACCCGAAGCGGGCTCCGATGCCGCGTCGCTCACCACGCAAGCAGTTCGCGATGGTGATGGCTGGATTCTGAACGGAACCAAGAGCTGGGTAACGAGTGGCAGTCACGCCGGCGCTATCCTGGCGATGGCTCGCACCGACACCGACGGCGAAAGAAAGGGAGCACGCGGAATTGGCACGTTCATCATTACGCCTGACATGGAGGGCTTTCACGTCGGCAAGAAAGAAGACAAGCTCGGGCTCCGCGCATCTCCCACAGTTCAGCTGACCTTCGACAACATGCGCGTCCCGCATGAGAATCTACTTGGCGAGCCGCACATGGGTTTCATCTACGCGATGCAATCACTCGAGAACGGACGGTTGGGAATCGCTGCTCAGTCTGTGGGCATTGCGCGCGCGGCTCTGGAAGCATCTACGGCTTACGCCAAGGAGCGACATCAGTTCGACAGACCGATTCGCGAGTTCCAGGCAATCCAGTTCAAGCTCGCTGACATGGCGACGCGGATTGCAGCGTCCCGAACCTTGATGCACGCTGCCGCGAGAGCAAAGGATCGCGGCGAGAATGTCAAACAGGCAACTTCGATGGCGAAACTTTTTGCCAGCGAAACCGCGATGTTTGCGACCAACCAGGCCGTGCAGATTTTCGGTGGCTATGGTTACGTGAAGGATTATCCGGTGGAGCGTCTTTTCCGGGACGCCAAGGTCACTGAGATTTACGAGGGTACGTCGGAAATCCAGCGCATCGTGATTGCGCGGGAGCAGTATTCGCACGAAAAACTCTGAAGTCCAAACACTCAACAACTCCAGATCAATCAATGGAACTTTTTGACCAGCTTTCCGAAATGGGCCACGAGGAAATCGTGATGGCCAGCGATCCCTCGTGCGGATATAGAGGCATTATTGCGGTGCACAGCACGGCACTTGGCCCCGCTCTGGGCGGCACTCGTTTCTGGCAGTACGAGTCCGACGAGGCCGCCATCACGGACGCACTGAGACTCTCGCGCGGCATGACCTACAAGAACGCTGTTGCCGGGCTTGACCTTGGCGGCGGAAAGTCGGTGATCATCGGCGATAACCGCACCGAAAACCGCGAGGCGATTTTTCGGGCTCATGGGCGATTTGTCGAGAGTCTCGGAGGCAGGTACATCACGGCCGAGGATGTAGGTACCGGCACCGGTGACATGGATTTTGTGCATATGGAGACCGAGCACGTTGCGGGTCTGCGAAACAAATCAGGCGATCCCTCGCCGGTCACTGCGCACGGAGTGTTTCGCGCAATTCAGGCTTCTGCAAAACATCGCTGGGGTTCAGATGACCTTCACGGCCGAGTCGTCACCATTCAGGGCTGCGGTAACGTAGGCAGATATCTCGCACAGGAGCTGCACGAGGCTGGTGCGAAGCTCATCGTCTCGGATATCGATCCCGAGCGCGCGCAGCGTGTTGCGGATTCCACGGGCGCGACGATTGTCGAGGGCGACGAGATCTACAGCGCAAAGGCCGACATATTTGCGCCGTGCGCGCTGGGCGGAATCATCAATGACAGAACGCTTCCGATGCTGCAGGTCGAGATCGTTTCCGGAGGTGCGAACAATCAGCTCCTCGAGAGGCGCCACGGTTCGGAGCTCGAGGACCGCGGAATTCAATACGCGCCGGATTTTGTCGCCAACGCCGGCGGAGTGATCAACGTGTTCGGGGAAGTCGCGGGCTGGGATTCGGAGCGGGCTCTTCGTAAAGCGGACGAGATCTACGATACAATCCTGAGTGTTTTCGAAATTGCCGCGGCAGACGGAATCCCTTCCTACCAGGCCGCTGACCGCCTTGCAGAGAGACGACTGGGGTTGGTTGCAAAGAAGTGGATTCCCGGAAAGTGACGTTATCCGCCCCTCGACACGTCCAATACATTGTGGGAATGTTGAACGTTGGCCGTGACGGGCGCGGCCTCAGCGAAGTTTGTCCGGAGAATTGATGGAGCAAACAGACGTGATCGAGCGCGGCCAGATGCCCACGCTCTCGGAGTACGACCCTGATATAGCGGCAATGATCAGAAAAGAGGTCGAGCGCCAGCGGCATGGCATCGAGCTCATTGCGAGCGAGAACTTTGTGTCGGAGGCAGTGCTCGAAGCGATGGGGACACCCCTGACCAACAAGTACGCCGAGGGCCTTCCCGGAAAGCGCTACTACGGCGGCTGCCAGGTAGTTGACCAGATTGAACAGCTCGCAATCGATCGTGCAAAGGAGTTGTTCGACGCTGAGCATGCCAATGTGCAGGCGCATTCCGGTGCGCAGGCAAATGCGGCGGTGTACCTCGCATTCCTGAAGCCGGGCGATACCGTGCTCGGTCTCGATCTGTCGCAGGGGGGGCATCTCACGCACGGTTCACCCGTCAATTTCTCGGGTCTTCTGTATAACGCGATTCACTATGGCGTGAATGAGGAAGGCAGGATCGACTACGATGAGATGAAGGAGATCGCGCGTCGTGAGCGGCCGAAGATGATCATCGCCGGTGCAAGCGCCTACGCGCGGATAATCGACTTCGAGCCGTTTGCCGAAGTTGCGCAGGAAATTGGCGCGAAGTTCGTCGTGGACATGGCGCACATAGCGGGACTTGTCGCCACGGGTTTGCATCCTTCGCCCGTTCCTCACGCGGACGCAGTCACGACCACCACGCACAAGACACTGCGCGGGCCGCGCGGCGGCTTGATTCTCTGCAGGGCGGAGCACGCCAAGGCAATCGACAAGGCGATGTTCCCCGGTACGCAGGGAGGACCGCTCGAGCATGTCATCGCCGCGAAGGCGGTTGCGCTAAAGGAGGCGCTGGAGCCGTCGTTCAAGGTGTATTGCGCCCAGATCATCGCGAACGCGCAGGAGCTTGCAGGCGCGCTCGCACAATCGGGCTTCGAGATTGTTTCGGGCGGCACTGACAATCACCTGATGCTCGTAGATCTGCGAAGCCGCGGTCTCACCGGCAAGGTTGCAGAGAAGGCGCTCGATGCGGCGGAGATAACGGTCAACAAGAATACGGTGCCGAAGGAAACACAGTCTCCGTTCGTGACGAGCGGCATTCGCATCGGCACGCCCGCTGTTACGACGCGGGGAATGAAGGAGGCCGAGATGCGCACGATCGCGGGCTTGATCGACAAGGTGTTGAGCGCTGCTGACGACTCGGAAGTTGCACTTGCCGTGGCTGAAGAGGTGCGCGAACTGACTTCGCGTTTTCCGCTGTACCCCCACGCATTCGGGGCCAGGAGAGCGGAAGTCGGTGCCTGATCTGGCGTTTCGTGACGGCGTAATGGACCGCATTCGCATGCGCGAATCGCGGTACGACGAGCAGGCGTACCTGTTCGTGCTTTCTGCGCTCGAGCACTCGCAGTCAAAACTGGAATCTCGCAGGCACATAAGTGCAGCCGAGCTGGCGTCATCCTGCCGTGAGCTGGTACTGGAACGGTATGGGCTGATGAGCAGCGTCGTGCTCGATCGGTGGGGCATCAATGCAACTTCGGATTTTGGCGAGATAGTGTTTACACTCGTGGAC
>JBKJNN010000037.1:0-10952 GCA_046593625.1 Gemmatimonadaceae bacterium | reverse complement strand
GCCCCGTCCATCTGGGCCGCTCCGGTGATCATGTTCTTGACGTAGTCGGCGTGTCCCGGGCAGTCGACGTGGGCGTAGTGTCTTTTTACGGACTCATACTCCACGTGGGCGGTCGCGATCGTGATGCCGCGCGCCTTCTCCTCCGGTGCCTTGTCGATCTGGTCAAAGGCCACCGGCTGAGCCAAACCCTTCTTGGCCTGGATCGCGGTAATGGCCGCGGTCAGCGTGGTCTTGCCATGATCGACGTGGCCAATCGTGCCAACGTTTACGTGCGGCTTGTTGCGCTCAAACTTTGCTTTTCCCATTCTCGCCTCTAATTACAGGTACCGACAGTACATCGAGCGGCGACGCGCCGACCGAACCAACAAACTGCAAACTGCAAACTGCAACTTCGAACGACAGAGATGTGAGATCCCAGAAGCGTAGTTACGAGATCCGAGTCCTGGTCTGTCAGACTGAACCTCGCCCGCTGACATCTGTGCATCTGACAACTCGCATCTCGGTACTTCTCATCTGCTGTTAGCCCCACCGAGTGCCTTCGACCCCGGACACCAGCCTCGCCCTAAAGCTCGCGATCGGGATTGAACCGATGACCTCACCCTTACCAAGGGTGTGCTCTACCAACTGAGCTACGCGAGCAACTTCAACAACCACTCAACAGCGGAAGCGGGAGACGGGACTCGAACCCGCGACCACAAGCTTGGAAGGCTAGTGCTCTACCAACTGAGCTACTCCCGCACTCGAACTGTAACGACAACTACTTGCTGCTTTCCTCTGCGTCTCTGCGCCTCTGCCTTCTCTGCGCCTCGTTCCCTGATGGTGGGGGAAGGATTCGAACCTTCGAAGGCGTAAGCCGGCAGATTTACAGTCTGCTCCCGTTGGCCACTTGGGTACCCCACCCTGATCCCCACAAACAGCCGTCTGAAACAAGGGAGCAAGACACGCACCCGAATCCAACCGGCAGAGCTGACGGCGAGAATCGAACTCGCAACCTGCTGATTACAAATCAGCTGCTCCGCCAATTGAGCTACGTCAGCAAACAGCGATTCTGCGCAAGCCTAGTATAATAGCCGAACACAGCATTTCGCGTCAACTGCTGAGGACTGCGGACTAAACAGCGACTTCGGACTACGGACTAACTGACATTACGGACTGCTGACGTACTACGGGCTGCGGACTACGGGTCCGCGTCAGCAGTCCGTAATGGCAGTTAGTCCGGAGTGCGAAGTCCGCTGTCAGTCCGCAGGACGCGGGCCCCTTATAGACTTCCAGGTAGTTCCGGTGGGGCCATCCTTGATCTCGATTCCCCGCTCTTCCAAAGTCCGTCTGATATCGTCTGACCGCGCAAAATCGCGCTTTTCCCGTGCCGCCTTCCGCTCAGCGAGAAGCGCCTCGATCTCGGCCGTGTCATCTCCCGTCTCGGCGTCAGGAAGGATGTCGAGCACGCCATTGATCTTCGCAAACGCCGCACGGGCCGCCTCGAGGGCCGACTTGTCCTCGCCGCCGCGGGACAGCTCCGCATTTGCGGCGCGAATAAACGTGAACAGCGCACCCATCGCCAACGGTGCATTGAGATCGTCGAACAGAGCCGCCGAGGCCCCGCTCTCGAGCTCGGCCGCCGCTGCTGCCAACTCCGGCGTACCACCAGTCGCAGCCGCCAACCGCTCGGCGAAATCGCCCACACGGCGGACTCCCTCGATTGCCGACTCCAGGGCTTCAGACGACAGATTGAGCTGCTTGCGATAATGGGTCGAGAAAACAAAAGCGCGGAACGCAGCGGCAGACACGCCCTGCTCCTTTAGGTCGGCGACGGTCGCAACGTTGCCAACCCGCTTCGCCATCTTGCTGCCATCAGTCAGGAGAAATTCACCATGGCACCAGAAACGCGAGAATGTCTCGCCCGTCGCTCCCTCGGATTGGGCGATCTCATCCTCGTGATGAGGAAACACGAGATCGACACCGCCGCAATGGACGTCCATCGTATTTCCGAGATAGCGCATTGCCATCGCCGAGCACTCGAGGTGCCAGCCCGGGCGGCCTCGACCCCACGGTGAATCCCACGACGCTGCCGTCGCCTCGTCCTCTTCCTTCGCCGCCTTCCACAACGCGAAATCCTGCGCGTTCTCCTTCTTGTAATCGTCCTGCAACACGCGCGCTCCACTCATGATTTCACGCGTGTCGAGACGCGACAGCTTTCCATACGACGGAAATTTGCCGATCGCGAAATAGACAGAGCCATCCTCCGCCTTGTAAGCGATCCCCTTATCCATCAGCGTAGAGACGAGATCGATCATCTCCGCGATATGATCGGTGGCACCGGGATACTGCTCCGCATCCTGAATCCGTAGATACTTCCGATCCGCATGAAAGACTTCGACCACGGGCGCAGTTATCTCGCCTATTGTCGCACCTTTTTCCACAGCGCGCCGGATGATCTTGTCATCCACGTCGGTGAGGTTCATCACCTGGTGCACATCCCAGCCGTACAGCGCAAGTGAACGCCGGAGAAGATCCTCGAACAGAAACGTTCGGAAATTGCCGAGGTGCGCCGGGTTGTAGACGGTGGGTCCGCAGGTGTACATGCGGATGGTCTTCCCATCGGCGGGTATCAGCGGCTCGACTGATCGAGTGAGCGTGTTGTAGAGACGAAAGTCCGGCATGGGCAGAAAAGCTAACAGATTTTCGCAGCGCTTCGAGTCCTGCGAGCGCAGTCAATGAAACGTCTCTGCCACCTGGAGCGGGGAGTTCGCGGGCAGGATTCCCTGCTCTGCCAGCGCTGCATCTCCGGAAAAGCTCCGCGAGAGCCGGCCATCAACGATGATCGCAAGCCGGGAAGCCGCCTCAGCGACATGCGTGGCATCGCGCACCGCAACAATTGCCGCGCCCCCGCAATCCACAAAGTGGCGGACAGCGGCAATCACAACAGGTGACATCGTGCTGCCTTCAGTGGGAGCAGTGTCAACGAGGAGCGCGAGCGGCTGGGAGATGAGTGCTTCGGCAATTGCGAGCCGCCGAATCTCATCGCGACAAAGCTCTGCTACCGGGCGGCCCGCACGCTGGCTGAGCTGAACGAGACTCAGTGCATCTGCGCATGCCCGCGCTGAACGCTGTGGCCTCTGGTTCTCTTTCGAAGCCCGAATCGCGAGCACATCGCGCGGCGTGAGAAATGGATAGTAAACCGGCACCGCCGGAATGAATCCTACCGCCGGGATAAGACCTCCGCCCTCGAAAAACTCTCCGAACCACCTGATTTCGCCCGCGTCCCGCTTCACGAGACCCGCAGCACACTGGAGCAGTGCCGATTTTCCAGAACCTTCACGCCCCGCAAGACATACCAGCTCGCCGAAATTCACTTCAAGCGTCACGTCCGAGACAGCGAGACTGCGGCGCCCGCCGCGATTCAACCCATGTCCGAATGCCTTTCGAACTCGATGCATTACAAGTGCCGGTCCTCCCTCCGGCCAGCAAGGCCTTTCCGAATACTGTGACATTCCCCCTCCACGTGTGAGGAAGCACGCTACAGCGATGAGGGCCCGAGCTTCGCACCAAAAGAAAACGCCGCCCATCGAAATGGAGCGGCGTCGACGATGACCGGCTACAATCGGGTCAGGCCGTCTTTACTACGACAGAAGGAACCTCTACCTCAACCAACTTTTTGAAGTTGAGGATGTCCAGAATTGGCGTGGAAGGGATTGTCACTCCACCGTCGGGCGCGGGCACCCGGAGCACGAAAGAACGGTCGCGCGTGCTCTTGCGGAAGCCCTTTCCTTCGTAAATGCGGCTGATGAGAATGCGGCGCACAATCACCATGAGCGAAGCAAGTGCAGGCACCGCTATCACCAGGCCCAACGGACCGAGAAGCTTGCCGATGACCAGCACCGCCATAATGGTGAGCACCGGCGGAAGTTCGATCCGATGCGACATGACGAGCGGAGCCACCACGTTGCCTTCGAACAGATGCACCACAACACCCAGCAAACTCACGAGCAGCGCGCGTGAAACCCCACCAGGACCACCGAGCACGATGAGCGCGGGAAGCAGTGTCGAAAGCAGACTTCCGAAAAACGGTACGACCGCAACAAGACCGGTGAATATTCCGAACGTGAGCCAGTACGGAACACCGAGTATGTAAAGTCCAAGCGCAGTGAACGCCCCCAGTACCGCCATCGCGGTGAGCTGAGCCACGATGTATGAGCGAAGCGCGTTGGCCAGATCGCGCAGCACGTCGCGAATCAGGTCACGATGTACCGGCGGGAAAAGCGCAATGAGCCACTCGCGGTACACACCTGGCTGAAGCGCCAGGTAAATGCTCATCACGAACACGGCAAAGATTTCAATCAGAACATTGACGGCCGAAAAAACTTTCGGAACGACATCGGTGGCGCCAGAAGAGAGCTGATCGTAAACAGCGTGCAGAACCTTGTGTTCACCCGGCCGCCAAACTTCGCGAAGTGCCGGAAAGCGCAGGGCGAATTGATCGAGACCTGTCTCCCATTTGTTGATCAGCTCAGGCAACACCGTAACGAGCGCGCGAGTCTGCTCTATAACCGGCGGAACCAAGAGAGCAAAGAGGCCGACGATTCCGACCACTGTGCCGACCACCGCGATAAAAAAGGCGAGGCGGGCGGGAACCTTCAGCCGGGCAACGAGGAAATCACGAACGGCGCCGAGGTACAGCGACAGGATGATTGCCAGGAAGAGGAGGAGAAACACACTCGACGTAACGCCCACCATCCACAGTATGAGGATGGTGAGTATGACGGTTGCAAGAGCTGGAGCCAGCTTGAAGTTCAAACCCGCCGCAGACTCACTCAAGTGGCGGTTTCCTCATCGCTGACTTCCTCTGCCTCGGCAATTTCCATGTCCCCTTCCCCTGCGCCGAGCTGCTTGCTCAAGTCGGGCGCCGGTGCTGCGATGAGTCCCATCTTCTGCTTCAGCGCGATGAGCTGGACATCGGCAGTCGCGTTTCCGGCACTCGCCTCGAGTCGTTTGAAATCACTCGCCAGGCGGTCGCCGGAAAACTCCTCGTTGATCTCGACATGTGCGCGGATCTGGCGCTCGTTCTGGTCAATTTTCTCTTCCATGCGCGCGAACGCTTCGAACGCCGATTTCTCCGAGATCGAAGACATCGTTTCGGAAATGCGTTTCTGCGCATTAGCACGGCGCTGCTTGGCGAGAAGCAGATTCTTCTTGCGTGAGGCCTCTTCGATATTGTCGTTCAGGCCGCGCAGCGAATCCTTGAGACGATCAGTTTCCTGCTTGTGGGCTTCCCACGTGAGCTGAAGCTGCGATCCGCGTGAGACGTGTTCCTGCCGGCGCATGAGCGCCTGCTTGGCGAGGTCGTCTCGGCCTTCCTTGACGGCCAGCATCGCACGATGCTCCCACTCCTCGGATTCACGCAATTCCTGCGATGCCTGATCCTGGAGCCGCTTCTCGTCGGCAATCGCAGCAGCTACCTGCTGCTTTGCCTTCACAAGCTGCGAACGCATGTCGATGATGATCTGGTTCAGCATCTTCTCCGGCTGTTCTGCCGAAGAAATCATGTCGTTCACGTTGGATCTGAAAAGTCGGGCCAGACGGTCGAATATGCTCATTTTGGGTCAGCACCTCGTATATGAATCAGAGCGTTGGGCAAAATACCCCATAACCCGAACGACAACCAGTAAGAAAGCGTTTCAAGAGCGGCGAATCTGGTACAGACGTTCCTTCGCCAGCTTCCGTCCCGTTGGGGTGGCCGCGAGCCCTCCGCCGGCCGTCTCACGATACCTGACGTCCATCTCACGTCCTATTTCGCCCATCACATCTATTACCTCGTCCGCGGGTATGGCGAACGTTATTCCAGCCAGCGCCATTTCGATTCCAGCAAGCGCAATTGCCGAGCCCGTGGCGTTCCTGAACACGCAGGGCAGCTCCACGAGACCGCCGAGCGGATCGCAGACGAGCCCGAGCATGCCCTGCATGGTGAGGGCGACGGCATGTCCGGCCTGGGACGGCGTGCCTCCCAGCATCTCGGTGGCAGCCGCTGCCGCCATCGCCGAGCCCGCGCCCGTTTCCGCCTGGCATCCACCCTCGGCACCTGAAAGCGACGCACGTTCAGCAATCACGGCTCCCACCAGTCCGGCGGTTGCGAGAGCGTCTATCACCTTTTCGTCGGGGATTCCCCTCGCCTTGGCCAATCCCGTTAGGACGGCCGGCAGCGTACCCGCTCCACCTGCCGTGGGAGCAGCAACGATCACCCCCATTGCCGCATTCACTTCTTGAACGGCGAGCGCACGGGCCAGGATATCCCTGAATGGCGTATCGGCCAGCGGACCCGCGGTGCCATGAAAGAGTTTGGCAGCATCGCCCCCCACGAGGCCCGACGACGACTTGAGGTCGCCTGTCATGCCGTCGCCAATTGCGCCGCGCATTATCTCCAAGGCACGCGCGAGCGATTTCCTGATGTCCTCGATGGTGCGGCCCTGATCTTCGGACTCGCGCTCCAGCGCAACCTGCGCAAGCGACTTGCCCTGCGATTCGGCGTCGGTGATCGCTTCGGCCAATGAGCGATACATCTAGGCTCCGCTCACTTTGTCCAGACGGCGTGCCCAGCGCACCCAGTCCAGCGCCCGCAACTCATCGCGAATTCCCTCACCCGGCGCGTCGTCACACTCGATAACCATGAATGCATCTCCGCCTTTCTGTTTTCTCGTCAGCCGAAGCGTCGCGATGTTGATGTCGTGGTCGGCAAGCAGTCCAGTGATTCGAGCGACCGAGCCTTTCCTGTCTTCGGCGATGAGTGCAATCGTGTGAAAACTTCCGCTGATCTCAACGGGGTAACCGTCGATTTCCGTGACGAGTACACGACCCGCGCCGAGCGACGAACCAACAAGCGTTGCGCGGATGTCACCGCGCTCGAGAGTAAGGCGCGCGGTGTTGGGATGCGAGCTCTCCGCCAGCGAGGTTTTCTCAAATCGAAAGTCGAGGCCTTCGCGTTCAGCGATCTCGAGCGCAGTACGGATGCGTTCATCGTCCGGCTTGAAGCCCATGAGGCCTGCAACAAGCGCCTTGTCAGTTCCATGGCCTTCACCGGTGCGTGCAAAAGAGCCATGCAGTTCCAGCAGCGCTTTCTGCGGCGTTCCGCTCACAAGGCCGCGGCCGAGCAGGCCGATGCGGCACGCTCCGGCGGTGTGACTGGACGAGGGGCCCACCATGACCGGGCCAATGATGTCGAGCAGGGATACCATTATATGTATGTGCTCCTTTGAGTTCTCGTGCTAACCGGCCTTACGGCGCAATCTGCTTTCGAGTAGCGGCCTGAGGAACTGGCCCGTGTAAGATTCCCTGACTTCAGCAACATCTTCAGGTGTTCCGGCGGCCACTACTGATCCACCCCTGAATCCGCCATCTGGCCCGAGATCGATGATCCAGTCTGCAGTCTTGATGACATCGAGATTGTGCTCGATCACGAGCACTGTGTTGCCCTTCTCCACCAGACGATGAAGCACGTTCAGCAACATCCGTACATCTTCAAAATGCAGACCGGTCGTGGGCTCGTCGAGGATGTAGAACGTGCGGCCCGTGTCACGCTTCGAAAGTTCGGTCGCGAGCTTGACGCGCTGTGCCTCTCCACCCGATAACGTTGTCGCGCTCTGGCCGAGGTGAATGTAGCCGAGTCCAACGTCGTTGAGCGTGTGAAGCTTCTGGTAGATGCGCGGCTGATTCTCGAAAAACGCGAGGGCATCTTCGACCGTGAGGTCGAGAACGTCTGCTATTGAAAGACCGCGAAATCTGACTTCCAGGGTTTCCCTGTTGTAGCGCTTGCCTTTGCAGACGTCGCACGGAACGTAGACGTCGGGCAGGAAGTGCATTTCTATCTTGAGCAGCCCGTCGCCTTCGCACGCTTCGCAGCGGCCACCCTTGACGTTGAACGAAAAGCGGCCCGGGCCGTAGCCGCGGATTTTCGCCTCTGGCATCTCGGCAAACAACTCACGAATTGGCGTGAACAACCCTGTGTATGTGGCGGGGTTGGAGCGAGGCGTGCGGCCAATCGGGCTCTGATCGATGTCGATCACTTTATCTATGTGCTCGAGCCCTGTGATGCGATCGTGTTCACCAGGTATGGTGCGCGAACGATAGAAGTGCCGGGCGAGTGCGTTGTGCAGGATGTCTTCGATCAGTGTCGACTTGCCCGAGCCCGACACGCCGGTGATCGCGACGAAGAGACCCAGAGGGATCTCGACGTTGACGTTCCGGAGGTTGTGCTCCCTTGCACCCTCGATGCGAATCATGCGCGCCGCGTCTGCCGCCTGGCGACGCTCGGGAATTTCAATCGAGACTTCGCCGCGCAGGTACTTTGCCGTGATTGAATCCGGATTGCGAATTACCTCTTCAACTGTCCCCTCGGCCACTACGAGTCCGCCGTGCTTTCCGGCACCGGGTCCGAGATCGATGAGGTGATCTGCCTCGCGCATTGTTTCCTCATCGTGCTCGACAACGATGACGGTGTTTCCGAGGTCGCGGAGTTGGCGAAGCGTGTTGAGGAGGCGGGCGTTGTCGCGCTGGTGCAGGCCGATTGACGGTTCGTCGAGAATGTAGAGAACGCCTACCAGTCGCGAACCGATCTGCGTCGCAAGACGAATGCGCTGTGCTTCGCCGCCTGAGAGCGATTCTGCGGAACGGCCGAGTGTCAGGTAGTCGAGCCCGACGTCATTGAGGAAGCGAAGACGTTCGCGAACTTCCTTGAGAATCGGACCTGCAATGTCCACATCGAGACCGGGCTTCCCGTTCTCGGCGATCGGCACCGACTCGAAAAACTCGAGCGCGCCGGTAATCGGGAGCTCGGTGACTTCACCGATGTTTCTGTCGGCGATGGTCACCGCTAGCGATTCGGCTTTGAGGCGGCGTCCGGCGCAGGTGGTGCACGCACGGGCCTGCATGAATTCGTCGAGTTGCACGCGCACCGAATCGGATTCGGTTTCGTCGTAGCGGCGCTGAACGTTTGCTATGACGCCTTCCCACTTTCCGGCTGCACCGGCTTTGGTACCGCGCTGCGCACTCGACCCGAACAGCATCACATCCCGCGCCTGCTGCGATAACTCACCCCATGCGGCGTTGAGCGAGAAGCCGAACTGTTTTGCGAGACCCGGGAGGATGACCTTGCGGAGATATCCGTCCGGCTCTCCCCACGGAAGGATTACTCCTTCGAGAATGGAAATGCTCGGGTCAGCGAGAATCAGGTGCTCGCTCACTTCGCGGCGGACACCGAGTCCTCCGCAGTGCTGACAGGCCCCGAAGGGAGAGTTGAATGAGAAATGGCGCGGCTCAAGTTCGGGAAGTGAGATGCCGCAGGTGGGACATCCGTACTTCTCGGAAAAGAGGTGGCTGGTGAGATCGTCCTGCCGCGCCACTTCGATGAGGCCGTCAGAAAGTTTGAGAGCCGTTTCCACCGAATCAGCGAGGCGGCCGCGATCTTCCATGCGGACCACGAGCCGGTCCACAACAACTGAAATGCTGTGATTCAGTTTTCGGTTGAGCTTTGGCGGATTTGCAATCTCGACGAGATCGCCGTCGACGTAGGCGCGCACGAAGCCCTGTTTCCGCGCAGTTTCGAACAGCTCCTTGAACTCGCCTTTTCTGCCTCGGACGAGGGGTGCGAGAATCTCGATTTTCGATCCATCGGGCCAGGTGAGAATACTCGCGGCAATCTGTCCTGCGCTCTGGCGTTCAACCGGCCGGCCGCAGTTGGTGCAATGCGGAATTCCTGCGCGTGCGTAGAGTAGCCGGAGGTAATCGTAGATCTCGGTAACAGTCCCGACGGTCGAGCGCGGATTGTGTCCCGCAGTTTTCTGTTCGATCGAGATCGCCGGCGAAAGCCCTTCTATAGAATCGACGTCCGGCTTTTCCATGAGGCCGAGGAACTGCCTGGCATAAGCCGAGAGCGACTCGACGTACCTGCGTTGTCCCTCGGCGTAAATGGTATCGAAGGCGAGGGAGGATTTGCCGGAGCCCGACAGGCCAGTGATGACGGTCAGCCGGTCGCGGGGGATTGTTACATCGATGTTGCGGAGATTGTGTTCACGCGCTCCGCGGACAATGAGCGCTTCTTCAGGCATAGCCTTCAAAGCTTAATCACTCCGCAGGCAGAGACAAGCGCCGCGGGCTGCGGGATACGGACTGCGGACTGAGCTTTACTACGGACTGCTGACGTACTGCGGGGTACGGACTGCGGACTGAGCTTTACTACGGACTGCTGACGTACTGCGGGGTACGGAGTGCGGACTGAGCTTTACTACGGACTGCTGACGTATTGCGGGGTACGGACTGCGGACAAAGGGGGAGACAAAATATCGTGTCGAAGGCGAAGCCTTCGACTTTCCTCTCGCCGGGTCCGTACCGCAATCCGAAGTCCGCAGGACGTCAGCAGTCCGCAGTAAGCTCAGTCCGTAATCCGAAGTCCGCAGTACGTCAGCAGTCCGCAGTGCAGTAACGTCCTGGGTCCGTCCTCCGCATAGTCCGCAGTCCGCAGCAGTAGTTGAGTCCTGCCTCCGAAGTCCGCAGTCAGCTACTTTTGGTGGTCCCGGCTAACCAGAGGAATGTGATTGTCTCATACTGATGCGGTGGTTGTTCTTACGACGATTGCGAACGAAGCGGAGGCAATCACTCTGATTCGCGAGTTGCTCGACAGGCGTCTCATCGCGTGCGGCACTGTGCAGGCAGGCGCTCGATCTCTGTACCGGTGGGAAGGCAAAATCGCGGAGGAAGTCGAAGCCGTGCTCATGCTCAAAACGAGATCGGGATGCGTAGAGGGACTGAGACGCGCTTTTGCGGAACTCCATCCCTACAAGGTCCCAGAGCTTCTTGCCATTCCCGTGACCGGAGGCCTCGAGCGCTATCTGGGCTGGATCAACAGCGAGACCAGCCTGACCATAACGTGAGCAGAAAGACCATCGGTTTTCTCATTCTCCTGGTGT
>JBKJNN010000189.1:0-26548 GCA_046593625.1 Gemmatimonadaceae bacterium | reverse complement strand
GAGCGCCATCGGGTTGACACCGGCAGTTACGTTCTTGAGGCCTTCACGGAAAATGGCCTGCGCGAGAACGGTTGCCGTGGTGGTGCCGTCTCCGGCGAGATCTGAAGTCTTGGTTGCGACTTCCTTCACCATCTGTGCGCCCATGTTCTCGAGGGGATCAGCGAGCTCGATCTCCTTCGCAACGGTGACGCCGTCCTTGGTGACGGTCGGTGCGCCGAACTTCTTGTCGATGACGACGTTCCTGCCCTTCGGGCCGAGGGTGACCTTCACCGCCTCGGCTAGCTGATCCACGCCGCGCTTAAGCGCTGCGCGTGCATCAGTATTGAAATGGAGTTCCTTGGCTGCCATGGATTCGTATTCCTTTCGTTACGGTTTAGCTGACGACCGCGAGCACATCGGCTTCGCGGAGAATCAGGAGCTGCTCGTTGTCGATCGTCACTTCAGTTCCACTGTACTTTCCGTACAGGACCTTGTCGCCGACCTTGAGTTCCATGGGAACGCGCTTGTCCTTCTCGTAGCGGCCGGGGCCGACTGCGAGAACTTCGCCCTGCATGGGCTTTTCCTTGGCGGTGTCGGGGATGAACAGACCGCCGCGCATCTGCTCGGTCTCTTCCATGGCGCGAACGACTACGCGGTCCGCCAGTGGTGAAACGCTGCTGCTGGCCTTAGTTGCCATATTGTGCATTCCTCCTGCTGAGAATGGCTGAAAAAAAGAGTCGTTAGCACTCGAACGTCGAGAGTGCTAACGACCTGTAACTTAGACAAGCAGGGCCCCTAATTCAAGCGGTCAACCAGTGCCACTCAGGATCCTGTACCCGATTGCGACACCCTTGAGGGTCAGGAACGGATCTACCTCGTCAATGCTCCTGCAATACGGCTTGAGGGCAGTGGCCAGCCCTCCCGTGGCGACTACAATTGGGGACTTAGCCCCCCATTCGGCAGCTATACGACCAACCAGGCCGTCAATCGAATCTGCAGCCCCGTACAGTACACCGGACCTTATGCACTCATCGGTGCGGGTCCCTATCACCTTTGCCGGAGGCACCAGTTCGGTTGCCGCGAGCTGCGCAGTTCGGCGAAACAGAGTCTCAGCGGAGGTTCGGATACCCGGCTGGATGACACCCCCGACAAACGCGCCATCCGCCGTGATACAGTCATAGGTGGTCGCAGTGCCGAGATCGACTACGATTGCATCGCGCTTCCATATCCTGCTGGCGGCAAGAGTGTTTGCAACACGATCGGCGCCGACAGTAAATGGCTCATCCACTTCGAGGCGGATTGGAAGCGCAGCGCGCGCATCCACCATTGCGGGCTTCCTGCCGAAGCAGTCCTCGCAGGCGCGAGCGAGCACCTCTGTAACCGGGGGCACAACTGAGGAGATGCCAGAGCCGGTAACCGCTTCAATTTCGATCCCGGCTGAACGAATCAGAGAAAGAATCAGGAGCGAGAACTCGTCCTCGGTACGCGGAAGGCCCGTGGTCAGGCGCCAGTGCGCAGTGATTTCGTCCCCGTCAAAGAGCGCGGCGGTCGTTTCGGAATTTCCTACATCCAGGGCAAGTATCATATGAAAGGTTCGAGTACGAGAGAGCCGGAGCGGAATCTGGCGACGGAGTCGGCAAGCGCAACGAGAAGTTCTCCTTCGGCGGTGATTCCTTCGACGACGCCGCGGGCCGGCTCGGTGCAGTGGCGCCCCCGCGCCATGTCCCGGGCATTCCACTCAGCAAGCTCGATCGGGGTAAGTGGGCCCGTCGCGCGGGCTGCAGCCAGAACGGCGGGGATCAGTTCTTCGAGAACCTCGGAACGACTGCTGCCCGGATCGAGTCCAGCTGCCTGCGGCATTCCCTCTGGCGCCGACACGTTCACTCCCATCCCGATTGCAAGCCATTCGAGCCGTTCTTCCCGCCACCGTGCTTCGATAAGGATGCCGGCGAGCTTGTTCCTGTCTACGTAGAGGTCATTCGGCCATTTGAGGCGAATCGGCTCGGGGGCGAAGCGATCGAGAGCACGGGCCGAGCGAAGGCCAATACGAAGTGAAAGCACCTCGAGCCCGGATGTGTCGGACGGGCGTTCAATGAGGGACAGCAATAGGCCGGCCGATGCCGGTGACGTCCATTGAGCCCCGCTTCTGCCCCGCCCGGCAGTCTGGTGGTCAGCAATTACCAGCGTTCCGCTTTCGCCACCATCCCGCGCAAGCTTGTGTGCGACGTCGAGCGTAGAACTTGTGGATTCGAGCAGCACAACTCTCGGAAGCCCGAGTTTCTCTTCCAGATCCTGCGCCGTGAGGCCCTCGAAGCGATATGGATCAGCCACGCATATGAAGAATGATCAACACGATGGCACCAAGGACTACCCGGTAGAGCGCAAAGATGCCGTAACTGTGCCTGCTTACGTACCGCAGGAGAATTGCAATAGCAAACCAGCTGCTGACTGCCGCGGCGAGAATGCCCGCTATGATCGGCGTAGTCAATCCACCCTGGCGGAGCAATTCGGAGCCCTTGAGCACCACGGCCGCCGCAATGATTGGCATGCTCATCAGGAAGCTGAACACTGCTGCTGACTGCCTGTCAAAGCGGAGAGCACGACCCGCAGTTATTGTCGAACCGGAGCGGGACACTCCGGGCACGAGTGCAATTACCTGGGCAAGTCCGATGAGCAGCGCGTCGAGCCAGCGCATTCCCTTCAGTGGACGATCCTGTGCGCTCGCACGGTCTACCGCCCAGAGTATGATTCCCATCACGATCAGTGCCCAGGCCGTCAGTGCTGGCGCGCGGAAGACCGTCTCCGCTTTTTCCTGGAGTACAAGTCCGCCGACGGCGCCGGGAATGGTCGCGAGTATCAAGAAGATCACCCGCTTCTTTTCAACGGTATCAACGCGTCGTGTCGCGACTATGCCCCCGGCCGCGACGATAAGCTCCACCCATTCTTTCCTGAAATACCAGAGCACGGCGACAAGCGTACCGAAGTGCAGCGCGACATCAAACGCCAGCCCCGGATCAGTCCATCCAAAGAGTATTGGTGCCAGGGAGAGGTGGGCCGAGCTGCTGATCGGAAGAAACTCGGTAAGTCCCTGGATCAAACCGAGTACGACTGCCTGAAAAGTTGTTACGTCCATGTGTCGAGAGAAGTTGTGTAAAGATGTTCGTAGCGGCTCACGATTTCGTCGAGCGAAAAGCGGGCGCGCGCATCCGACGCTGCAAGTTCGCTCATTTCACGCCAGCGTTCTGAATTGGACAGAATGGAGAGCGCGGCCTGGCTCATCCCTTCAACATCGCCGACCGGGCATAGAATTCCAGTCTCGCCGTTCCTTACCACTTCCGGCATTCCGCCGGCATCGCTTCCAATGACAGGGACGCCCGAGGCCAGCGCCTCCAGCGCGCTCAATCCGAACGATTCGGTCGAACTAGGCAGCAGGAACAAGTCAGCAGATGCCAGCAGGGGCGCGACGGCTTCGATTTTTCCGAGAAACTGCACACGCTCGCTGACGCCGAGCCGTTTCGCTTCCTCTTCGGCATCGTGCCGCTCCGGTCCATCACCCACCATCACGAGCCACGATGGGATTTCGCTGTTCACTGCGGCAAATACACCTACAACGTCGCGCACTCGTTTCACTTTTCGAAAGTTGGACGTGTGCATGAGAATTGGCCCCTCACCGAGTTGATCACGGAGCGACCGGGAGTGCGCCGAACGGTTGTAGACGTCGGGGTCAATGAAGTTGTGAATTACCGCAACATCGCAGTCCGTGCATCCGAATGCGGTGTACGTTTCGCGCCGCAGGAATTCGGAAACAGCGGTCAGGCGGTCTGATCGTTCAATGGAAAACTTGGTGATCTGATTGAACGAGGGATCCTGACCTACGATCGTTATATCGGTACCGTGGAGAGTAGTGATCACTTTCACGTCGCGATTTTGCGCGCGCAGCATTTCGCGCGCAATCCACGCACTGGTAGCATGAGGGATTGCATAGTGACAGTGCAGCAGGTCGAGGCCGTGCTTGAGCACCACCTCGTGCATCCTCACTGCAAGCGCGAGATCATACGGAGGATATTCGAACAGCGGATACTTGCCGACGTCGACTTCGTGGAAGTAGACGTTCGGCAGGAACTCGGGAAGCCGGAAAGGCTGCCTGTAGGTAATGAAATGAACCTCATGACCTCGCGCGGCCAGCGCGATGCCGAGCTCCGTAGCCACAGCCCCGGAGCCGCCGTAAGTGGGGTAACAGGTGATGCCGATCTTCAAGAGTTCTCCTTCCACCAGCGTTGAGCAATCGCGAGACAGTCCGGGCTATCCGGATCGAGGCGGGTCACTGGCGCGTCACCCAGCTGGTGACGAAACCACGTCCGCTGCCGCTTTGCGTATTGCCGCGTCTCAATAATGATTGACTCGCGGGCCGCAGACAAACTCATCTCCCCGCGGACAACCTTTCCAAGGGTACGGTAGCCGCTTGCCTTCCATGCTGGAGCATCCGGCCCATGATGTATGTCGAGGGCCTTCACTTCGTCAATCCAGCCTGCCTCGATCATCGCATCCACACGATTTTCGATTTTCTGCGCCAGCGATGGACCTGGGTCAACAAGGAGGTATGCCGGAGCAAGGGCCACCACCTGACTCTCGCGTGCGTGCATGTCGCTGATGCGAGATCCGGTGAGCAGCGCAATCTCGATCGCGCGTATCAGTTGATATCTCCCGAGTTCCGATCGGTCAGGATCCAGGGCTCGACACCACCGGCGGAGCTCATCGAGCGGAAGCGGATTGAGCACATATTCGAGAGACTTCCGCTTCAATTCGTCGATTTCAGGCGCGACAAAGAGCGGATCGAAGAGAGCACGAATATAGAAGCCAGTTCCGCCGACTATCAGCGGAGCGACGCCGCTTGCCTGGGCCTGTTCAATCCACCCGAGGGCCATTTGCGCCCACCGCGCCGCTGAGAACCGCTCCGTCGGATCGGCAATGTCGACACCAAAATGCACGATTGACTTGCGCTCGCTCCAACCGGGCTTCGCCGTGCCGATGTCGAAACCCCGATAGACCTGGCGCGAATCGGCGCTGATGATTGCCGCCCCGTACTCGAGAGCGAAACTGGCTGCAATCGCAGATTTGCCTGCGGCCGTGGGGCCGCAGATAACTCGCGTTCTACTTCCGGCCAAATCGCCGGTCAAGCTCATCCCATGTCAGCTGTACCATGCTGGATCGTCCATGAACGTCGTGCGCCGGGAGACGCGTGTCGCGCAATGCGGCAAACAACGCCCGCATCTCACTCTGGGACAACTCGTCACCGGCCTTGATCGCGGCCTTGCACGCGACGGTGGCTGCAAGATGCTCGTGGCGCGCAGCTGTTCCCGCAACGCGATCTCCCGTCAGCGCGTCGAGCGTGTCTCGCAGACACCTCTCTGCATCAAAGCGCCGATGGGGCATCGGCACGGAGCTCACGATGAGCGTGCTCCCTCCAAAACCCTCTATTTCGAAGCCGAGCTTTTCCAGGTACTCGCGATTCGCCTCGAAGGCGTCCGCCTCGGCAGGTCCGAGATGGAGAGTAAGGGGAAACAGGAGGCGCTGCGCGGGTGCATTCCCGCTCTCGAGCATCCCCATGAATTCCTCGTACAGTATTCGTTCATGCGCGGAATGCTGATCAATCAGCACCATTCCCTCGTCATGCTCGAACGCGATGTAGGTCCGTCGGAGCTGCACCAGAGCGGGAATAGCTGCCTCTACAGGTGAGCCACTCGCTTCTTCCGGAGAATGTGAGGCCGCGCCATGGTCGGGATCGGCACCGCCCGCGAACAGTGTTCCGTCGGTGGGTTGCGACGGGGACAGCATTCCGACGCTGTCGGTTGCTCCCCCAGTCATTACTGGCTGCGCGGTTCGCCCCGTTCCGAAATACCCTGACCCGAACGATGCGGAAGAATCAAACGTCCCAAGCGCTCGCCGCACCGCCGTTTCGACGGCCCGCTCGACCGGCCAGCGTTCGAGAAATCTGATCTCTGCTTTCGCGGGATGAACGTTTACATCCACAGTTGTCGCCGGCAGTGTAATGCTGAGGAAAAGAGATGGACGAGCGCCTGCGGGAATCGTCGACCGGTACGCATTTTCAGCAGCTCGCACGAGCCCATGATCTCGCACTGCCCGCCCGTTAACCGAAACAAATACCCGCCGGGTGGCCGTTCCGACGTTTGCAGGTCGTTCAACGAGACCGCTCGTATGAATCGTACCCGCCACGTCTTCTACAGTGAGCAGTTCGCCAGCATACTTCCCGCCCCAGATGCCGCTGACTCGGGCGCGGAGCGACGACACTGGCGCAAGGGACAGAACCGTCTTTCCGTCGTGGCTCAGCGTGAACCTGACATCAGGGCGCGTGAGAGCGATGCTGCCAAGTGTATCGGCTATTGCGCGCCACTCTGATCGTGCGCCGCGCAGGAATTTCTTTCTTGCCGGCGTGTTGAAGAACAACTGGGACACGCTCACTGTCGTACCGCGCCGACGAGCTGACCGGGTGATACCGGAAACCACGCCCCCCGCAGAAGATATGAGCGTTCCCTCCGCACTTTCAGCTCGCGTATCCAGTTCAAATCTGGAGATAGACGCAATTGCTGGAAGCGCCTCGCCGCGAAATCCAAAGCTCCCTACACCGATGAGATCTTCGGCAACGCGGATCTTGGAAGTACCATGACGCATCAATGCCAGCTCGACGTCGTCCCGCTCCATCCCGCACCCGTCGTCGCTAACGCGAATCAGCTTGTGTCCGCCTTCTTCAATAGTGACATCCACAGTGCCAGCGCCTGCGTCCAGAGCATTCTCTACGAGTTCCTTCACCACCGAGGCAGGCCTCTCGACAACCTCTCCGGCCGCGATCTGATCTGCTACAGCGCTGGGAAGAAGAGCGATCGTGGGCATCCTACCAATCCCTGCCGTTGGGAGGCGGCGTTGGTACGCTGCGTCTCTGCTTCCGTCCCTGGACATCCTGCTCCTGCTGTTCCATGGAGTTGAGGATTTGTTCTGCGCGATCTGGAGTCATCCCGGGGATGGCGCGCGGGCGCGGCGCTTCATTCTGTGAATTGGAAGGTTCCGGTTGCGGCTGCGTGTCGCCGCCGCCGCCACCACCACCGCCCCCTCCCCCCTTCTGTTGCGCGCGCAGTGCCAGTTCGTAATTCCATTTGGCATCCTGATCGTCAGGGCGGCCTGTGAGAACGCGTTTATAAACCGCCAGCGCGCTATCGAGTGGAATCGTGGCAGAATCTCCCTTGGCCTTGAGTCCTGCAGCGAGATGAACGAATCCTGCGTTGAAGCCTGCGCGAAACTTCACTTCGGGATCGCCACTCAACTCTGCCTGTTTCAATAGAGGCACGGCCACCGCTACCGAGTCTGGAACGTCGAGCATTGCGGTTCCGCGATTGTAGAGGCGGACCGCATCACGTGAGCTATTGGAACAGCCCGCGAGGAACATCACAGCAATTGCAGATGCGGCAGTGGCCACTGGAGAAAATCCTCGGCGCCGGCCGCGAGTTGCGGAGAGGAACGTCTCGAGAAGCAGTAGAAGAAGCGCGGGAATGAGAAAAAGCTGAAAGCGCTGAGCCATGTTCGTGCCTCGGCCTGTCGAACGCTGTTCGGTTCGGAGCTGGGAGAGAATCTGGCGGGTGGATGCGGCGCGGTCCGGGTCTGTGGGAGGAATGAAGACTCCCCTTCCCGCCTCGGCGGCTGCCTTCAGCAGGTCAGGGGAATAGCGAGATATGACCACGGCTCCGGACTGGTCGCGCTTCTGCGTAGTTGCGCCATTCTCGCGAACGGGGATTGTGGCGCCGGCAACAGTGCCGAACCCGAGAGTGATGATCGTCGTCCCGGCATCTGCAGCGCGCCTGGCTTCCGCAAGCACTTCATCGCCCTCTTCGAACCCTTCCCCATCGCTCATCACGATGATGGCGCGCTCCGCCTCGGACTTCGAAAGGGCAAGGAGGTTATTGGCCTGCCTGAGGGCAGAGGCAATCGAGCTTCCCGTCTGCCCGACGATCGTGGGATCGAGATTGTCGATGAAGAGGTTCAGCGCGCCCTGATCGACTGTGACAGGACTGAGCACGTAGCTCCTTCCTGCGAAAGCAACGAGGGCGAAGCGATCGTTTGGCGAGAGCTCGCGAATCCTGTCCACTACCTGTTTCATACTGCTGAGGCGATCCGGTGACTCGTCGCGAGCGAGCATCGAGGCGGATGCGTCGAGTGCGAGAACGATGTCGATACCTGGCTGCCTTACGATCGTACGTTCGATTCCCCATCGGGGTCCGGCGAACGCTATCGCGAGAAAGAGAACGGCCAGACCGATTCTCAGAGGTTTCCACCTCGAGGCGCTGGCGCCTGTTGGTGCCAGCCGGGAAATCATCAGAGGGGTACCGAGATTCGACAATCGGCGCGCGCGAATCATTCGTGCCCGATTCAGCATCCACACTGTCAGCGCGGGTGCGAGAATCACGAGAGAGATTGCCCATGGCCAGCTCACATAACGCAGCATGTTCATGGAAGCGGCGCCTTCCACGCGGTGAGTCCTAGTTCGAGCAGCAACGCCACGATCGCCAGCCCCAACGCCCAGCGGTAGAGCTCCGTATAGCTGACCTGAGTGCGCGTCTGAACGGGTGCCCTCTCGAGTCTGTCTATCTGTGCGTATATCTGGCCAAGCGCAGCTCCGTCCCGCGCACGGAAGTAGCGACCCCCAGTCAGTGATGCGATCTGCCGGAGCAGAACTTCATCGATCTTGACCGGCTGATTCTCGAACCGGAGACCGAACACGTCGCGGCCTACAGGCACCGGAGCGACACCTTCTGTACCGACACCAATTCCGTAAATCCGGATGCCGTAAACTGCGGCGGCCTTGGCGGCGGTAAGGGGATCGATGTCCCCGCGATTATTGACCCCGTCTGTTACGACGATCATCACGCGCGATTTCCCGGGTGCATCGCGCAACCTGTTGGCCGCCGTTGCGATCCCGAGCCCGAGGGCCGTGCCATCTTCGAGCTGCCCTGCCTGAAGGTTGTCGATTGCCTGAAGAACAACTGGCTGATCGGTAGTGAGAGGCACTTGTGTCAACGCCTCTCCGGCAAATGCGACGATGCCGATGCGATCCGATTCGCGGCCCCTGACAAATTGTTTCGCACGTGCCTTCGCGACCTCGAGGCGGTTGTTCGGCTGAAAATCCTTGGCAAGCATGGAGCTGGAGAGATCCATCGACAGCACGATGTTGATGCCCGAGCTGGAAATGTTTTCGGTATGCGCGCCGCTTCGTGGGCGGGCAAGCGCCACCACGATGCTCGCGAGCACAAGATTGCGGAGCAAAAATATCACGCGTACGAGCCCCTGCCCCGCCCTGGGACCGCGAGCGAGAACATTGGTGCGCGAAAAGACAATCGCGTCCTCCGACCTTCGCCGTCGAACGAGCCACCATATGGGCAGCACAGCGAGCAGCAGCAGAGCTTCGGGGTTATGGAACCCCAGAATAGTTGGCAACGTCACGCGGCCGCGTCTGTCCTGGACTGGTTCTCTTCTTCCGCGAGCAGCAGTTTTTCCACAGCTACCACAATCGACCGTGCCGATGCACCGAGCCGTTCAGCCTCGTCAGAAGCGACGACGCTGTTGGCGAACTTTACCAGATCAGCGCGCCAGAGAAGCTCGCCCAATCCGGAAACGCCGGAGTGTATTCGCCCTGCCGCTGCCAGTAGTTCGGAAGATGTCTGCGCCCTGTGAAGCCCGGCGACACGGTTCGCCAGATAGTCGCGCATGATGTCGGTCATCAGCGCCACGTGCAGTTCACCCTGGCCTGCACGCACGAGCTGCATTGCCTCCACGCGGTTGAACTCACGTTCTGCGGCAGCGAATGGCTCGAGCGGCAATTCGGATCGGCGGCGATACCAGACCCAGAATCGCCATCCCAGCCCGAGGCCGGCGAGTGTCGCAAGGGCGATGAGCCATGGAATCCAGTTGAACGCAGGAACCGGAATCGGCGGGCGCGCGGGTTTGGGAATGCGAAGCGCGGAGTCTTCAGGCAGCACGGATCGCACAAATACTTCGCGGGCTCGGAGAGACACGTAAGCGGGCGTGCCGTTGAACCTCACCACTATGTCACTCAGCCCGAGCGGCTGTGATCCCACATCCCAGGCCGCAAACTGATAGGCGGCAGTGACTGTGGTTCCTGTTGAATCCTTAACAGACTGAATCGCCGGCTTCCCGATGAGCTGCGTCGCGGTGGGCGAAGCGGAGGCGGCAGAATCGGTTTCCACGGGAAATTCGACTGTTGCACCGCGCGGTGCACGGATCCGCATCACAACGACAAAGCGCTGTCCCACAGTAACCGTGTCAGGCCTAACCGAGACTCCAAGCTGCACCGGAAATACGGGAGCCGTTGACGGTGTGACGGCGGCGCCCTGGATCAGCAGAGCCAATGCGGCAACGCCAATCATCGCCGCCGTGCCCGCGTTCCTCTGGACCTGAAGAACCGAAGCAGGGGCTCGATGTAGTTGCCGTCGGTGCTCACCGGCACTTCATCTATCGCGAGCTTTCTAAGCAGATGCCTTCGTGCGTTGCGCTGGCTCGCCACCTCCTTGTCGTACGCGGCACGCACACCGCGCGAACCAGTATCGATTTCGAATGACTGACCTGTCTCCGGATCGACGAAACGGGCAAGGCCGATATTCGGCAACTCGTTCTCGCTCGGATCTTCAACGGTGACAGCCACCACATCGTGGCGCTGCGCGAGGATCTTGAGGGGCCGCTCGACATTGGGCGCGTCGAAATCCGAGATCAGAAATATGATGGTCTTCTGCGAAAGCGTTCGCGCGAGGTAACTGGCCGCCTCCGCGATGTCGGTTCCGGTGCCTGCAGGCTCGAAGGAAAGAATATCACGCAGCAGACGGAGAACGTGCTTTCGGCCTTTGCGCGGAGGCAGAACGTATTCGACAGTGTCGGTGAAAAGCATCACGCCCACGCGGTCGTTGTTGCGCACTGCCGACATGGCGAGAACTGCCGCAAGCTCGGTGGCAAGCTCGCTCTTGAAACGACGCACAGTGCCAAAACGCTCTGAGCCCGAGAGATCAACCGCGAGCATAACCGTGAGTTCGCGCTCTTCTATGTAGCGCTTGACGAACGGCTTTCGCATGCGCGCAGTGACGTTCCAGTCGATCGTGCGCACCTCATCGCCGGGCTGGTATTCCCGGACTTCGGAGAACTCCATTCCCTGTCCCTTGAATACGCTGCGGTATTCTCCGGTGAACAGAGAGTTCACAAGTCCACGCGTTCTCAGCTCGATGAGCTTGACCTGCCGCAGAATTTCTGGCGGCACACCACGATGATCGGCCGCGCCGGCCGGGGACATCTCAGCCGGAACTGGTTGCTTCTCCCGCCGCGGCCGGAACAGCGACCACCGCCGTTCGCTTTCTTCCCTTTCGCGCCGCGCGACAGGATTGGCGCCGCCGCGCGCCCTGCCTATCGGAGTGCGCCGGCCGATCATGGTGCGGGTACGGCGTCCAGGATGCGCGACACGATTGCGTCGCTCGTGACCTCCTCGGCCTCCGCTTCATACGTCGTCAGCACGCGATGCCGAAGTACATCCGGAGCAATCGCCTTGACGTCGTCAGGAGTGACAAAGGCGCGCTCCCGAAGGAAGGCGTGTGCGCGGGACGCCTGCGCAAGCGAGAGCGTCGCCCGCGGGCTGGCGCCGAATTCTATGAGGGGAGTGAGATCCTGAAGCCCTGCGTCAGCGGGTACGCGCGTGGCATGCACGATCGATACGATGTAGTCGATGATGCGCTCGTCCATATACAGATCTGCGATGCGCTGGCGCGCTGCCATGATCGTTTCCGGAGTGGCGACATGTCGCACGTCAATCGCGTGCCCGCTTGCCATTCTGCGGAGTATTTCTTTTTCCTCGTCGCGCGTCGGGTATCCCACGCGCAGCTTGAGCATGAAGCGGTCAACCTGAGCTTCGGGAAGCGGGTACGTGCCTTCCTGCTCGATTGGATTCTGCGTTGCGAGCACGAGAAAAGGCTCGTCAAGCTTGAAGGTCTGGCCGCCAATCGTGACCTGCTTCTCCTGCATCGCTTCGAGCAGCGCGGCCTGAACCTTGGCAGGCGCGCGGTTGATCTCGTCTGCCAGAATGATATTCGCGAAGATGGGACCTTTCTTCACGCTGAACGTGCCGTTCGACTGGTCGTATACCTGTGTGCCAAGGATGTCGGCGGGAAGCAGATCAGGTGTGAACTGGATTCGCTGAAACGTGGTATTGATGGTCTCCGCGAGAGTGCGCACCGCGAGAGTCTTGGCAAGTCCCGGGACGCCCTCGAGCAGCACGTGCCCGCCGGTCAGGATGCTGATGACGAGCCGCTCGACCATGTAATTCTGCCCGACGATCCGGCGGCCGACCTGATCGACGATCTCGTGGATCATCCCGGTATCGGCTGAGGCGGGAACCTGTGTTGCCACGTGCATCTCTCCTTTTAATTCTGTTCGACCGCTGGACCGCGGATTTGTTCCTTCGACCCGTTACTGCGTTATCGCGAGGATGATGTCGCGCTCGCGCCCGTTGAGCGGCCTCGACTGCCCCGGTTCGAGCTTCCCGAGAAGCACGGGGCCGAAGCGGGTACGCACAAGTCGCTCCACGGTGAGATCGAGCGCGTCACAGAACCGGCGGATCTCGCGGTTGCGGCCTTCGGTAAGCGTGATCTCGAGGTCCCATACGCTCCGGGCTACGTTATGCGCCGTGATGTCGATGGGTTTCATCCAGCCATCCTCAAGTTCCACTCCCGTGCGGGCGGCCCGGACCGCAGCTGGCCCATCACCTCTTACCGTAGCGATATAGGTTCGCTCCACCTCGCGGCTGGGATGCGTGAGCTTGTGTGCGGAATCGCCGTCAGTGGTCATGAGCAGCACTCCCTCGGTCATGTAGTCGAGGCGTCCGACGTACGTGAGGCCGGGCCGGTCAGTAACCACATCGAAAACAGTTCGCCTCCCGCCCGGGTCCGACTTCGTGGTCAACACGCCGGTCGGCTTGTTGAGCACTAACCAGTGAAACCCCACCGGCTGCGCAATTGGGGTTCCGTCAACGGCGATCTCGTCAGATTCGGGGTCTACGCTCTGTCCCGTCACCGCTGTTACCCCGTTGATCGAAACTCTTCCGGCGGCGACGAGTTCTTCAGCACGGCGGCGCGACGCGACACCCGCACGCGCGAGCGCTCGCTGAATTCGCATGGTGTCCGCCATCAGGATGACGCACCGATGAATTCCGACTCGGCGGAGGACGTGGATGCAGGATGATCGGGTTCGCTGTCAGCAGGCGTTTCGGCATATGCATCCTCGACGGGCGCGATCTCCACGCTCTGCTCGGGCACAGCCGATGGATCTGGCTGAGGTGCGTCCGGATCGCGGAGGGCCACCGCCAGCTCGTCTGCGCGCGGCAGCTCGCCAAGGTGGCGCAGCGCGAACTGCTCGAGGAAGCCGGGCGTGGTGCCGTAGAGAAGCGGTCTTCCCATTCCTTCGCCGCGCCCTACCACCTCGATCAGCTCGCGCTCATGGAGTGACTTGAGCATCTGACCGCATCCTACCCCGCGAATCTCCTCGATTTCGGCGCGTCCAATCGGCTGGCGATATGCAACTATTGCGAGGGTCTCCAGTGCGGGAGCGGAAAGTCTCTGCGGCCTCGCGGCAAGCTGCGCGCGTTCGATTGTCTCAGTGTACTCGGGGCGAGTCAGGATCTGCCAGCCGCCCGCGACTTCGATGAGCTCCACGCCGTGTCCATCTTCGTCATAGTGCCGGCGCAGCTCGCCGAGTGCAACGGTTACGTCGTCGGCTGACGTTTCGGCGTCGGGCACCATGGCCTTCAGGTCTGAGAGTGCAACCGGGTGGGCGCTGGAGAACAGCGCCGCTTCAAGCAGCTTCGCTAGCGGAATCACTTGTGATCTCCAGGGATGCGAATGGTCTGGGCTGGGCGAGTCGCAGCTCGCCGAGCTTGGCGAGTTCGAGCAGCGCCAGAAGGGTAGAGAGAACCTGCCACGGCTCGGCGCCTTTTTCCACGACGTCGCTCCAGCGCGCGCGTGCCCGCAACGCGAGAACGGCGCGCACCGTTGCGATTGCGCCGCTCACATCGAGCGACCGTGGAACGATATCGTGAACAGTTGGCTTGCGAGCAACTCTCAGCACTCTGTCCACAGCCGCGAAAAGTTCCGGAAGCGACAGGGATAGTGCGGCAGCTGCGGGCGCCGGCGATGAAAGGTTCTGCGGCAGGTACGCGCGGGAAAAACGGTTTCGGCGGTCGTCGCTTCGCTGTTCGAGAATATCGACCAGCTCGCGAACCTGCTGGTACTCCAACAGGCGGCGGACGAGTTCTGCTCGCGGATCCTCCCAGCTTTCGTCTCCATCGCGTCGCGGGAGGAGCATTTGCGCCTTGATGCGAACGAGACGCGCAGCCATCTCGAGGTAGTCTGCAGCTTCGTCGAGAGCGAGCGTTGAGATTCTTGCAAGGAACTGTTCCGCAATGCGGGCAACAGGGATGTCCTGGATGTCTATCTGCTCATCGCGGATGAGAGAAAGGAGCAGGTCGAGCGGCCCCGAGAACTGCGTGAGCTCGACGACGAATACTTCTGACTCGCGCGCGCCGTTGCTGGTCAGGTCGTCCATTGGCTCTGAATAATGAATGGGACGACTGCCTGCTGAAGAACTCGCATCAAAGAGAATGCGGGACTGAGCCAGGCCATCAACACCGGGCGCCCGAATGAGATCATCACGAAGAGAATTATCAGGCCGTATCGGCTCAGGCGCTGGTAACTCAGGCTCCACGCTGGCGGCAGCAGGTATTTCATGACGTGCGAGCCGTCGAGCGGCGGAATCGGGATCAGGTTGAACGCCGCAAGGATGACATTGATCTGAATCCCGAAAATGATCATCAGCTGGAAAATCGAAGCGGGACCGGCGAGCACTTCGGACCGAGAGCCCACCGCGTACACCAGCATCATGAGTGGAACACACAGGAAGGCGATCACCAGGTTGGTCACGATGCCTGCCATCGAAACGATGATGTCGCCCTTCTTGAAGTTTCTGTAGTTGCGGGGATTCACCGGGACAGGCTTCGCGCCCCCGAAAATCGGACCATTCGCCAGAAACAACACCAGCGGCAGGATGATCGTCATGAAGGGGTCGATGTGTTTTGCGGGATTCCAGGTAAGCCGCCCGAGCTGGTAGGCAGTGGGATCACCGTTTCTGAGAGCCGCATATCCGTGCGCATACTCATGCGCCACCATTGAAAAAAGGAGTACCGGTGCTATCAGAATGAAGTTCTGAACCTGGTTCAAGTCATCTCGTGGGAATGGTTGATCTGATCGAGTAAACTTACCGGATGAGGGCCCCGAACGGCAGACGCACGGCACCACGGGTCGCGGCCTGCAGAATCGACCAAACGCAGGCCAGCAGTTGACTTAGGCTCCCGAAACCGGCTATCATTACAGGCTGAATTCGCCGGACATTCATTCGATGCCCGGCTCACGAAAATGGAGATTGAACCAGTGCCGAATATCGCGTCAGCGAAGAAGAACATGCGTAAGTCCAGAGCCGCGTCAGTGCGCAACCGCGCCCAGCGTTCGGCACTTCGCACAGCGCTCAAGAAAGCCCATGGTGGCGAGGATACCGCCTCTGCCGTGACGCTTCTCGACCGTGCCGCGCGAAAGGGACTGATTCACAAGAACGCTGCAGCCCGTCACAAGAGCCGCATGGCCAAAAAGGCGATCGCGAAGTAAACAGCGTAGCACACAAAAAACTACGGGCGCCAGATTGGCGCCCGTTTTTTTTCGCCCACATTGTTACATCGTCGCCAGCTCACCCCCACACCGCTCGCAATACCACTCGGTGGGGTTATTGGCCGTGCCGCATTCGGGACACTTGAGTGTTTTACCGGTTCCCGGCTTACCCGTGTCCGCTTTCCCCGCTTCACTCCTCGAGCCGACGGGTGCCGCCGTGCCCCGAGGCGGAGTTTTCATTGAACGCTGCCGCGGGGCATCATTTATCGGCCCGTTGGTTGGCGCGCCAGCGGTTCTACTGCCATCCTCGGGTCCAAAACGGAGAGTCTCCTGCGGAGGCCCGAATCCCATTCCGCCTGAAGCCGAGCCAGATTCGGGCTTCGGCTCTTCGGCGATCGGATTGGAAACTATGATGGGGTCCACAATGGGGGATTCGGGCGGAGCTTGAATCTCCGCAGCAGATTGATTTGAAATGTCGCCGGACTTTTCACTGGGCACGGTCCCAATGGAATCCTCGATATCTATCAGCTCTGGCGCAGCCTGCCCGCCGCCAACTGTTCCGGGCGCGATTTCACCGAGCTTCTGAATTGCCCGGAGCTCGCCGAGCTGGGTGTCGAGCGACTCGCGATCAGACGCGATCTTGGCCAGGGCCTGCTCGGACTCCGTTCGCAGCTTGTTCCATTGCTCGGGATCGTACTCCCCTACCGCAGCGCGGAGCTCCGCTTCCTGAAGGCTCTCGCGACGGGTGTCTTCCTCGCGTGCCACTTCGACAAGGCGGGATGACAATGTCGAGATGCTGAGCTGCAACTCTTCGGAATGTCCTTTGATTTCCGAACTGACCTTTTCCAGGCGGGCTCTGTAGTCGCTTTGGACCCGCTCGAAAACGTGCTCAGGAGTGCCTGATCGCTTTTCTTCGAGTCCCGCAATCCACTGTTCGTATCGCTGCCTCTCCGCAATCAGCGCCCGGAGCGCATCGAGAGCATTTGTCTTCGCCTTGTTCATTTCATTCTCACTTTGCTGAAGCGCTCATTGCTTGTGTATTGTCGTTGCTGCCGAGCTGATGAACGATTTTCCCGCCGACTACGGTAGTTACGGCACGGCCCTTCAGGTTCATGCCGGCATATGGAGTGTTGCGCCCTCTGGAAAGAAAACTCGCTGCCTCAACAGTCCATTCGCATGCAGGATCGAACACCGTTACATCTGCCACGGTTCCCTTCGCAAGGCTTCCGCCAGGGAGGCCAAAAATCCGCGCCGGGCTGCACGACATTCTGTCCACAAGGGTGCCAAAGTCAATATGACCGGTCTCGACAAGGTTGGTCACGGAGACTGCGAGTGCCGTTTCCAGGCCAATGATGCCGTTGGGGGCGTCGGCAAACGCCCTCTCCTTTTCATCATAGTGATGTGGCGCATGGTCCGTCGCAATCATGTCAATGGTTCCATCCTTCACCGCCTCGCGCAGCGCCTCGACGTCCCGCGCTGTCCGCAAAGGCGGGTTCATCTTCGCGTTGGTGTCGTATCCGTCTACCCTGTCTTCGGTCAGTGAGATGTGATGAGGGCAGACCTCGGCAGTGACATTGATGCCGCGCTCCTTCCCCCAGCGTATCAGTTCGACCGAACCATACGTACTCATGTGCGCAAGATGCACATGACCACCGGTGCGACGGGCGAGAAGGATGTCCCGGATCACCATGATCTCTTCTGCCTCCGACGGAATTCCCTTCAACCCGAGACGCGCGCTGACGATACCCTCGTTCATGGAGCCGCCGGCAGCCAGAGTCGGTTCTTCGCAATGATCGATCACGGGAATTCCAAATGTCCGCGCATACTCCAGTGCCGTGCGCATCAGCTGCGCACTCACAACGGGCTTGCCGTCGTCGCTCACGGCCACCGCTCCCGCTGCGACCATCTCGCCGAATTCCGCCAGCGTTTCGCCATTCTGGCCAACCGAGATGGCGCCTATAACGTGAACGCGCGACGACATCGCCCGCTGCGCCTGCCGCACGATGAATCCCACCGCCGCCTGATTATCGGTGACCGGATCAGTATTCGGCATGGCGCAGACTGCCGTGAACCCACCCGCGGCTGCAGCCCGCGCACCCGAAGCAATGGTTTCTACGTCTTCCCTTCCCGGCTCTCTCAGGTGGCAGTGCACGTCGATGAACCCGGGAGACACGATCAATCCGGCGCAGTCAATCTCGATCGCATCGTCGTGAGATCCGATTGCGCCATCACTGCTCTCGATCTTCCCGTTGGCGATCAGAACGTCACCACGAGAATCCACTCCGCGCGACGGATCGAGCACGCGCCCGCCGCGGAGAATCAGTGGCCGGTTACTCATGATCGCCCTCCCTTCGCCGCTTCAGCGAGCTCCGGACGTCCGCCAGCCAGCAGGTAGAGAACAGCCATGCGAATTGCCACTCCATTGGTGACTTGATGAAGGATCACGCTGTGCGGTCCGTCTGCAACATCTGAGTCTATCTCCACTCCTCGATTCATGGGTCCGGGATGCAGAATCAGAATGTCCCGCGGAGCTCTCTCCAATCTCTCCCTCGATACTCCGAATACACGATTGTATTCGCGGCTCGACGGTATGTAGCCGGCGGACATTCGCTCGAGCTGCAACCGCAGAACATTCAGCGCATCGGCCCATTCGATAGCAGCTTCAATCCGGTCGAATACCGTTACTCCAAACTCCTCGATTGCATTCGGAAGAAGCGAACGCGGACCGCATACCGCGACCTCCGCACCCACTCGCTGGAGTCCCCAGATGTTCGAGCGGGCAACACGTGAATGGAGCACGTCGCCGCAAATGCACACGCGCTTGCCCTCCAGATTCCCAAGCCGGTCGCGAAGCGTCAGAATGTCGAGCAGTCCCTGCGTGGGATGCTCATGAGTTCCATCGCCGGCATTGATGACGTTCGACTCAATCCGTTCGGCGAGAAATCTGGCGGCACCCGACGACCCGTGCCTGATCACCACCATGTCGATCCGCATGGCTTCGAGGTTTCGCGCCGTATCCACAAGCGTCTCGCCCTTGCTCACACTTGAGCCCGAGACCGCCACGTTTACCGTATCCGCCGAGAGGCGCTTCTCGGCAAACTCGAAGGAGACTCTTGTCCGGGTGGAGTTTTCGAAGAAGAGGTTGACGATTGTCGAGCCACGCAGCGCCGGCACCTTCTTGATCGACCGCTCGCTGATTTCCTTGAACGGCTCGGCGGTGTCCAGAATCAGACTGATCTGCTCTCTCGACAGGAACTCGAGCCCCAGCAGATCCTTGCCGAGCGCGCTGGTCAAGAGCCGGCGTCTCCGTCGGCTGAGGCGATGACTACGGCAGTACGCCCGTCGATATCGTCAACCAGTACATCAACCCGTTCGTCCGCGTTGATGGAGATGCGCTTACCCACCACATCGGGTTGAATGGGGAGTTCTCTTCCACCGCGATCTATCAGGACTGCGAGCGCGATGTGCGCGGGACGGCCAAAGTCGGCGAGTTCATCGAGCGCTGCGCGAACAGTGCGCCCGGTGTAGAGCACATCATCCACGATCACGACGTGACACCCGTCAATTTCCCAGGGAATGTCCGTCGGGCCGACTACAGGCCGCGGCCCGACAGTCTGGAGGTCATCGCGGTAAAGCGTGATATCGAGCGATCCGAGGAGCACGCGGCTGCCTTCGCTCTGTTCGATGAGCGAACAGATTCGGCGGGCGAGCTGCACGCCACGTCGCTGGATTCCCACAATGACAAGATTCTCGGTGCCGTCATTCAGCTCCACGATCTCATCAGCCATGCGCTTGAGAGTTCGCTCAACGGCGCTGGTGGTCAGTACAGTTTTAGATTCGTTGTCACGGGATGGCATCGGTGGACAAATATGACCCCCGACTGCCGCTATTTGAAGCGCAGGCGCGCCTCAGGAGATTCGAATGCCCGTCCGCTCCTCGATTACCCGAACAGCTTCGACATGATCTGCGTCCTCGCCGAGTACGCCGTGAGCCTCGGAGAAAAGTCGGGCAGCAAGGGCGATGAAGGGTGAATCGATACCGTTTTCATCGGCAATGTGGGCCGCGATACCCACATCCTTGTCGAGGAGCGCGAGCTTGAACGTCCGCGGGAAGGCGCGGCCAATCACTCGTTCGGGAAAGAGGTTTTCGCTGGTGTTGGATCTGCCGCTCGACCCGTTGATCACTTCGAGCGCGACCGACGCGTCTACTCCGAGCTTCGCGAGTACGGCGAGGGCTTCGCCGGCGGACCAAATATGAACTGCCAGCAGTGCCTGGTTGATGGCCTTCACAGCATCACCGGCACCCACGTCTCCGCACCGCACGATTTTTCCGCCGAACGTTTCAAGGACGGGCCGCGCGCGTTCGATATCCTCTATTGACCCGCCGCACATCACAGTCAGCGTACCTGCGACGGCGCCCTTGACGCCGCCGCTGACCGGTGCGTCCACGAATGAGATTCCCTTCTTTGCCAGGCGCTCGGCAATACGTTGCGACGTGCCAGGATCTCCCGATGTGCAGTCGACCAGAGTTGAACCCGGCTGCATTCCTGCTTCCAGGCCGTTAGTTCCTCCGATTATCTCTTCGACTTCCCTGGAAGACGTGAGACAGGTGACGACGATTTCCGCTCCGTTTGCCGCCGCCGCGGGAGTGCTGGCGAGCTCACCCCCGAACTCGCCTAAGAACGCCTCCGCCTTCGCGCTTGTCCTGTTCCATACTGCGAGGTCGAAAGAACTCTTTGCAATGTGCGCCGCCATCGGAGCGCCGATGGCACCAAGCCCCAGGAACGCGGCCTTCATCTTTTCGCGCTCGTCGCGTGGTCCCAGACGAGGCGGGAGATGTCGGCAATCAGGGCACTCGACGCCGCCCCATCGCGAATTCCTTTTGTGAGCACCACCAGAACGTACGGCTTGCGTCCGGGTGGATAAACGATCGCAGCGTCGTGGGACACTGCCGTAATCTCGCCGGTCTTGTGAGCCACCCTGGTTCCTGACGGCAGCCCAGCCGGAATCTTTTCGTTGAATTCCTGCGCGAGAAGAATGTTGCGCATCTCTCCCGAATTCTCTGGCGACAGAACCGTGCCTTGCTCGATGTGGGCAAGGAGCGTTGCAAGGTCTGCCGAGGTCGTAGTGTTGCTGAGACCCTTGTCGAACGCCTTCTGATCTTCGACGCCTCTCAGGACTGATAGATGAATTGCACCAAACTGGTGCGCTGTCTCCGTGACGCGAATCGCTGAAACCAGCTCGATCAGGGCATTCGTAGCGAGGTTGCTCGATCGCGTGATCATCCGCTGAAGAAGTTCACGCACAGGAACCCGCTGACCGACCTTGAGATAGAGTGAACTGTCACTGTCATCCGAAGCGTTCACAGAAAAACTGGAGCTGTCTGCAATCGACGGAAACTGATTTACCAGCAGCACTTCCTGGTCCAGCGAAAACCCTCCCGACTGAGCTCGACGCAACACTTCGATCATGACGGGGATTTTCATTGTGCTCGCCGCGTGGAACACGGTATCGGCTGCGATGTCGAGTGTTTCGCCGGTTTCAAGGTCGCGGAAGGAAACACCCACAGTCGCACCGGCAGAAGCGGCGACGCGCATCGCTATTGCCTCTCTCAGCGAATCCTGAGCATCCAGGCCAGCAAACGAAAGCGCGAAGCCGATCGCCAGAATTTCAGGCTTCACCGCCTACCTCGTCCCAGATCTTGTTGTTATGACCTTCCTTGAGGAAGATCGTTCCCACAACGAACGTCAGCAGCGCAATGAAGATTGGATAGACAAGGCCGGCGTAGATGTTCCCCGTGCGCGCGACAAGCGCGGTCGAAATCAACGGGAGAAATCCTCCAAACCAACCATTGCCGAAGTGATATGGCAGGGACATGGAGGTGTAACGAATCTTCGCCGGAAAGGACTCGACCAGAAATGCGGCAATGGGCCCGTAAACCATCGTCACGAATACAACCTGAAGCAGTATCAACAACGTCAGCGCGACGACATTGATAGGAGACGAGTACGCTTTCATTGCCTGGTAGATGGGATAATACGAAAGCGCTGCGAGAAGATTTCCGGCCATCATGATCTTCTTCCGTCCGATTTTGTCGGACAGCGCCCCGAAGACGATGAACAGGGGTGCGCCAAGGAGAAGAGCGACTGCGACGATCTTGTAGGCCGTCCCGAGAGGAACGTTGAGGACAGTCTGGAGGAAGAACAGCGCATAGAACTGGCCCGTATACCAGACGACGGCCTGGCCTGCCGTAGCTCCGAAGAGGACTACGAGAAAAATCTTCCACGCGCTCCAGGTTCCGAAGCTATCGCGGATCGGTGCCGTCGAGGTTTTTCCGGCGTCCTTCAGCTTGGTGAACAGCGGCGATTCTTTCAGCCGGACCCGCACGTAGTAGGACATTCCCACCAGCGCAATCGACAGGAGAAACGGAATCCTCCAGCCCCACACCTTGAATGCTTCCTCACCAACCATGGCGCGCACAGCGAGAATGACGGCCAGTGAAACAAAAAGTCCAAGCGTGGCGGTGGTTTGAATGAAGCTCGTATAGAAACCGCGTTTGCCATCAGGAGCGTGCTCTGCGACGTACACCGCGGCACCTCCGTATTCGCCTCCCAACGCAAGTCCCTGAAGCAGGCGGAGAATGACCAGGATGATTGGCGCGGCGATGCCTATCGTGCGGTATCCCGGGAGAAATCCAATTGCAGCCGTCGAACCGCCCATGATCAGGAGCGTCACGAGGAACGCAAACTTTCGCCCTACCTTATCGCCAATACGGCCAAACACGAGCGCGCCGAAGGGTCGCACCGCAAAGCCGACGGCGAATGTCGCGAGGGTCTTCAGGAAGTTTCCAGTAGGACTTCCTTCGGGATAGAACTGGGTAGAGATGATCGCGGCAAGAGCGCCGAAAATGTAGAAGTCGTACCACTCGATCATCGTCCCAGCAGACGATGCTCCGATCACCTGCCATATCTTGCGCTGCTCGCTCAAAGCCACCCCCGGAAATGCACGAGGGCCCCTGCCCTCAGCGAGCGATAAATCTGCTCACGCAGCGGCGATAGCGCACTATGCAGGAACCCGTTTTTTCCAGTTCCCGCCAAGAATGTACCGCAGCGTCCGGACAATTCTCCGCACAACGAGTATGAGAAGAATCAACACGAGGATGGCGAGGGAGAGCGTTACGAACGGGTGGCTCCAGATAAACACCGCGATCGATGCGACCGTCGCGAACTCGGCCATGTTGGCAAGGCCGTTTGTCACAGGCTCGGGCGATGTGTCAACCGCGTAGCGCAGTCCGAGCTTCGTTCCGTGGGTAGTAAGCGCGAGCCCTCCACCTATCAGGCCTGCGATGACTACTGCTGGCGCGCTGAGATTGTAGGTGGTCGCAACTGCCAGCAGGGCTGCTGCCGGAGGACGAATAACACTCTGGACAGTCTCCCAGATGCTTGCCACTCCCGGCACAAGCGTGACGAGAAATTCGAGCGCGTAGAGTGCAGATGCAATGCCGATTACCCAGAGACTGCTCACCGCACCCAATGCTCCGGGGAGCGGCTCGATCCATCCCGCTCGATCGGCAACTCCCAGGACGGCGACAGTCGCAGGCAGATTGATTCCCGCAGCGAAAGCGACACCGAGCGATTGTGCAACCGTCGTTACTGAAGTCATGACTTGATTACCCCCGTTGGTTCACTACGCCTGCGACGCCTGGTGGTTTCGCATCGGTCACAGCCAGCCGCGTTGCCGGTAGCGAAGAGTGCCCGCCGTTTCATAAAGCCACATGGCAAATGCATTGATGCGCTCCCCGGGCAACCCAAGGTTGGAAACCGAAATATCGCGTGAGTCTGCCGGCGCGCATGTAACCTCCAGCCCGGTTTTTTCGAATGTCGCGCAGGCTCTTCGGGAGTGGAAAGGCGAAGTGACGAGAACAACGCGCCGCCAGTTCCGGCGGCGTGCAATTTCCGCGACCGCCATGGCTTCGTCGCGGGTGCTGCGTACGGAGCGGGTGGTGACCACTTCTGCAATCCCGGCGAGATCCGAAATTCTGCGCTGATCTCCCGCCGATGAAACCCACACGCCGTCAATCTTTCGAAATTCCGTGGTGACCACCAAGGCGGGCGCAACGCCATCCCGGACCAGTTTTGCCGCCGTGAGCATTCGGTCGAGACCCTGCCTGGTAAGGAAACCGTCCGCCGTAACGCCAGCCGACAGGCTCACCACGGCGTCTGCCGAGGCGGGAAGCGCATCGCGGCGAATAAGGCTTCGTGCCGGAGATTCAACAATGTTTGTAAATGAGATCGCAGCAATCAGGAGCAATTCCCCTGCGACGGTCAGCTCCATAAAGGTCAGGACTCGGGTAAGACCGACGAATGCGCCGACGACGGCAACTATCATGATGACCGAGTCGCCCTCGACCCCGAAAAGGTGGGGCACGCCAAGCACCGTAAGAAGCAGCAAATTCGCGAGCGCAGCAGCGATCCCTCGAGTGACTCGTCTACCGCGCCACGGCGGGACGCTCTTTTCGCTGGCCTGCGTGGAACGGCCTTCATAGATTGGGCCGGAAGTCAATTGTCCGTCGCTGTCATTCATACCGGGAAACGTAGCCATGCGAAAACTTATGCTGCCCCAGGAAGCCAACCCCACGCGAGACCAGATCCGGGAGCAGATTCGTCAAACGGTGAGGGACGCCCAGATCGCAGCGGAAGAAGCAGCAAAGGATGCGAGGCAGGCGAGCGGCCGGGCGGAGAGGCAGTCGATAGTGATCGCGCCGCCCGTGCCTCCCGCACCTCCGGGCGTGCCGGGCACAGGTGTAGCGGTCTACCGCGATAACATGATACCGCCCCAGGTCGAGGCAATCTCTATCGCCTTCTTCGTTATGATCGCCGCAATTGTCATCGGCCTGCCGATTATGCGTGCCCTCGCAAGGCGTATTGATCGGGGCACTCCCAAGCCCGCGGCGCTTCCCGCCGAAATGCGCGCGCACCTCGATCAGATTTCGCACTCGGTGGATGCAATCGCGATCGAAGTTGAACGCATCTCCGAAGGCCAGCGCTTTACGACGAAGATGCTTGCGGAGAAATCGCAGCGCGAAAACGTGTAACGACGGCGGCCGCGCTCCATGCAAGCAGTGCGGCAAACAGCGGAGTGATCACGTAGAGCGCGATTGCAGGAATCCCCAACACTCCGCCGAGTCGCGACGCCATAACGCCGACGGGGCCTTTTGCCGCGTCGAGAAGCAGCAGCATGATCCACGACGCGCCCGCAGCCAGGCCGGCGAACATCGCCCGGTGTGAACCGCCGGAAAAGTATGCCCAGAGTGCCGCGACGACCGGGACGGTCCACCATCCCAGCGCGAACGTGCTTACGGAAAAAGCTTCGCTCAGCAGGATGAACCTTACGGCAGTTCTCATCGTGCGCCCGGCGCAATCGTCAGCGTGGATATGACTCTCTTGCGATCCATATCCTCGGCCTTGCGCGGAAAGAGTACAGCGTCGAGCTGACCACGAGACCAGCGGGACAGGCGATCGGTGTAGCGCTTGCTGGCGGGCGAGCCCGACTGACCACCCGGATAAATGGTCCACGCGCGCACCTCGGCGCCGAGTTCCACGACCATGCGCCAGCTCGCACCTTGAGTGCCCTCACCGCTCGACGGATTGAGCGTTCCCGGCCCGCCCTGAACAGGCATAGGATCAGCCGCGAGTGCCGGAATCCGCAGTAGATGCCGGATATTGGCCTTTCGCACGTTTGACCAGAGCCAACCAGTAGACGCAGTGTCTCCGGTTGCGCTGAGCGAGTCGTACGCGGCGCGAAGACTGGCTGTCAGTATCGCATCTCGATCTTCGACTGCGGGAGTCCTGGCGTCATCCCACCATTTGCTTCCGGGGGACCGAGCCAGCTCCAGCATCACCTGTGCCTCGGGATAGATGGGCGTCGCCCGCCTGGTGGCAGTATCAACGAGCTCATCCCAGGTTCGTGCGGCCAACTCTTTCATCGCACTTTCAAAGAGTACCGCTCGCCTGTTGTCCCGCGTATATCGGCGGTCCCACTCAGCGAGGAGACGGACAGCCTCGCGAAGGCGCAGGTCACTCTTGCCGCCCGACTCATACCCGGCGGCTGCGGAAATGAACAGCGGAACGAACGCATCTGCGCGCGCACTCCCTGCATCAGTCTGAAAGCGACGCATGTCATCGGGAGTCACTGAAGAATCAGACCGCAGAAGCGTGTTGATGCGCATCGCACGCCACGGTGAGTACCAGTCCGATCCCATGTACGCCGGGTTTGCTTTCGGATCGACCGGCTGCTGGTTGGCCGAAGCCAGGTACCCCTGAGCGGGATTGAGTGAGAACGGTATTCTGTCAGGGGAGATGTTCCCTTTCCAGTCGTTGGCTGAAATCGATCCGTCACGTATCACGTCGCCGCGGCCGTCACCTGGGCGAATCGGATAACTGCCTGAAGATCTGATTGCGATATTGCCCTTACGATCAGCAACGAGTCCGTTCTGGGTCGGTGCCGCGTAATCGCGCATGGCATCGAGCCACTCTTTCACACTGCGCGCGCGGCCAAGCGCCATGAAGTTGTCTGGCTCGTGTGAAGGCTCGTAGGCTGTCCACCGCATCGAGAGCCAGCGACCGTTCACATTCTGCATCGGACCGCGATGTGTGAAATAGAGAGTATCTGTAGCGATCACGCTTCCGCGCGAGTCCCGGTAGGTCTCCACCCTCAGCTCGAGGTCTCTCCACGCTCCGTCAATCATGTACCGCGATGGATGCTCGGGACGATCTACCTTTTCGGAGTAGTAATCGTTGA
>JBKJNN010000198.1:0-5210 GCA_046593625.1 Gemmatimonadaceae bacterium | reverse complement strand
CGCGTGCAGCATCTCTACGCGAGCCCCGCCCACTGCGGCGGTGAGTGCGTCAATTGGCGCGGTCGTCTGAACCGTTATTGCGATGACAAGGGCAACCGATGCGGAAAGCACGATTGCCAGTGCAGGTGGATACCTGCGCAGAATTCCCCATAGAACCACGGCAAGCGGAATGAGAACAATCCAAGTCAGGCGAAAAGCTCCTGTGATATCCGAAAGAAGCACCTCGGCACTTGCCGGGAGTGCGCCGCTCCGAATCGGCGCGAGGCGGGAGGCGAACGAGTACACCAGGAGACAAACCACGAATGAAGGGATCGCAGTGTAGAGCAGGTGTCGGATAGATCGGTACAGCGGCACCCCTGCAGAGATCGCGCAGATATTGGTGGAGTCTGACAATGGCGACATTTTGTCACCGAAATAGGCGCCAGACACCACGGCTCCGGCCACCATGGGAAGTGGCGCCTGCAGAGCTGCGGCCATTCCCATGAGCGCAACGCCGACAGTTCCTGCCGAACCCCATGATGTGCCCGTGCAGACTGACATGATGGCTGTGGCGAGGAACGCGGTGAGGACAAGCAGGTCGGGACGGATGAGCTGTATTCCCCAATACACAATGAAAGGGATTGTTCCGGAGACAATCCAGCTTGCGATGAGCATTCCAATCGCCAGCAGAATGAGAATGACCGGGAGCACTGCCCCAATTCGCTCGCCCGTTACCCGCTGAATGTCCTCCCATGTGGAGCCGTGGCGGACAGCTACAATTCCGGCAACGGCAGCGGAAGCGAGAATAACGATTACGAGAAGCTGGCCGTTCAGCTCGAGAAAAACGGCGGTCGCAATGATCAGTCCGGCGAGAGTGATCAGCGGAACGAGTGCTTCGATGAGGCTCAGCGGTTGTTTCGCGGGAAGGCGCTCAGTCACTGTCGATGAAGGGAAAAGTGACGACTATGTCGAAAGTGCGTTCATCGACGAAGCGATGTCATCGATGAGCACATCCGCGCCCTCCAATCCAATCGAGAGGCGAACAAGACCATGTGGAATGCGCTGGGCGTCGAGATAAGCGAGGTTGTTTCCCCGGTTGGGCGAGATGACAAGGCTCTCGACACCGCCCCAGCTTACTCCGATCCTGAAGCGCCGCAACCCGTCAATGAAGCGGCGAACTTCATCGAGACCCGCTTGGGCGAGCTCGAAACTGAACACTCCGGAGTGACCCGTGAGAGCGCTTGATGGCTCTTCAAATGCCGGATGGTGGACCGCACTGACCCGGCGCTGATCTCGAAGGTATTCGGCCACCTTGAGTGCGTCGGTTTCGTGCTGCTGCATTCTGACGGGCAGAGTTCTCATGCCGCGGAGCAGCAACCACGCATCGAACGGGTGTAGTATCCCGCCATTGAGAAGGAAGGCGCGAAAAAAAATCTTCTCCATACGTTCCGAGCTTGTGATGACTGCGCCGGCCACTACGTCGCTGTGCCCACCGATGTACTTCGTGGCCGAGTGCACAACGATATCCACGCCGTGGTCGAGCGGCTTCTGAAAGAGTGGTGACGCCCAGCTGTTGTCGATACAGGTAAGCGCACCGTGTTCGCGGGCTACTTGTGCAATTGCGCCCAGGTCAAGGGTGCGAAACAGCATTGTTCCCGGGTTCTCGAGCCACACCAGTTTCGTATTGGGCAGGAGAGCCCGTTTGACGTCGTCGGCTGTGATGTCGAGGAGCAGTGTGTGCTCTATGCCGAAGCGCTTCAGGTGACGCGCAAGCTGGAGTGTTGGACCGTACGTGTGATTCACGAAGAGGATGTGGTCGCCCGATTTCAACAGGCCCATGATGACTGCGCTGACTGCGGCCATTCCGGATCCGAAAGCCTTGCAGGCCTCCCCGTGCTCCAGTGCCGCGAGCTTCTTCTCGAGCACTTCAACTGTCGGATTTTGTCCACGGGTATAAACCGTGTTCGTGCTTTCGGCAGCACCGGCAGCGAGCAGCGAATCGTAGTCCGGAAACGCAAACAGAGATGTCTGAACGATCGGCGTAGCCATCGGTTCGGCGCCCGGTTCGCGGGCAGGATGGTCTTCGAGGCAAATTCTGACGTCTTCTGGCGCGATTGACATGACGCTTTGATCTCCCCCCATCATCAAGGGGTGCAGTTTGGGTTAAGTGTTCTGAATCAAGCGCCAATGTAGCATGTTTCGCCGCACCGTAGATTCGGATTCAGGGTGCGGCTTCATGGCTAACAACGACCTCGGGATCAAAAGTGAAATCAGCAGCACGCAGCATGGTTGTCTTTGGCGTTTACGTCGTAGGCATAGGAGCGATGATGATCCTCGTTCCAAACGTCCTCCTCGGCCTCTTCGGTTTTCCGCCTACCGAAGAGATATGGATCCGCGTAATGGGAGTGCTGACGTTCACACTTGGGTTTTACTACATCCAGGCGGGAAGGTCCAACGTGAGAGCGTTCTTCAGGTGGACCATCTGGGGCCGTATTGGTCTGTTGACCGGGTTGGTGTCCTTTGTGGTGCTTGGTCTTGCTCCGCCGATTCTAATTCTATTCGGTTTAATCGACATCGCGGGAGCACTCTGGACGTGGCTCGCAATGAGAGGTGAAGCATGACAAAGGCAATCTTTTCACTCGGCCTCGCGCTCGTCGCAATGACCTCCGTCGAGCAAGCGAGTGCGCAGGCCGCATCGATCCCGATAAAGAACAAGAAGGTCGCCGCTGCACTTGCAGCGATAAAGGCAGATAACGCGTGGACGCTCGATCAGCAGGCGTCGATCTGCGAGATACCCGCTCCGCCATTCCATGAAGCCGTGCGTGCGGCCGAATACAAGAGAAGGTTCGAATCGCTGGGCTATCGAGATGTGAGGATAGACGCAGAGGGGAACGTCATTGCCACGCGTGCAGGAAAGGGCAAAGGTCCGACGGTTCTTATTGCCGGCCATCTCGACACAGTCTTTCCGGAGGGGACAGACGTCAAGGTGACGAGATCGGGCAGCGTGATGAAGGGCCCTGGGATCGGCGATGACTGCCGCGGCCTGGCGGTGTTGTTACAGGTTGCGAAGTCGCTCGACAAGGCAGGCATAGAGACGCTTGGCACCATCTATCTCGTCGGCAACGTGGGAGAAGAAGGGCCGGGTGACCTGCGTGGCGTAAAGCATCTCTTCACGAAGGAATTTCCGGGAAAGGTCAACTATTTCATCTCGGTTGACGGAACCGGGTTGGGTGTGACCAGTCGTGCTGTGGGAAGCCATCGCTACCGGGTCACCTTTCAGGGACCCGGCGGCCACAGCTATGGTGCGTTTGGAAAACCCAACCCTATCCACGCCATGGGCCGCGCAATCGCGGCGATCTCGGAGTTCCAAGTTCCTGCGCAGCCGAAGGTGACGTTCAGTGTGGGTGTTGTTTCCGGCGGAACCTCAGTCAACAGCATCTCGGCAACTGGTGTGATGGATGTGGACATGCGATCTGAATCCGCAGAAGAGCTGGACAGAATCGATGCGCGATTCCAGTCGGCTGTTGCAAAGGCACTCGCGGATGAAAACGCCCGCTGGCCGGGTGACCGCGGCCGGCTCACCGTCACGGTTGATACCATAGGGATTCGCCCAACTGGCGCTCAGTCGGACGAAGCTTACATCGTCAAAACAGCAATAGCTGCAGGAAGGGCGCTCGGGTTTGCCGAACCAACAGCTGCGTCGAGCACCGATGCGAACATTCCGATAAGCATGGGAATTCCGGCCATAACGATAGATGGGGGCGGACGTGGAAAGGGCGCGCATTCACTCGCCGAGGAGTACGACGACACGGAGCGGGGCTATCTGGGTCCGCAGTGGGCGCTGCTTCTGGTTGCGGCACTGGCCAGGGTGAAGTGATTGGGATCGGCGACGCAGGGTTGACAGCGCCTTGAAAACACGACCACTTCGATAGATCAACTTCTCTCGCTCTCCAGGCTCTCATGGAAAGACTTCGCGTTGCCTCACTTCAGTACTTCATCAGGCCGGTTACCTCGTTCGAGCAGTTCGCCGAGCAGGTATCTGCACTGGTCGAAACTGCTGCCGACTACAAGTGCCATCTGGTTGTATTCCCTGAATACTTCACGGTGCAGCTTCTCACACTTGGAAACATCAAGAAGCCAATCGCCGAGCAGGTAAACGAGCTGGCGGATCATGTCCCCAGGTATACGGAACTGATGGTTGGCCTCGCGAAGAAGCATTCGGTGTACATCGTGGGCGGGACTATTCCCGTGGAGGAGGATGATTCGATCTACAACCGGGCTTTTGTATTCGGGCCCGGCGGCGGCTATGGTGTGCAGGGCAAGCTTCACATGACGCGGTTCGAGAACGAAGAGTGGTTTGTGAAGGCGTCCCGGGGGCTGCGCGTTTTCGAGACCGACTTTGGAATGATGGCTGTGGCGATCTGCTATGACGTGGAATTTCCCGAGATGGCGAGGGCAGCTGCGAGACTGGGCGCCCACATACTGTGCGTGCCGAGCTGCACCGATGACCGCCAGGGTTTTCTGCGGGTTCGCTATTGTGCCCAGGCGCGCGCGATCGAAAACCAGATGTACGTGATTCACTCGTGCACTGTAGGGTCGCTGCCGATGGTTCCCGCTGTTTCGCTGAACTACGGTCAGGCCTCGATACTGACGCCGAGCGATTTCGCCTTTAGCCGGGATGGAATTCTTGCGGAGGGAATTCCAAATCAGGAAACCATGGTTGTGGGTGAACTAAATCTTTCCACGATTCTGACCGCTCGGGATACGGGCACGGTGCTGCCGTTGCACGACAGCAAGCGTACTGCCGAACTCGTGGCCAATCCGGAAGTAATGAAATTGTGACGAAGAAAATCGGCGAGGCGCGCATTCGTGCGCGGCCGGCAAGCGTGGCCGATTTTCCGGGGATAATAGAATTGACGCGGCAGGTCTATCCGGGTTCCCGCCCCTGGACCGAGCAGCAGCTGGCCAGTCATCTGAGTGTTTTTCCAGAAGGGCAGCGAGTGGCGGTTGACGCCAATACCGATGAGATCGTCGGCATGGCGGCGAGCCTGATCGTTTTCTGGGATGATTACGATTTCACTTCTTCGTGGCGTGACTTCACTGCGTCGGGGATGTTTACCAACCACGATCCGGTGCTGGGGCGAACGCTGTACGGTGCCGAGGTGATGGTGAAGCCATCGCGACAGGGGCAGGGGATCGGCGGAATTCTCTACGATGCTCGGAGGGAAATA
>JBKJNN010000017.1:0-5762 GCA_046593625.1 Gemmatimonadaceae bacterium | reverse complement strand
GTATTTGGAATAGCCATTGTAAAACTCCTGCCTAATGGTAGTCGCAGACTTCAACGTCATAGGCGTCGCCGTCCACGAAACGAAAGCAAACGCGCCATTGATCATTAATCGAAATCGAGTGTTGACCCTTCCGATCGTCCTTTAACGAGTGTTAGGCTGCGCCCGAGCGAGACGGGAGCCAACGCATAGCCAACCTTCGGCCGGTAATCGCACAGTCGCGAAGATACAGGTTGATCAACGTTTGATACGGCACATCGAGTTCCCCGGCAAGGCCTTTGAAATAGGTAACCGTAGCCGTATCGAGCCGCATCGTCACGGACTGCTTGAGGCGCTTCGCGTATGGATTTCGCTTGGCTTTGGAGAAGTCATATTCTTTTTTCATCGTTTCCACCGCGCGTCATACTGGGCGCGCTCAGATTTGGTTGCCCCGGGAGCCGAAATTAGCCGGATGGTGTCCCCGCCATCGAGTTCGCAGTGAATGACCACTAGAAGCTGAACGGCGATACTAATGCCAATTAGCACGAGCCGCTCTTCGTCAGCTGTCGAGTGATCAGGATCAAGGAGCAGCAAGGCATTGTCGTCCGAAAAGGCAGTCTCAGCTTCGTCGAAGCTGACTCCGTGCTTTCGAATGTTCGAGCGCGCTTTAGCGGGGTCCCATTCAATCCGCAGCTCACCCATATGTACAATGTACGTACATAGTCCTGTCCGCGAAAGGGATGCTGGATCAGCAGCGTACAACGCAGCGTTTCTGCCGCGAGGCAGCTGCAGCCGAACCGCTTGACCTCGTCGGCAGCAAGCGCGTGTTTGGCCGCTCGCGGCTGACTCAGCCAGGGAAATACGTCATTGATGCGCTCGGCGTGAGTGGTTCCCAGCGGCGGCGCTACCGCCTGACGCGATCACCCTCGAACTCCACGACGATCACTGTCGCCATGGGATCGGCGTCCATCAATCCGCTGGTCATCAGCTTTCCGTCCTTGACCTGGAAAGCCGCGCCATCGGCCAGACGGTACGCCCGCTTGATCGTGTTCTGCATGGCGGGCAACGTGAACGGCGACGCCGGGTTGCCGAAGATGCATCCGCATGACTTGTGCAAGCCGATGTCAGGGTGCCGATTCCGCTACGGTTCGATGCGATACGAGTTCCCAGTCACCACTTTTGGCTCGATACACCCGGACGAACCATACCGAGTACGCGGACTTTCCGGCGTTCAGGAACGGTGGCTCAGCTTGACGTCGATGCGGCCCGTGGTAATAACAAAATCGCCGTGTGGTTCGACCTGCTGCGCGCTGACGTCCCTGCTCACGAAAAGACCGCGATCGGCCGCCTCCATCCACGACCTCTTTGTGTCCACTCGGCTTGGTTTCTCGCCAGTCCTCCAGGCATCTCCGTGAGTGAAGGTAAAATCGTCGGCGATGGCGCGATCCAGAAACGCGACGCAGTCGGTCAGGATGTCCCACGTGATCTACTTCGGGACACAAGGATGTAACGCCTTAAGGCCCTGCATCGTGCGGTGCGACAGGAACACCCATTGTCCGCTCTCACGGGCATACAAGTGCACGTACTCGAGCGCGTAGCAGGAAGGGCCGGAGTCCGGACCTCCCGCAACCTGCACGTCCAGCCTCCCGACCACGAGAGCTACATCACCGTGCACCTCGACGGACTGATTGCTGGTCTTCCGCTCCAGAAACCGCCGGGGAACCTGCCTCGTAATCCGGAGCCAGTCGGCCTTCGTGTCCGACCTCGTTCCTCCACCGTGCGTAAATCTGAAACTGCTCGCGGTTCGTTTCTCGATGAACTCGGCGTCGCCCGTGACAACAGCCTCCTGCCACTTCCGATCCACACTAACAAGCTCGGCGGTCATAGCGGTGGCGTCCTCTTGCGCCTGAGCGCCAAGAGGAGTTGCTATGGCCAGAGCGACGATCAGGACCAGTCCGCGCATCGATTTGTCTCCGAAACATCTGCCTAACGCCAGCAAGCATCGTTAGGCCGGCGGAACGCGTACGTTGCGTCAGAATCGCCCGCCGCGCAATGCGATGGTAACGGTGCGCCCGCCCGTCGGCGAACCCCGCCGTCTAATCGACCGTCCCCGATTGAATTTCCTATCCCGACGTCACCTTGAGCGATTTTCAAAGCGATGTCTGGGTTACGGAGGTTACAGGCCTCACGCGGTAGTCTAGCTGTGCGGAGGTAACAGTGGCCGGTTGTTACGACAGGAATTCTTAAGTCCGATCCTGCCGTCGCGAAACGCAAACAGGTCACCCCCATGGCCACGCCGCGCGCGTCAGCGTGGCGTGGCCAGCGCCTTTGCCTCGACCACCGCCGCCTCGAACGTCATCTCCCGTCCGCCCTGAATCACGGACTCGGCTTGTGTCGCTCCCAGCGAAACCCGCGCCGGGCCAATGTAGCGCTCGATCAGCGCGTCCCAGAACCTGATCTGCAACGTGATGCCGCTGCGCGCCCACTCGGCCCGCGTCGCCGCTACCAGCCTTACCGCCTCCGCATGCTGCCCCAGGCCGGCGAGGGACATCGCGACTCCCTCGATCTCGGCGCTCGTCTCCACGCGGTCCCCGATCGCCTCGGCGAGGATCAGGCTCTCTCGATATAGCCCGAGGCTCTCGGCGCAGTTCCCCTCGATCAGCGCGCAATCGGCTAGAAAATGGAAGCCGGTATGCTCGGAGCGACGATCACCGGCCTTTTGCGAGAATGCCACGATCTCGGCGGCAAGCGGTCTCACCTCATCCACACGCGACAGTGCCACCAGCGACTGGGCCACGCCGAGCTTCGCGCGATTCACCAGCACTGGATCGCCACGCACGTTCTGGATCTGGAGCAGCTCCTCGAACGTCGCGCAGCTCGCCTCATCCTCCGACGCGAGGAACTGCGCCCAGCCAATGGTCTCCAGCGAATGCGCAATCTCCTCCGCGTCGCCCAGCTCGCGCCACATCGCCAGCGCAGCCTCGGTAAGTTCGCGCGCGCGGTCGTGCTCCCCCTCATAGGCCACGAGCATCGCGTAGCCGCGCACCGCGCGTGCGTACGCACCGCGCGCCGGGTGCGGGCCGGTCAGCGCCAGTGCCGCATCGAGATGCTCCCGCCCTTCCCGCATGTGCGAGCGCCCAAACCAGAAATAGCCTAACGCACCGGCCACCTCGAGGTACCGTTCGGCGTCGCGATCCCGGAGGTAGGCGAGGGAAGCCCGCACATTGTCGAGTTCCCGCTCAAGGCGCTCGCCCCACAATTCCTCGCGCGTGAATTTCTCCTCGCTGAAGCGCTCGGCCAGCGCGAGAAAGACGCCGGCGTGGCGGTCGCGAACCACCTCGCCCTCGCCCGCCTCCACCAGGCGCTCGAGCCCGTACTGGCGCACCGTCTCCAGCATGGAATAGCGCGCCTCGCGTTCGCCCCCGGCATCGACCTGCACGAGCGACTTGTCGATGAGCCGCGTCATCACGTCGAGCACGGTGAACGCATCGGCCCCGTTGCCGCCGACCACGGTCGCCGTTTCCAGCGTCCATCCGCCGGCGAAAACCGAGAGTGCGCGCAGCAGGCGCTGCTCCTCCGCCGCAAGCAGGTCGTAGCTCCACTGCAGCGTCGCCAGCAGCGTCTGCTGCCGGGGCAGCGCCGAGCGCCCGCCGGTCAGGAGCCGAAAGCGATCGTCGAGGTGTGAGCGAATCTGCTCCACCGATAGCGCCTTCATGCGTGCCGCGGCGAGCTCGATGGCGAGGGGAATGCCATCGAGCCGGCGGCAGATATCGGCGACGGTGGCTGCGTTCCCGGGTGTGAGCGCGAAGTCCCTGCGGGCCGCCTGCGCCCGATCCTCGAACAGCCGCACTGCGTCGGAGGCTTCCGCCAAGTGCACGTCGGTGTTTGCCGATGACGGAACCGCCATCGATCGCACGGCGAAGAGTCGTTCCTCGTCCAATCCGAGCCCCTCTCGGCTGGTGGCCACGAACCGGACCCCGTCGCTCTCCGCGAGGATCGTTTCGACCAGCGACGCCACCTCGATGAGCAGGTGCTCGCAATTATCGAAGATGAGCAGCACCTGCTTTCCGGCGACTTGCTCGCGGATGACATCTACGATCGATTTGTCCGCGCTTTCCGTGGCTCCGAGTGCCGCCGCGGCCGTCACCGCCACCCTTCCTTCGTCGACGAGTGGGGCGAAGTCGGCCAGCCAGACGCCATCGGGGAAGGTCGGCAGCATCACGTCGGCCAGCCGGAGCGCGAGGCGCGTCTTGCCGCAGCCGCCGATTCCGGTGAGCGTGAGGAGTCGCGTCTCGCCGAGGAGCTGGGCACACTCGGCCAGTTCCCGGTCGCGGCCGATGAAGCGCGTGCGCGGCTTGGGGAGATTGTTCGGCGTGTTGCTCTTCGCCTCGGGGAGCACCGGCGTCATCGCGCCACTCGCCGCCGCGGCGACGGCTTCGGCCATCGCCGCGGCGGAGAGGAATCGGGCATCCGGATCCTTGGCCAGGGCCCGCGCCACGAGGCGCACAACGCCCATCGGCACGGTGGGGCGCAATTCGTTGAGCGGGCGGGGCTCCGTCGTGAGATGCATCCGGAGCAGCGCCTCCAGCGTCGGGCCGGTGAACGGCGGCTGGCCCGCGAGCATCTCGAACAGCACGCAGCCCAACGCGTACAGATCGGAGCGCCCATCGACCTCGTCGGCGGTGAACTGCTCAGGGCTCATGTAGGCCGGCGTGCCCAGTGCGATCCCGACGGCCGTTAGCGCCGCGTTGCCGTCGCCGCGGCTCGAGCGGATCGCCCGGGCGATCCCGAAATCGGCCACCAGCGCGATCCCGTCAGCGAGGAGGATGTTCTCCGGCTTGATGTCCCGGTGCACGATCCCCTGGCTGTGGGCGAAGCCGAGCGCGCTTGCCACCTCTCTCGTCAGGCGCAGCGCATCCTCCAGCGGCAGCTGGTGCTGCCGCATCAATCGGCTACGGAGCGATTCGCCGGCGACGTAAGGCATCACGTAGTACAGTATGTCCTCCACCGCGCCGGAGTCGTGGAGTGGGAGGATGTGCGGGTGGCTCAGGCGGGCCGCGATCTCGATCTCGCGGAGGAAGCGCTCCATCCCCAGTGAGGCGGCGAGTTCAGGCCGCAGCACCTTGATCGCGACTTCACGGTGGTGCTTCAGGTCCTCGGCCAGATAGACGACCGCCATGCCCCCGGCGCCGATCTCGCGATGGATGGCGTAACGATCCGCGAGGGCATTGGTCAGGAGAGCGAGGGTCGGCATTGCGGAGAATAATGGTGGGGCGGCGTGTCGGTCGCGAGGGCGCCGGCAGGTTGGCATCGTGGCCTCGGATGGCGACTTCGCCGTTCACTCGAACGACCGACCAGGACGTCACATCCACTTCTCGAGAAGGCACGTCCGAGCGGCCTCGAGCGCGGGATCACGTCCCTCCACGAGGTCCGAGCTAGCGACAGGCGAGTTAACGACACGGTCCGCAGGCATAGGAGTCTTGTCAGCTGCAACTAACGTTAGGCCGCAGGCGCTTAGAGGCTCCCCGAGCGGAGCGCCAGCGATACGATTAGGGCTGCTTCGTCACCACGACGTTCTTCGCCAACATCTTGAATCTGGCGCCGCCAGCCTGTTCCACGGTGATGGTTACGTGGCCGGTCTTGCTGGTCTTGATATCCCGGACGACGCCGGTTCTGCCGGCATGGGTGCCCGCAACCACCTTGCAGGTTGCGCCATCGATAAGCCCAGGGACTCCCGTTGCTGCCATGTGAGCTCCATGCCGCGCGACGCGGCTCGCGCCTTCAGG
>JBKJNN010000188.1:0-18433 GCA_046593625.1 Gemmatimonadaceae bacterium | reverse complement strand
AGCTCTCAGTGAATTCGCGGAGGAACATCGCCGCGGTAATTGAACCGGCTGCTCTTCCGCCGCTGTTCTTGATGTCGGCAACCTGCGACTTGATCAGTTCGCGATATTCGTCCCACAGCGGCAACGACCAACCCGGTTCTCCAGCGAGCTTGCCCGCTGCGATCACTTCCTGGATGAGATTTTCATCTGTGCTGAAAATTCCGGTTGCAGTGTGGCCGAGAGCGATTACTACTGCGCCCGTCAACGTTGCGGCATCGATGACAACAGCCGGGTCGAACCTGCGCGCGTAGGAAAGGACGTCGGCGAGTACAAGGCGGCCTTCGGCGTCAGTGTTGATGATTTCGATGTACTTGCCGAGGTGACTGCGAACCACGTCGCCGGGCTTCACAGCTGTTCCGGAGGGCATGTTTGTCGTGGCGCCGATCAGGCCCACTACGTTGATCGGTAGCTTCATCCGCCCGATTGCTTCCATTGCACCGAGCACTCCCGCGGCTCCGCACATGTCAAACTTCATGTCTTCCATCGACTGCGCCGGCTTGATTGAAATGCCGCCGCTGTCGAAGCAAAGTCCCTTACCGACAAGAGTTACCGGCTTCTGGCCCGCGGGGCCTCCGTTATGCTCGAGTACTATCAGCTTCGGGTCCTGCGGTGTTCCCTGCGCGACGCAAAGGAAAGAGCCCATTCCTTCGCTTTCCATTTCCGCGCGTCCGAGGACCGAAATTTTCATCGCCTGCCGATCGGCGATTCCCTGCGCGGTTTCGACAAGGAAGTCAGGAGTGCAAAGATTGCCCGGCATCATTGCAAGCGTCCGGGCGAGCGAATGCCCGGTTCCAATCGCCTGGCCTGTCGAAAGGCCGCGCCGCGCCGACTCGCTGTCCTGTGAAAGGATGGTTGCGCGGCTCACGGGTTCGCGTCGTTCGGATTCGGGAGCGGGAGTCTTCACGTCCGTGTATTCCCAGCTGCCTGCCATGACCCCGACTGTAATGGCCTCGATCTCCCGTTCGGCGGGTTCATCTGCATGAATGCCGAAATCCCCAACGCCCAGCTTTGCCGCCTGTCGTGCGGCAATAGCGGCAGCACGCCGCAGTGAGCCCGCTCTGTCGGTTGTTTTTCCCATACCGATCAGGGCAATGCGCCTTGCCCCATTTGCGGCCCCCGCCAGATGCATTACTTCATCACGAGCGCGGCGAAAGTCTCGAGCGTCGAGCGCGCGCTGAATTGCTCCCCCAAGACTCCCGTCGAGTTCTCGTACCAGCTCGCCAGGTTCCGCATCTTCTGCCAGAAGGACGGCGAGAAATGAACCCGTGAAACGGGAAGGCGCTGTAGCATCAAGCGAAACCGATGCTGGCATCTAGGCCTTCATCCCGGCAATGACTGCATCTCCAAACGCGGAGGTGGACACTTCCGTTGCGCCGGCCATCTGCCGCGCGAGATCGTAAGTCACCCGTTTTGCCTTGATTGCGTTCTCGACTCCGCTGATGATGAGATCAGATGCTTCTTTCCAGCCCATGTACTCGAACATCATCACACCTGAAAGGATCACGCTGCCCGGATTGATCTTGTCGAGATTGGCGTATTTCGGCGCAGTTCCGTGAGTTGCCTCGAACACCGCAACGCCGTCTCCAACATTTCCTCCGGGCGCAATGCCGAGGCCACCTACCTGTGCTGCGGCAGCATCGGAGAGATAGTCGCCATTGAGGTTCGGAGTGGCAATGACTGAATACTCAGAGGGACGAAGGAGCATCTGCTGGAACATCGAGTCGGCAATTCTATCGCGAACGATCACTGCATCGGCGCGAGACTCGCCGCCGGCCTTTGCAATGCTCGATTCGGTGACGGTACTGCCGCCGAATCTTTCCTTTGCGACTTCGTAGCCCCAGTCACGGAACGCGCCTTCGGTGAACTTCATGATGTTGCCCTTGTGCACCAGCGTGACGGACTCGCGGCATTTTGCAATGGCGTATTCGATGGCCATGGAAACCAGCCGCTTCGAACCAAACTCGGACATTGGCTTGATCCCGATTGCTGATTTCTCGCGAATCTCGCTGTTGAATTCCTTTCGCAGGTATGCACTAAGCTTTTCTGCTTCAGGCGAACCGGCTTTCCACTCGATGCCCGCATATACGTCCTCGGTATTCTCACGGAAAATCACGACGTCAACCTTTTCCGGCTCTTTTACAGGAGCGCCGACACCTTCGAAATAACGAACCGGACGAATGCATGCGTAGAGGTCGAGAACCTGGCGAAGAGTCACGTTGAGTGAGCGAATCCCGCCACCCACCGGCGTTGTGAGTGGCCCCTTGATGGAAACTCTGAACTCACCGAGCGCGTCTACGGTCTCCTGCGGAAGCCAGTCGTTGAAGTTCGTGTGAGCTTTCTCGCCGGCGTAGACCTCCATCCACTCGATCTTCCGTTCCCCTCCATACGCTTTCTCGACTGCAGCGTCGAATACACGCACTGAAGCGCGCCAGATATCCGGGCCGGTGCCGTCTCCTTCGATAAACGGAATGATCGGGTTGGAGGGGACGGAAAGTTTGCCATCAGAAAAGGCAATTCGCTCGCCGTTCCGCGGAACGGTGGAAAGTTTGTAGTCGGTCATTCTGTACCGGGCTCGCTGAGTGTGGTTTGGTGACAAAGTTAACCCGCGACTGTCATGCGGCAACGTGCCAGAGGCAGAGAGAGAAGCGGCGATGATTCAAAATGAAAAAGGGAGCCCCGATCGGGCTCCCTTTCTCAAGACTTCGCCAGCAGTGTTCCCTACTGGTCGGCCAGTCGGGTGATCCTGATGTTGTCCCACCCGATCTTGCCTGAATCGATGCCGCGAAAGTCCGCCGATACGCTCGCAAGGTCCGCCGCGCCGGAGTTCACGAACGGAACTCCAACGGCGCCCACAACGGGATTTCCATTGAACCACAGACTTGTGGTTCTGGCATTCAAATCGATCTGAATCAGGAACTGGTCTGGCTTGGAGCGCACCCAGCTGCCGGCTTTGACCCCCGTGACGCCCGCTCTGTCGTTGTAGAGAATGAGCTTGACGTTCGACCTCACTGCGTAGGTAACCCTGGCGATGTCACGCCCCTGCGTATCGCGGATGGCGAATACAGCTTCCTTCATATTTGCCTGATCCTGTAGCGCAACGAATTCCACCTGATAAACCCCGTCAGTCGCGGCCGGTCCCGATGACGAAAGATTGCCTTTCAGCAGCAGTCCTCCGCACTTGTTGCAATTACCCCCGCCCTGGTTAAGGACAACGAGATTGCTGTTCAGAAGTCCAAGCGAAGTCTGAACGAGGATCGAGCCCGGCTGGGTGACTTCCTGAAACCACGTACCCGTCTCAGGGTTCCCGGGTGGCGCACCTGCAGCGTCGCTGCTGAACGTCGAATTGAAAACCTGTACGTCAACGGCGCCGTACGGACTGAGGCCTGAACCGAGACCGCCGAGGCCTCCATGCACAGCATACAATGGTTCGGGCGTCATCGCTTTCTTCGCGATCCAGGCAAGTCGCTTGACGACTCCCCCAAACCCGGCGTTCCAGGATCCTGCCGGCATCTCAGCAACATCTCCGCAGAACGCCGGGTATGTCCCTGCGTTCTCTGCGATTCTCGTAACCGGGGCAAGATGACCCAGGGCGGGCGTCGAGAGTGGAATCGATTCATCATCGCGCAGTGGCTGGCAGATACCAAGCTTGACGCGCGGGCTGAATTTCGGGCTCACCTTCGGAAACGAGGAGAACTCGAAACACGGACCGAACTGGGTAAGGTTGGTGCCTGTGAGACAGTTTGCGGGGATGGGATAGATAACCAGCAGGTGATCGCGCCGGTCGCCACTGGCATCCTGCGGGTATGAAGTAATCGCCGCTGCGGCTGCCGCCACCTCACCCTGTGCATTCCACGGCACTACTCCTGCTGCACCCGCGGGGGAGAAAATGCTCACTGGTACGGCGGATGGTTGATCCTCGCCCGTGTAGCCTACGTACGGGAACACAGTATTCCAGTGTCCGAGCAGATTGCTCTCCGGCGTGCCGCTGTTCTGCGGTATGATCGCGGCGCGGTTGGAGATAGTCCACGCGATATAGAAAAGCATCGAATCCTTTCCAGCCTGAGTGCCGCAGTTGCGCTCGACAGGATGGAAGCGCGCCCTGGATGAATCCAGACTCGAGCCAGACCAGAGCGCGGCCTGCTGCGCAGTGATCGCCGACAGAACCGCAGTGCTGCACGGGTCTCCGGGCGTGACGCTGAAGAGAGGCGTGGCCTGAGGGACCATCGCCGAAGTAGGTGCACTTTGCTGCTCACAACCCAGCGCTGCGGCGGTAACGATTGCCACTGCCGCGAGTGATACGATACGCATGTCGAACCTCACTTGAGTGAATTGCCGCGCAGCACTTAGCGTGCGCCAGCGACCAGATCGTCAAAACGCCGATCCGTTTTCAATCCCTTCCACCACCACGACTGGCTCTCGGCGAGGCCCGCCCTGTGTTGTGGACTGCCACTAACATAACGTTTCAGGACCTGAATTGCTTCGGTGGTGTCCTGAGAGGTACCGAACAGAGTGCGAATAAAGGCCTCGACGCCGGCCATCTCACCCTCCTTGTCGTCCGCAGGATCGGGGCGGGCGCCAGCGATAAGCTTTCTGGCGCTGTCGAGCTGCCCGGATCGGGCGAGTCCCGCCGATATCAGCATGCGCGCTTCGAGCTGCCGCATCTTCCAGGTCTGCGGAGGCGTAAGCGCCTCGAGCCGCGCGTAGTCCTTCCATGCCTGGGCCACATCCGGCTTGACCGCTTTCACCGTGAGCAGCCAAAGCCGGCAGCGAACAAAGCGCGGGTTCTCAGGGAATCGCTTCCCGCCGTCCTCACAATACTTGACGGCATCCGAGAACTGCTGGAGATCGTACGAAGTGGCGTACAGCTTCCAGAGCACCTCGTCGGTGCCGGTGAGATACGCGTCGGCTTCATAAGCTCGCTGGGCGTTTGTCTTCGCTCCGATGTTGTCGTCCTTCTGGCTTGCAATGGTGCTCAGGGCATTCCAGGCACTCGCCTTGGTGGGGTCTATCTCCAGTGCTTTCTTGAGATCATCCTCCGCTCCATCGAGAAGTGCAGTCCGTTCGGCGGGATTGTCGGCGAGCGAGTACGCCCACTTCAGGTATCGCAGGTTTCCGCGCATCTCGAGCGCTGACGGGTCACGAGACTGGCGCGCCAGGGCGAGATTGGCCAGCACAATGCCATTTTCGATGAACGGCTTCGCGCCCAGTGGACCGTCTGCGGCTCGCGCTTTTGCCAGCGCGATTGAACTGCGTGCGACGACGGGATCGCTCCACGCTGCATCCATATTTTCGGCAGCCGCAAGCAGAGAGTCCGCCGTGTTGAAAATCTTCTCGGCGCCGGCAATATCAGACTTGCCCGTAAGTTCGTCGGCATCCTTGCGCAGCCGCTGCGCCCGCTGAAAAAGCGTCCATGCGACAGCACTCGATGTCCCGGCCCTTGCCTCCCGCAACGCCAGCTCGCCGCCAATTCGCTTGCGCAGCATCTCGGCAACCATCTTTGCGAGGCTGTCCTGTGCGAGAACGATGTTGGCACTGGGTTGTTCGAAAGTTTGCTCGACAGTCTTCGAGCCAGTCGTACCGTCGATAAGTCGCACCAGGATGCTGAACTTGTCGCCATTGGGCTGTACCGTTCCGAATACGATCGTTCCCGCAGACAGGGCACGCGCGACGCTATCCGCGGTGACATTAGTTGTCCGGTAGGGAGCGACACCGTCCCTCGAAACGACATCCAGCGCCTTCACTTCGGCGAGCCGTGAGATCAGGTTCTCGGTGAGACCGTCAGCTAGGTAGCCAAGCTGTCCGCTCTGGCTGATGTCCTGGAAATACATCACCGCGACACGCTCCTGACGCAGGCCTCCGGGGTCCGCCGCATTTGCCGCGTTTGCACGCTTCGACATGTAGACCGCAGATCCGCCGGCTACAATCGCGACGAGCCCTGCCAACCCCAGCACAATAGGCTTTTTCCACCACGTAACCGCTTGATCGGTCGTTCGCCTCCCAGCCGGAACGCGAGGTGCGGTACGCCGGTCGGTGACAGCCCGCCGCGTGGTAGTGTGATAATCGATCACACACTCCTGCAGCTCTTCCGCGAATTCTGCCGTACTGGCAAATCTGTCCGCCGGCGACTTCGCGAGGGCGCGCATGACAATGTCTTCCACGTCATCGGGAATCGTCGCTCGCACGATCTGCATCGAAGGGACTTCAGACATCGAATGCCGCGCCATCACAGACTGTGCATTCGGACCCGTGAACGGTGGCTGCCCCACGAGCATCTCGTACAGAACGCACGCAAGACTGTAGAGGTCGCTCCGTCCGTCGATGTCCTTGTCCGCAAAAGCCTGCTCTGGGCTCATGTACGTAGGCGTGCCAAGCGACATCCCGGTCTTGGTGAGAGCGCCCCCGGCGTCTCCCATGGCGCTTACGGCGCGAGCAATCCCGAAATCAGCCACGATCGCGTGCCCATCCTCCAGGAGGATGTTCTCGGGCTTGATGTCACGATGAATGACTCCCTTGCGATGCGCATAGTCGAGCGCCCCGGCAACTTCCTGAGTGATCTTCAGCGCCTGATCGATCGGCAGCATCTTCTCGCGATCCATACGGTGCCGAAGGGATTCACCTTCGACGAATGGCATTACGTAGAAGAGAGAGCCCGCAGCCTCTCCCGAATCGTAGAGCGTGAGGATGTGCGGATGCGTGAGACTCGTTGCGATCATGATCTCGCGACGGAAGCGCTCCGCGCCGAGCGCTGCACCGAGATCCTCGTGCAGCACCTTGATCGCTACGCGACGCTCGTGCCTTACATCGCGCGCAAGGAAAACGGTGGCCATGCCACCCTCGCCAATCTCCCGCTCGACATCGTATCGATCGCTGAGGGCAGCCTTAAGTTTTTCGAGCAGCTCGGTCAAGTTCGCAATTCCATGGGCGGCCGGTGCCAAAGGATACAATAGAGCACCAAATGCCGCCAGCTACTCAAATGGCGGATCGAATTTCCGCGAGTGTCAGTCCTTACCGGATTCCTTGGCCATTTGGAGGTGCATTGCTGCCACTGGTTCGGGGGAGGTCGGCCGCGGCCGGGATTTGCCGGGCGTACGGCCCCCCGGAGAGCTGCGACTTCCGTCCGCGCCGTGGGTGCCCGAGCCGCCGCCATGTCCGCCGCGTCCCAGCGCCTCAGGCACCGCCGTTCGCAGCCAGGCAACTCCGTCTTCGAGAAGCGTAGACATTACTGGAACTACGAACAGAGTAAGCAGCGTAGATGTGATCAGCCCACCGATCACCGCTCTAGCCATTGGCGCACGCTGTTCCGCGCCCTCGCCAAGCGCAAACGCCAGAGGAAGCATTCCGAAAATCATGGCAACCGTGGTCATGATGATCGGCCGCAGGCGAATCCGCCCGGCGTCTAGCAGTGAATTGTGCCTCTCTACTCCTGCCGCCCGTTGCTGATTGGAAAAATCGAGCAGCAGTATTCCGTTTTTCGTAACCAGCCCCATGAGCATGATGATTCCGATCATCGTCATCACGTTGATGCTTCCCTTCGTCACCAGCAGCGCAAGTGCAACGCCGAGGAAGCTGAGGGGCAAGGCGAGCATGATTGCCAGAGGCTGAAAGAAAGACCCAAACAGCGAGGCGAGAATGAGGTAGATGAAGACGACGGCAAGTCCCAGGGCCGCGAGGACGTAACCCTTCGTTTCGTTCAAATTCTGGACATCGCCACCGAATACTGTGTGATAGCCTACAGGCAGGCCAAGCGAATCGATTCCCGCCTTCACGGCAGCTGCAACGCTTCCCATGGAGTATCCCGGAAGCACGCCGGCCGAAATTGAAACCTGCCTTTCGAGGCTCCGCCGGTCGATCTGCTGCGGCGCGAGACTGCGATCAACTGTTGCAACCTGTCCGAGGGCCACCATTGCCGGCTGGCCGAACGCATCAGTTGCCCCGGTGGGAATCATCAATTCCGAAATGTCTGCGGCGTTAGTGCGAAGCGAATCAGGGTACACGACAACGACGTCATGGGAGAATCCCTGTTCGTCCTCCCAGCGCGATGCACGCTGACCCGCGAACACGGGCTGAAGCGTCGTCGCAATCGAATTGATTCCAAGACCCGCAGCCCACGCCTGCTGGCGATCCACATTCACGTCGAGCTGGGGAATCTGTCCGTCATCGCTCGAGTTGGGCTCCGCAACGCCGGGAGTCGACCTCACCTTCTCGAGAACCTGATTCGCAGCAACCTTCAGCCTGCCTTCTTCCGGCCCCTGCACGTTGATGATGATGGGCTGGCGAAATCCACCGAAGATCGACGACGTACCGGTAATCACAGGCCTCACGCCAGGCATCTTCCGAAGCTCGCCGCGGAGGTCCGCCTGAATTGCGAACAGGTCGCGATCACGTTCCTTGCGCGGTTTCAGCTTGACGAAAATGCTGCCCGAGTTAGGCGTACCGCGAAATCCTCCTCCAATCGTGGTGTACGTAAAATCCACTTCAGGGAGCTGGCGCAGAAACCGGCTGACCTCCTGCGCTCTGTCCACAGTGTATGGAAGGCTCGATCCAGGTGCCGTGCGCACCTGCACATTGAACTCGCCTGTGTCTACTTCCGGCAGCCAGGTGAAGCCGAGCAGAGGGTAGATCAGACCGGCGATGACAATCGAACCGACGGCACCACTCATCACCATGAGCCGATGCCGCAGCGCCCAGTCGAGACGTGCCGGGTACTTGTCGGCAGTTCTCTCAAACCATGCGTCGAATGCAAGCGCTACGCGACGAACAGGATTGCGAGTGCCTCTCACCTGCCCATCGGGGCCAACCTCGTGATCCGGATCAGGCCAGACACTCGAGAGCATCGGATCGAGTGTGAACGATACGAACAGCGAAACGAGTACCGCGAACGTCACGGTAACTCCGAACTGGAAGAAAATCTTTCCGATCATTCCGCCCATGAACGCGACGGGGATGAACACGGCAACTACCGCCAGCGTCGTGGAGAACACCGCGAGGCCAATCTCGTCCGTGCCCTCCTTAGCAGCGCGCACGTGATCTTTTCCCATGTCCACGTGCCGCACGATGTTCTCTCGCACTACAATCGCATCGTCGATCAGCAGACCGATCGCGAGCGAAAGCGCGAGCAGCGTCATGGTGTTCACGGTGAATCCGAACACCCACATAATGAAGAACGCCGAAATGATGCTGACCGGCAGTGTGAGCCCGGTGATGATCGTCGATCGCCATGAGTTGAGGAACAGATAGATAATGGCGATCGTGAGCACTGCTCCGAGTATGATCGTAAGCTCTACATCGGATAGCGACTCGCGGATGCGCCGCGAATCATCCCGGATCACCTGCAGTTTCACGTCAGCGGGAAGGATTTTCTCGAGAGCAGCGGTTGCGGCGCGCACGGAGTCGGCCACTGCCACGGTATTCGCGCCGGATATCTTGAGAATATCCATAGCGAGCGCGGGCTTATCGTTCAGGATGGCGGCCGAGCGCTTGTCTGCCGCGCCGTCAACAACGGTGGCCAGGTCGCCGAGGCGGACCGGAACGCCCTGTCGTACTGCGACGACGATGTTTGCAAATGCAGCCGGCTGCACAATGCGGCCGGATATGCGAATCAATTCTTCGGTGGGTCCGCGTGTGACGCGCCCCGCTGGAACTTCCTGGTTCTCGCGCTGGAGCGCCGTTACTACCTGAGGCACCGAGACACCATAGGCTCTCATCGACGCGGGGTTCATCTCCACGCGGATCTGCCGGACTTCGGTCCCGGCGAGGTTGATTCCACCCACTCCCTGAATTGACTGGAGCTTGGGAGAGATGATTTCATTAGCGATACTCGTCAGCTCGCGAATCGGGCGTTCGCTGCTCTGCATCGCGATCGACATGATCGGCCGCTCATTGGGATCAAAGTGGCTGATCACCGGCTCGTCAATGTCCTGCGGAAGCTGGCGGCGAATGCGCGCGACCTTCGACTGCACGTCCTGCTGAGCGGCAAGTACATCAACGTCGAGTTGCAGCTGGACTCTCACCAGCGATACCCCGTTACCGGAAGTTGACGTGATCTCCTTGAGGCCCTGAACCGTATTGAGCGCTTCCTCGATCGGTCGCGAGACATCGCGCTCCATCACTTCCGGTGACGCGCCCGGATAGGTCGTCTGCGCAATTACGATGGGGTAGGTGATGTCGGGATACTCGTCAATCGCAAGCCTGTTGAACGAGACAACCCCCAGCACCACCAGCAGCACGATCATCATCGTGGCAAATACTGGTCGCTTGATTGATACGTCAGAGAGAAACATGAGAGGTCAGGGCTGACGTGGAGCCGGCGCCGCGCCGCCGCGCGGTAGCCCGGAATTCGGCGTGATGATCTGAATCTTCATTCCCTTGCCTAGCGATCCGACATTTCCCGAGACCACGCTGTCACCCACAGCGAGTCCCGACACGATCTCGGCGATTCCAGCACGCTCGTTCGTAATTCCTACCTGAATGCTTGCAGTGTCGAGTACGCCAGACTCGATGCGATATACGATTGGCTTGCCCGAGACTGTGCGTTTGATTGACGAGGTTGGAACTGTGATCGCGTTGGCGATGGTGCGAGTGAGCACTGTGCCGGTGGCAAACGTCCCGCCCTTGAGTGCACCGTCCGCATTGGGCACCTGCGCGTAAACGGTTACCGAACGCGATGCCGCGTCTACCGTTGGACTGACTCTCGCGACGCGGCCCCGGCTCGTGCGTCCGTTGGCCAGAAATTCAACTCCCTGCCCCGGCGCAACTGCGTTCGCCATTTTTTCGGGAACGGCCGCCGCAAGTTCGAGAATGTCGTTGCGCACAACTGTGAACATCTCTGCACCGCGCGAGACGTGTTCGCCATTCTGTACGAGGCGCTTTTCGACCGTTCCCGTGGTTGGCGAGAGCACTCTTGTGTCGCGATTGCTCAGCGAACTCGACCTCACTCTCGACGATGCCGCTGCGAGGCGCGCTCTGGCTGTCGCGACTGTATTTCGCGAGATGCGCAGCTCGCCCTCGGCGATTGCGCCTGCCTTGAACAGCTCTTCGGATTGGCGAAGGTTCCATTCCGCGTTGGAGACCTCCCCTTGTGCGGCAGTTCGGTCGGCGGTGGCGCTCTGAAGTCCGCTCTCCTGGTCAGACGATTCGAACCGCGCGAGCATCTGCCCCACTCTCACACGGTCGCCTTCCCGGACATAGATACCTTCGATATTGCCTTCCAGCCGCGAGCGCACAGATACGGTTTCGATTGGCCGAAGACTTCCCGTTATCGGAACGCCGTCCACCATGCTCGTCGCCCGGGCGACTGAGACATCGCCCGGTGAGAGCGTCAACGTCTGGCCGCCCCGCGCACCTCCGGCTGCACCCGGAGCGCCACCCGGCGCAACCACCTGCGCACCCGCTGGAGGCCGCGCTCCGGCGCCCGCTTGCCCACTCTCGGCGGGCGCCTTGGAGCAGGATACCAGAATTGATGTCGCCGCAGCGAAGGCCGCGGCGTGACGCGCTCTATTACGGTTCACTTTTTTGTGGTGGGGAGAATGATGGCACTGGTGCCGACGGCACAGCGAACATCTGCGGTGGCCGCCCGAGCGAGCGGGCGTAAATAGCCGCCGCCATATACAGATCGTAGACTGACCGGGCTTCGTTGGTCTGCGCGATGGTGAGCGCGAGCTGCGCATCTGACACTTCGAGCTGCGTTGAGAGCCCGCGAGAGTATCGCAAGGCTGCAAGCCCGAATGCCTCACGGGCCTGAGCAGCATTCTGACCGCGCGCGGCAAACAACGCTTCGGCACGATTCAAATCAGCACGACTCGCGGCAACATCACTCTCGGCGCGTTCCCTCGTCTGTCTCAGTTGAACGTCAGCGAGACGTGCCTGAGCCGACGCCAGGTCGATCGCGCCCTTCGCGCGAAATCCGTCGAACAGCGGCAGGCCGATGGAAATTGCGAGTGAGCGATCTCGAAACCAGCCGCCATTCTGAGCTGTGCATACGCGATCGGCAGCTGATCCGGCCGGGCATGTCACTGGCTCGAAACGGCCCGACTGAGTCGGAAATCCAGACAGTGGGAACGCCTGACCTCCGAATGTGCCGCTGATACTCACTGTAGGCAGCAGATCCGCACGTGCGATCCTGACACCCACGTGGCGCGCCTCGGCGACAAGTTCTGCTGACCTGACAGCGGCCCTGTCCGCTCTACCAGTTAAGGCGCGCAAGCCGTCGATCCATCGCATAACCTCGGCGCTGTCGAGGTGTGTCGTCAGTTTGATTGGTTCGGTGGCCGATGCATTGGTAATCCGCCGCAACTCCACCATTGCCAGTTCGACATCGCTGCGGGCCTGAATCACCGCGGGCTGGAGATTCGCGCGCTCCACTCCGGCGCGCAGTACATCGTATCGCGACGCGCGGCCCGCTTTCTCGAACTGTTGCACCTGAGCAAGGCGATCGCCCGCAAGCGCGTATGCGGTATCCTGAATAGCTGCGAGGATGGAAGCAAACTGCGCTTGCAGGTAGGCGCGCTGCACATCGAGCGAAACCTGCGATAGCGTTTCCGCGCGATCGAACTGAGATGCGTTCCTGAGCCGCGATGCAGCTCGCGCTCCCGCTAATACCCTCCCGCCCTGAAAGAGTGACTGAGTCAGCGTTGCGTTTGCGGTGTACGTATTTGGCTGATTGAATATCTGGCCCACCGCCGCGGCTCTTGCGCTTTGATAAACGTGAGAGCGGTTTGCGGTGCCGCGAAGTTGCGGAAGACCGGAAGAGCGCGCGATTGTTACCTGCGCTTCGGTGATGTCCACCTGCGCTTCCGCCGCGCGCGCCTCATCGCCAAAGCGGAGCGCGCGGGAGAGAGCCTCCGGCAATGAAAGCGCAACACTGTCGAAACGTGCCGGAGGCAATGTGGGAACGGAAGTCGGTTTTGCCCCAGTCACCTGAAGTGCGAGGGCTAAGAAACAGTTCAGCATCATTTAGACGTATACGTGTGACGCTGGCACTACGTTGAGTGCCACATTCACAATGATACCCTCCAGCGCTTCCACCAGGTGCTCCCTGAAACGAGCCCTGCGCCTGATCATGCATACGTCCCTGCTTGGAGCGGGGTCGGTAAACGGAATCACGAGTGCTCTCTGGTCATCCGTCGACAGGTCCGCGGCCGCCAGTGCCGGCAGGAGTGTCATGCCGTTCCCCCGTTCGACGAGCCGTTTCAATGTCTCCAGGTTACCGCTCTCAAATCTTGCTACTCGCGTGCAAGCGTCCGCATCTGCCTTCTCTTTTCTATCCCGCTTCTGGCCCCTCTGCTGACAGAGCGTGACAACCTGGGTCCGAAGGCAGTGTCCGTCTGACAACAGCCAGAGATCCCCCAGCGAAAGATCATCCGCCGTGAGGAACTCGCGCGGTGAAAGCCGGTGACCGGCGCTCACGTATCCAACAAACGGTTCACGAAAAAGATGACGCTGAATAAAGTCGGGTGACCCTACCGATGTTGCGACGAGCCCCGCGTCCAGCGTTTCATCGCGCATTCCTTCCAGCACTGATTCAGTCATCCTTTCTTCGATTATCAGCTGAAGCAGAGGGTATGCCGACCTAACCGCTTCGATCACCCGCGGAAGGAGGTACGGAGCAAGCGTCGGAATGACACCAACTCGAAGCTCTCCTGCGATAGTCGTTCCCGACTGGCAGAGACCAGCCAGACTCGACGCTTCACGCAGCACGACCCTGGCCTGAGCAATGACAACTGCGCCTATGTCAGTCGGAATCACGGGTGTTCGACTGCGGTCGAACAGTGTTTCCCCCAGAGCATCTTCCAGCTTTCTCAGCTGCATTGAAAGTGTAGGCTGGGTGACATTGCAGGAGGCGGCCGCCCGTTCGAAGTGGCGGTGGGTATCGAGCGCGACCGCGTACCCAAGTTGCGAAAGGGTGATGGTCGATCCGTAACCAGGTGAGCTGCGGTTCATCAGATATTGCCATTGGCTATGAAAAGGATGGAAACTATCGATTTGCATTATAGCCGCTGGTACGGAATCATCAACCTAGGCCCATTGGGTTCGGGCCGGATGAGGATTAACGTGCATCGGCGCGAGGAGAGTGAAGATGACCGGCGGCAACGACTGTAACGGCGCAGGCAAACCCGTATCCCCCAAGCTGACCACCAGGCAGGGACATCCTGTGGTGGACAACCAGAACAACCGCACGATCGGGGACCGTGGCCCAACCGTACTGGAGAACTATCACTTTCTCGAGAAAATCTCTCACTTCGACCGTGAGCGCATACCCGAGCGTGTTGTTCATGCGAGAGGCGCTGGAGCGCACGGGTACTTCGAGGCGTACGGAGCAGTTGGCGATGCACCAATCGCTGAATACACGCGTGCCCGCCTGTTTCAGGAGGCCGGAAAACGCACTCCAATCTTTGCCAGATTCTCGACCGTAATCCACGGCAATCATTCGCCTGAGACGCTGCGCGATCCGCGTGGATTTGCGCTCAAGTTCTATACTGAGGATGGCAACTGGGATCTGGTCGGCAACAACCTCCAGGTCTTCTTCATTCGCGATGCGATGAAGTTTCCCGATGTGGTACACGCGTTCAAGCCGGATCCAGTAACGAACCGGCAGGACAACGCACGGATCTTTGATTTCATCAGCAACAGCCCATCTGCCATTCACATGATCACATGGCTGTTCAGCCCATGGGGCATTCCCGCGAGTTTCCGGGAGATGAGAGGCTCCGGTGTGCACGCGTACAAGTGGGTAAACGCAGACGGGAATGCTACGCTTGTGAAGTACCATTTCATGCCGAAGGTCGGCGAGCGCAATCTCACGCTGGCCCAGGCGCAGGAGATTCAAGGCAAGAACTTCAATCACGCTACAGAAGATCTGTACAACTCCATCGAGAGCGGCAATCTCCCCGAATGGGAGGTGCTGGTTCAACTGATCGATGATTCAGAACATCCCGAGCTGGATTTCGACCCGCTCGATGCGACCAAGCTTTGGCCGGCCGACATGTTCCCGCTGCGCCCCATTGGCCGCATCGTGCTCGACCGCAATCCGGCAAACTATTTTGCCGAAGTCGAGCAGGTGGCGTTCGGGACTGGAGTCATGGTCGATGGAATGGACTTCTCGGACGACAAGCTGCTCCAGGGCCGCACCTTTTCATACTCCGATACCCAGCGGTACCGCGTAGGCCCTAACTACCTTCAGCTTCCCATCAACCGACCACATGTTAAGGTTGCTACCAACCTGCGTGACGGGCAGATGACACATCATGTGGACGGCATCGAAGAGGGAGCAGATCCGCACGTCAACTACGAGCCTAGCGAACGCGTTGCTCCGAAGGAAGCGTCGGCACGCGGTGCCGATCACCAGCCGCTCGTGTCCGGCAAGGTGGTTCGTCAGGGTATCACCCGCACCAACGATTACGGGCAGGCGGGAGATCGCTACCGAAGCTTTGAACCGTGGGAGCGAGACGACCTGATCTTGAACCTCGTCGATGCCCTGGCTGCGTGCAGCGAGGAGACAACGGCCAGAATGATCGATCATTTCACGAAGTGCGATGCAGACTATGGCCAGAGAGTGGCCGATGGCCTGGCAATGCATGCCTCAAAGACGGAGGGGATGGAGATGCAGTCCGCCGCGAAGTCCAAATGATGCGCTGCATACAGTGCGATGAGCCGGCGGTGGCCCTATGTCCGACATGCCTCGTCGGACAGTGCCGGGCGCATCTCGCCGAGTCGAAGAATGCAGCCAGAAGAACGGGAGCTTTGACGGGGTGCGATCACTAGCCCCGGCACCGACGGGTTGAGGCGTGGGCTCGGACACGGAAACCAGCGCATCGCTGCATGTGCGGCGAGCTACGGAGAGCGCGGCGCCAACACAAATTACGGCCCGAGCAATCCAGTAACCTCCTGCAGCAGGAGCAAATACCCGGGACGAGACTCGAACTCGTAAGGCCGCGAGGCCGGGGGATTTTGAGTCCCCTGCGTCTACCGATTCCGCCACCCGGGCGAAGTCGGTATTTACACCGCTAGCGGCAGGCGGACAAGCTCTAGGGCTCGAAACGCATTGGGCCGGGGCCCTCCGGAGTATTTCTGCGCTGGGCAGGCCCGTTGCGCATCTCCTGCGCGCGCCGCCGAAGTTCGTTTTGCAACCCGAACAACCTCGCGCGCTGCACTGGCGTAAGGAACTTCGCGAGGTCGCGCTGCTCGTTCTGAATCAGCTCGAGCCGCTGGCGTTCGAGCTGCATAATCTGGTCCATGAGCTGGCCCACTTTCGCCTGGTTCGCATTGTCTCCGGCGGCAAGTTCCTGGCGGAGATCCCGCCTCACGGCTCGTTCGCGCCCGAGAATGTCAACTCGCGGTCCCTCGAACCTTCGATTGCTCTGCTGAAGCTGGGTCATCTGCGCGTCGGTAAGCTGGAGGCGCCGCTTCACCACTTGAGCGGTCCGCTCGCGGAGCCGCTGCTCGAGTGCAGCGCGTTGCGGATTCCCCGCAGTGTTAGGCGGAGCCTGAGCCTGGCTCACTGCAACGGGCGAAAATGTGGCGAGCAACAATCCCACAAACGACATCCTCAAACGAACGCGCATCACTGACCGCCTCCCACGAGAGATTCAATATTGCCCGTCAGCGATTGCGGTTCGGCAGACGGCATGGCATCGATCCCATCGAGTTCGGCGACGAGCTTTACCAGATCGTCGTCGCTCAGATCCTGGGTACCGCCGACGAGCGACAGAGACGCCACCCGTACCGGTTGATGAGTGGACACGGACTCGCTCACGCTCGGTTGAGTCACACGCGTATCTGCGGGCACGGAAGCGGGGGTCTCGCTCGGTGTCAAAGCGACACTTGATGGCGCCGGGGCTACTCGAGACTCGACGGAGCTGAAATCTGAAGCCATCCATCCAGCACCCGCGAGGAGGGCGGCAGCCGCGGCCCACCGAAACGCTCCCATCCGCCTCACGCCGGACGGGCGCAAAGCAGCAGCCTGGGTGTGTGCGTAAGGCTTGATCGCGGCTGCGATTCGTGTCGCGTCTATCGCAGGCGCCAGCGACGCAGCCGCATGAACTGACTTGAGCAGCTCAAACTCGGCGCGGCACACGGCGCAAGTTTCGAGGTGCGCGAGTATCGCAGCAGAATCAGAGGCATCGAGCCGTCCATGCAGCAGATCCGGCAGGGCATCGCGCACATCGGCATTCATACAGTCATTCACTGACAGACTCCTTCACAGCGCGCATCGCGTTGTGGTAATGAACTCGCGCAGCTCCTTCAGTTGTATCTGCGATCTCCGCGATTTCCCTGTATGACATTCCCTGCTCCACCCTCAGTGTAAAAACTTCCCTTTGCGTCGGTGACAGCGAGTCGACGGCTCTTCGCACTTTTCCCTCAGCTTCCTCGGCCAGCAGCGCATCGAGCGCATCGTACTCCGTAACTGCATCCCCCGCCTCTACCGGCACTGTCATCCGCTGCCGCTTTTCCGAGCGCCTTCGGTCGAGCATCAACCGCCGCTCGATAGTGAAGAGCCAGGTGCGAAACGAGCTGTCGCCACGAAATGACTCGAGAGATGAGAACGCGCGCACGAAGGTATCCTGCACCAGTTCTTCGATCTCGAACCGCTCGCCGGAACTCAAAGCGAACCGGGCCAGCGCGTCGGAATGACGTGTCACCAGCTCGGTTGCAGCGCGCGAATCGCCTCCTTTCCACCGGTCGATGAGGACGCTGTCTCTCCGGTCGTCACTGTATCCCGAAGTCATTCCATTCGTGATGTAAGACGTGCTACCCGCCGGAATGTTAAGAGCTATGATTCACTCCCATTAAAACCCCTCTCAAATCGCGATTTCAATGTACTCCACCCGTTCGCTTCCCGAAGCCATCTCACACCGGGGCCTCAGGCACTCTGCTCCCGAAAATACCCGAGCAGCCTTCAGTGCGGCCATCGAAGCGGGCGCCGAGGGCATCGAGCTGGACGTTCATGCGACGGCCGAGGGTACCGTAGTTGTCCACCACGACCCGTCGATTACTTCGGTGGATGGCGCCACGGTCACGATTGCCTCGGCTTATGCGGGTAATATCGAGTCACTTCTTCTCCCCGACGGGGAGAGAGTTGCCACGCTTGACGAAGTGCTCGAAGTAGTAGGCACGCGGGCTCGCGTGTACATCGAGATAAAGGCGCGGCAAATCGAGAATGACGTGGCGCGTTGCCTGAAACGTCACGCGCAGCGCGCCGACAATTATGCAGTTCACGCTTTCGACCACCGTATCGTGAAAAGATTGCTGGAGCTCATGCCGTCGATACGGACCGGGATACTTCAGGTCGCATATCCGGTTGATTCCCGGCACGCTCTCCGATCCGCGGGTGCAACTGATCTCTGGCAGCAGGCTGATTCTGTCGATGCAACGCTCGTGGCCGATGTTCATTCCGCGG
>JBKJNN010000106.1:0-4613 GCA_046593625.1 Gemmatimonadaceae bacterium | reverse complement strand
ACTTTACGCGCATTGGAGACGCGATTGCATCTGCGCGGGCGATCCGGCTCGCCCGTAACGAGCTACTCGCCGGCTCATGCAGGATTACGATAAAGGTAGCCGGCGGTGTCTACCGCGGATCCGTGACTGCATCGGCAGATCCGACATTCGAGAAACTGCCCCTCGTCATCGACATTCCCGACGTGACGCTCGAGGGTTCGCTGGTGATGCAGCTCGATGAGCTGGGGCGTCCCGTTGGGCCAGAAGTGCCTGGCGAGGAAAAGAATTCGATTCTGGTGGCAAGCCCGGGCCTCGTCAGTATCAAGACCGGCAACGTGCTAGACAAGTACGCGGAACCTCTGATTGTCGTGAACAGCCATCCCGACGGTTCGCACGGTGAGGGCGTCATCATCCAGGGATTCTGGTTTCAATCGGGGAATGAAGCGGCCGATGCTGTTGTCGGGGGCAACGCCGTCTGGGCGATGCGTGCGCGTCTGGTCGTACGGCGAAATCTGATCGGGGGTGGATTCGCCGAACCAGTCGAATTTCGTGCATCGGTGGGAAGAGTGGAGCACAATTACCTCACCGGGCGAGGCGGAAGCTGCGCACTCTGCATGTTCGGACCCGGCGACTACGATGTCGTATCAAATCGCCAGTTCGGTCTTGCAAACAGACTGGCGGTTCTCGTGTTCCCGGCAATCGTCGCTGCTATTCCACCAGGGGTCGAGCCATTCACGCCGCCCGCTGAAGCATTCGTCAGAGCTATGGTGAGGAACAACGATTTCCGCGATCACCAGGAGGTGCCGTTCGGGATTGGAGTCAGGGTCGCCGCGATCGGCCCGGGCGCGCCCAATGTAGCCGGAAATGCGACTGTCTCCATCACCGACAACAACCTGTCCAACAACAGATTCGCCGTGGTGGCCGAAGCTGGCTTCCCGGTCGCAAACACCCTCCTGAAGGGAAATGTCCAGCTCTCACTCGCAGACAATGTGATGACAGGTAGCTGCGCGGCACCGCTGCTGATCGCCCTCAAGTCCCAGTCCGCGGCGGTCGGACTTCAGTCTGGCGTCTCGCTCAGAAACTCTGCGTTCACCATAACGCTGGGCGACAACCTGCCCTGGGCCAATGCATGGTACTCTCATCCAGCGGGCCTGGAGAATACACTCGCAATAGACGGCCAGACAATGGAAGCAGGCTCACGCGCGCCGTACGATCCCAACAGGAGCTGTCCCGTAGCTTGAATCGGTGCAATCGCGGTGGCGGGTGATAGGCTCACGAGGCGACAGGAGACGCTGCTGCCGATGACCGCAGGCAGCAGCGTAACCCGTTCAAGACCACTGGTCGATCTGAATTCTCACATTCCCGACCGTTCCACCGTCAAGCCCGGCCAACTCACCGTATAGCTGAAGGAGCCGCCGCCTGATTCCGGAAGTATGTTACCTCTGGCTGTCACGTTGATCCTGGGCACCGGGTGGCAGTGACGTTAGGCCTGAACGACGAAGCCTTCCAATGGCTCGACATCGGCTATCGGCGCCGGGAGAATCAAGTGAGGGCGGTCAAGCGCGCGATGCGAGTGAGCCGGTTTGCGGCTTTTTTGCGATTAGATGGTAGAAACTGCCGCGCGGTTACTTCGCGCAGGTTCGTTCTGACTTTCAATCACCGAGCGCAAGCTAGAGGCAGCCAATGCAACCAGTCTCCTTTATTTCGCCATGCGCGGTAGCGTTGCGCGCCATTTTCGTTGCCTTGACCCTTACGTTGGTTGCAGGGTGCGGTGATGGTTCTGTCGACGGGCCATTGCCGGCTTTCCCTTCCGCTCCGCCTGCTTCACCTGCTCCGCCGCCGACCCCTACTCCATCGAGCCAGGACTCGCTTGTTGTCTCAGGGGTAATGAGTGATCGATCCCAGGGCATTCGCGTTTCCCGAAGAGGGGCGGCAGTTACCGACGCCATCGTGACCGTGAATGGCGTTCAAATCGGCTACTGTTGCGGGAATCTGTATTCGGGGAAACTCCCCGACGCGATCAAGGCAGGGGACACGCTCAATCTCAAGGTGGTTGCAGGTGGGGTAACCGTTGAGGGGACTGGTATCGCCATTGGAACCCCTAACATCGCCCTGCCTGCGGCCGGCAGCGTTATTGGTTTCGCGGACACTCTCAAGGTGGCATGGGCGACGGACGCAGATCCCGACCGCTTCGAGGTATGTCTCAACTGCTGGGAGAACTCACTTGATGGTGCGCTGTACGGGGTGCCGGGTAGCGCACGAAACTTCACGATTACGCCTTCCGGCCTGGTGGATTACGGAACCGGGGCGGTTGTTGCAGTCTACGCCCGCAACGAAAATTTCATGAAGTTTGTCGGTGCTGAATCCGGCTCGGTGATGCTGTTCGTGAGTAGGTCTGCTGACGCCCGAATCAAGATCAACTACTGACGCTCAGTCTGGGAACGTCGCCGTATTCTTGCGGCCCATTTGAAATCCCGTTAGGAACCGCTTCGCCGCGAGTGTCACCCCGGCTCACGAGATAGATGCGGGAAAGTCGTGCGCGTCGTGCCATACCAACATGCGGTCCCCCAAAACGCCGGGTGAAAAATTCCAGCGTCGGTTGACACTCAATAGCGTAACGGCTATATAGCGATGTGGCGATAGACAACCAAAGTCCTGAATCCCTGAACGCCGTCTTCACGGCACTCGGGCACCCCACCCGTCGGGCGATCCTGAGTAGGCTCGCGAAGGGAGAAGCCGACGTCGGCGAATTGAGCAAACCGTTCGGGTTGAGCCAGCCAACAATCTCCAGGCACCTGAAAGTGCTCGAAGCGGCTGGATTGATCGAAGGGATGCGAAATGCGCAGCGACGTCCGCGAAGACTGCGCCTCAGTCCGATGAAGGACGCAGCCGACTGGATCGACGCGTTCCGGAAGCTGTGGGAGCGCAGGCTCGACAACCTCGATCGTCACCTGGCATCGAAACAACTACGGAGAAAGAAATGAGTCATCCAACGAGCGCGGCGCCCGGATTCGCGATTGATCATGGCACTCATACCATCCGCTTCGAGCGCGAGGTAAATGCGCCGAGGGCGGAGGTGTTCGAGGCGTGGACCACGCCGGAGCACGTGACGGCATGGTGGGATCCGGATGGCGAGCCGCTGGTAACCTGCGAGATAGACCTCCGTGTCGGCGGAGCGTTTGCCTTCGCCACTCGCGCACATTCGGAGATGCCCTTCGCGGGCGTTTACCAGGAGCTGGTGCCGCCTGAACGCCTGGTGTTTCAGGCGATGGGTGCTACGGGTCGAGTGACTCTCGAGGAGTCTGCCCGCGGAACCCGCATGGTGGTGGAGATCGTATGTCGGTCAGCCGAACACCTCGAGCAATTCACGAAGATGGGAATCCACGAGGGAACTGCTCGCACGACTGACAACCTTGTGTCGCACGTCGAAGCGAGCGGGTCTCGGAAATCCCACTCGCCGCGATGATGCGTTTCGCTCTCATTCTATTCGCGACGCACTTCGCGCGCCCCTTAGCCGCACAGGGTGCTGCGGAGTATGAGCGGAGAGAGCTGAAGATTCCGATGCGCGATGGCGTCACGCTGTTTGCGGTCGCACTGATCCCAAAGAGCGTGGCCGCCCCGCTACCTGTGATTCTCATTCGCACGCCGTTCGGGGCCGCCCGTGAATGCGGCAGCACCACGCTTCCAGTCTCCCTGCGCGAGCTTGGCGAGGACGGGTACATCTTCGTCTGCGAAGACATTCGCGGACGATTCGGATCAGGAGGGTCGTTCGTTTCGATGAGGCCACAACGGGATCTGCGCGACCCGCGGGCGGTGGATGAATCGACAGATGCGTGGGACTCAATTGACTGGCTCGTCCGCGAGCTGCCACATAACAGCGGAAAGGTGGGCGTACTCGGAGTATCCTATCGCGGCTGGCTCGCAGCACTCGCCGGCGTAGGCGCGCACAAAGCCCTCAAGGCGATCTCACCCCAGGGACTGGTCGCCGATGCATGGCTCGGCGATGATTTTTTTCATCAGGGAGCATTTCGTCAGACGCAAGGTGTCGCGTACTCCGCTTTTATCGAAGGGACCAACGGACTTTCGATGCCGGAGTACGATCAGTACGACTTCTATCGGAGGCACGTCACGCTCGATACGTTGGCAAAGGCGGCAGGTGTCAACGGACTTCCATCGTGGATCGGGTTTCGCACGCATCCGGCCTACGACGCGTATTGGGAAGCGAGAGCGCTTCAGAAAGTTTACAGCAATCCGGAAGTTCCCACGCTTACCGTAGGCGGCTGGTGGGACGAGGAAGACTTGCTCGGTCCGCAGATCATGTATCGCACGCTGGAACGCGCGGACAGCGGACACCGCAACTTTCTCGTGATGGGACCGTGGTCGCACGGCGCCTGGTCTCGGCCCGGGGGTGAGTCGCTTGGGCCCATCAAGTTTGGCGGCAGGACTGCCGATTTTTTTCGTGACAACATTCAGCGTCCCTGGTTCGCGTATTACCTGCACGGGAAAGGCGATGGCCGTTTTCCTGAAGCACGAATCTTCGAGAGCGGCTCAAACGAATGGCGCACCTTTGATGCGTGGCCGCCGAAGAATGCGACGCTGCGGCGACTCTACCTGAGGGAGAACGGTCGGCTTTC
>JBKJNN010000099.1:0-10253 GCA_046593625.1 Gemmatimonadaceae bacterium | reverse complement strand
GACTCTTCATTGACAAACCGCACCTGATCCAGTATGGTTCCAGTCTATAGCACACATGGGTGTGCACCGACGAGCCAGCGAACACACAAAAGGGGACCTGGAATTACCAGGTCTTTTTTCAGTTTGGCGAGTCAGAACAATGGTCGGCGGGTACGGCAATACCGGACTTCCGACGAACATCAACACGAGGAAGTACCAGTATGCGTACGACAGGAACTGTGAAGTGGTTCAACGATGCCAAGGGTTTTGGCTTCATTACCCCAGAGAACGGACAGAAGGATTGCTTCGTTCATCATTCAGCCATCAGCGGCACGGGATTCAAGTCCCTCGCAGAAGGTGAGAAGGTCGAGTTCGACGTAGTGCAGGGCCAGAAAGGTCCCGCCGCCGAGAACGTGACGAAGGTTCGTTGATCACGCTCGCAGGCAAAGTGTGACAAGAACGGGGCCACTCTGGGTAGAACCGGAGTGGCCCCGTTTTTTTCGTTGTTCGACAAATACCAGATAACGGAGTTTTATGGCGAAAGAAGAAGCGATCGAGCTGGAAGGTACTGTAACCGAAGTTCTGCCGGATGCGACGTTCCGCGTCCTCGTATCGAACGGCCATGACGTACATGCGACAATCGCGGGCAAGATGCGCCGCTTTCGCATTCGCGTGCTCGCCGGCGACAGAGTGACGCTCGAAGTATCGCCGTACGATCTTACTCGCGGCCGCATTACCTTCAGGCACAAAGGCTAGCCAGCCCGGCATCGCCCGCAAACCGGGGGCGGTAATTTCGCGGCTGGAGCAGCCCGGCCCCGCAGTCCCTATTGCACGTACCGCAGGATGTCGTAGACGTATTTGATTCCAAATCCGACATTCGCCACCGAGAGCCGCTCGTTGTTGCCGTGCACACCCATTTGCCGCTCTGACTGCTCCGTAAGGAACGGGTCTATTGCATACGTGATGATCCCGAGCTTGCGGTACGTCGGTCTGTCAGTTGCTCCGGTCTGCATTGGCGTTGTCACGAACGCATCGGGCGCACGCTCCTTCGCAGCCCGCTCGATTGCCCTGAACAGGTCTGTATCGATTGGACTTTCCAGAGGTGTCTTGGGCTGGAGAATCGTGCTCCAGTGAACCGCAGTATCCCCAACGATTTTCTGAAGTGTCGCAAGGAACTTCGCCGGATCTGTATCCGGCAGCAGCCGAATGTCTATCTCGGCCGTCGCCTCCGGAGGAATCACGTTCGTCTTGTTCGAGCCGCTCAATGCCGTGAGTGAAATGGTATTGCGAAGGTAGGCGTTCCAGTACACGTCACTCAGGATCCACGCCCGAGCCACCGGATTGTTGAGCGCCTTCGTAACGTCAGCGAGCCAGGCACGCCGCGGCGCAGGATAGAGGCGCGAGATGTCGCGGAAATACTTCTGTACCCCCGGAGTTACATGGATAGGCGTTTCGTACTGCGCAATCCGGTCCAGCGCTCCTACCAGCCTCGGCACTGGATTGTTTTTTGTGGGGCGCGAACCGTGAGAGGGTACACCCTTCACGGTGAGCCGCTGCCAGAACGTACGCTTCTCGGCAACTCCCACAGCAAAGTATTTCACCTTGCCGTCCACGACCGAGTTCTCTGTCGCTTCGGTGATCAGGTACTCGACGTCCTTGAGCAGGTCCGCGTGGTTCTGGACGAACATCGTCCCGCCTGTCGATGTGAACTCCTCATCCGCATTGGCGATGAACACGATGTCGCGATTGAGCTGAACGCCTGAACGTTTGAGCGCGATCATCGCCATCAGGTGAGCGACCGCCTCCCCTTTCATGTCGATTGCACCGCGCCCCCAGATGTAGCCGTCCTTTATCGCACCTGAGAACGGATCCACGCTCCACTGCGATGCCGTTGCCGGAACTACATCCATGTGATGCAGCAGGGCGATCGCTTTCTTGGATCCATTCCCCTTGAGCCGGGCGTAGAGGTTTGCGTGCGGAGCGCCCAGTTCAGCCGTGTCGAGGATCTGTGCGTCGATTCCCTCGCGTTCCAGAATCGTCTTGAGGAAACGCGCGGTAAGAATCTCATTGCCGGGGGGATTCGTCGTGTTGATGCGCAGATATTCAGAAAGGACAGTCTGCCCCTCCTTTGACAAGGCATCCCAGTCGATCGGACGTTCCTGAGATGCAGCGAGTGTCGGGAAAGCGAGAATGACGAGAAGCTTTGAATATTTCATGTGAGTTTGGCGAAGTGAGAGGCACAATCGGCGCACTCCATTGTGCGAGTCAGGGCACCGGCAGTGCAAGGCCCCCCGATCAGCGGAATTCTCGTCTACGGCCGGACCCCGGCGATATGCTGCAGGTACTTGTCGACTACCGCGGACCATCTGAAACGCGACTTCGTCCACAGCTGCGCACGCTCCGAGGCCTCGCGCAGTGCGACCATGTTGTCATGATATCGCATGATCGCATCGCGAAATCCGTGGGCGTTTCCGCTCCCGACTCGATGGCCATTCTCGCCCTCGGCCACGACATCCCGGATGCCCTCAAGGTCAGACGCGATTGCGGGAGTGCCGGAAAGCCCTGCTTCGAGAATCACGAGTCCAAACCCCTCCATGTCACCTGGCACCGGCACGTTCGGCATGATGAAGAGATCCGATCCTGCATACAGCATCGCGAGGTCGCTGTCGGGTATGGCTCCAAGCATGGTTACGCGGTCACTGCACCCGGCGAGAGCAATGGCCTGCGCGATTCGAATGCGTTCTGGGCCATCCCCAGCGATCAAGTAGTGAACGTCCGCGGGCAGCAGTGGCATCACGTTGGTTACGAACCACGCCACGCCCTTTCGCGGTACCAAACGGCCGACACTGCACAGAATAATCCTCGGCGGGGTCGTGCCGGCTGTTCTGCGGCAGAGTTGAAGCACCTGGGCCCTCGCTGGAGAGGAATCGGGAATGCCCGCAAAGCGGTCCTCCCTGATTCCGAGCGGAACCACTCTGCACCGTCCTTCATCGAGACCGCGCGCAAGGCAGGCCTCGGCGGTCGCGAAGCTGATCGGCATCACGAGGTCCAGCGCTCCAAGCGTCCGGTTCACAAGCAAGGGATAGGGCCACGTGGAAGTCGTCGCGTCGAGGCCATTGGCTATTGAGGCAGCGACGACGCCGTTCTGCTTCATCGCCTTTCTCAGCGGAACTGCAAGCGACGCGGTAACCAGCGAGCTGAAAAGAACTGCATCCACCTCCTGAGCTCTTACGGCTCGCCGTATTTCCCTCAGCGCATGCGCGAGAAAGACAGGCGTTCGATACGCGCGCTCGTCCCACGCGCTCCTCAGTACCAGCGCCGTCAACTCTACCGAAGGATGCTGGGTGAGGCTGTCATGCAGATCTACAGCAACGCGCTGCATCCCTCCGACGTTCTCCATCGGACCGCCGGCAGGGGGCAGCGAATGCGAAACGAAGAGAAGGCGCATTTTCAGATAGCGTCTTCGTAATAGGATTCAATCTGCGCCAGAACCACGCTCCATTCGTATGCCTTCGCCGATCTGCGCGCGGCAGCAGACATCCGCTCACGGGTTTCTGGTTGTATGAGCAATCTCGCGACGCATTCGAGAAATCCTGCGGCGTCTCCTGCCTGAGCCAGATATCCGGTGACGTTCTGCTCAACGAGCGCGTTGCTTCCGGTAGCATCGGCCACCACGGCTGGCAATCCCGATGAAAGCGCTTCCAGAGTTACGTTGCCAAAGGTTTCAGTGTCGCTTGGAAAAAGGAATATGTCAGACGATGCATAGGCCTCCGCCAGAGCATCCCCCTCGAGATGCCCGGCGAATACTGCATTGGGGAGCGCTGCCTCGAGCCGTTCACGCTCTGGACCATCACCCACGATTACAGCGCGGAAATGAATCCCCCGGACCGAGAGACCGTGCAGCACATCGGTCAGAATTGTGAGACCTTTTTCCACAACAAGGCGGCTGACAAACAACACCACTAGTTCGGTGTCGCCAACACCGTGAGACCGGCGCCATGCCAATGAGCGGCGGTCCGGGTTGAAGCGGGACGAGTCAACTCCGCGAGGCCACAACCGGAGGTCAGTTCCCACCTGACGCTGTCGGAGGACCTTCATCATCGATTCAGTCGGCGCATACACCTGACGGCAGTGTCCGTAAAACCATCGCAGGTACGCCCACGCTGCGGGCTCGAGCATCCCAAGGCGGTAGTAGTCGAGGTAAGACGCAAAGTGCGTATGGTACGAAGCGACGACGGGCACGCCACTCCGCCTGGCCAGGCGCAATGCTCCGATGCCAAGAAGGTCAGGCGTTGCGATATGAAACAGGTTTGGCCTGAAGCGAGTAAGGTGATCACGGGCACTGCTCGGCAGTCCGGTCGAGATGCGATAATCGGGGCGCCCGGGAGCAGAGACCGAGTGGACTGGAAAAAGCGTCCCCGAATGCTGGAGGGCAGGATGCGGAATTGTCGGTGCGAATACGGCCACCTGTGCGCCACGCGCTTCGAGATGCGTGACGAGCCGATTCAGCGTCAGCGACACTCCGTCGGCGATGTGGTTATAGGCCCCGGTGAACAGCGCGACGCGTCTTTCGCGAATATTCATATAATTAGTCAGAGTACATACTGCGGACTGGGTTCCGCTACCCTGCACGGCTGGGAGACACGAGACACTTGAATCCCCTACCTGAGCGTGAAACGGCGGCTGCACTGCCAGACGCCGACATGTTTGCCAAGGCGTATTTCTACGCCAGGCCCCAGGAGGTTCGCGCTCTGGGCCTTTATCCGTACTTCCTTCCGATTGAGCGCTCTGATGCCACCGAAGTAGTCATCGACGGCATGCGCCGGATAATGGTGGGATCAAATAACTACCTCGGCCTGACAAACGAGCCGCGCGTGCTCGAAGCGGCCGCCGCAGCGCTCGAGAAGTATGGCAGTGCATGCACCGGAAGCAGATTTCTCAACGGCAATACCGACCTCCATGACCGTCTGGAGGCAGAGCTTGCGATGCTTCTCAACAAGGAGGCAGCGCTGGTGTTTCCAACAGGGTATCAGGCGAATCTGGGCGTCATCGCGACATTGTCCGGGCCGGGCGATGTTTTGATAATGGACAAGCTGAATCATGCGAGTCTCTTTGACGGGGCAACGTTGTCGGGCGCCGAAGTTCGGCGCTTCCGGCACGGTGACCTCGACCATCTCGAAACACGTCTCGTCAGCGCGGCGGGCCGGCCGCGCACCGTCATCGTAGACGGCGTCTTCAGCATGGAAGGTGACGTCGCGGACATTCCCCGCATCGCCGACCTTTGCGAAAAGCACGGCGCCCGCCTGATCGTCGATGATGCGCATGGAATCGGCGTCTTCGGAGCTTCTGGCGCGGGCGTCTGCGAGCATCATTCGGCCGGACACCGCGTAGACCTCGTTGTCGGGACGTTCAGCAAATCCTTCGCGTCCATCGGCGGATTTGCGGCTGGCGACGAGAAGGTGATTTCATACCTGCGACACAATGCGCGCAGTCTCATCTTCAGTGCGTCCATTCCCCCTTCAGCGTGCGCGACGGTGTTGACTGCGATAGACATAATGCGCGCAGAACCAGAGCGGCGTGAACGCCTCTGGCGCAACGCGCGGCGAATGCAGGCTGAGCTCTACGGACTCGGCTTCGACACCCTCGGGAGCGAGTCGCCAATCGTGCCTGTCATCGTGGGAGGGACTCTCAGGACGTTCGAGTTCTGGAAGCGGCTTCTGGATGCGGGAGTATTCACGAACCCGGTAATTGCTCCGGCCGTACCGCTGACATCGGGAAGAATCAGAACTTCGTACATGGCCACGCATACGGACGCGCAACTCGACTTCGTACTGAGTGCGTTCAAGGACGTGGGTCGGGAGATGGGCTTGATCCGGTTCACTGGATCGGCGTGATCGAAGTAGATCCGGTGCGATCAGCGCGCCACCGTGAGGAGTTCATTGACTTTCCGTTCCGGCTTTACCGCGATGATCCGAACTGGGTTCCTCCCCTCCGTCGCGATATCCGCGAGCTGATCGACCCCGCGAGGCATCCGTTCCACGAACACGCGAGTGTCGAGCTGTTTCTCGCTCGAGTGCACGGCGAAGTCGTGGGACGGATTGCAGCGGTTCATAACGAGCTGCATGTAGCTGTACATGGCGATCTCACCGGGTTCTTTGGGTTGTTTGAATGTGTAGAGAACGCAGAAGTGGCACAGGCGCTCTTCACTTCCGCAGGCCAATGGCTCAAAGCGCGTGGACTTCAAACAATGCGCGGGCCCGCAAGCTTCTCGCTGAATGAAGAGGCGGGCTTGCTGGTGGAAGGATTCGATGGCCCCCCGGTTGTGATGATGACATACAACCCGCCGTGGTACGGGAAGCTCATGGAAGACTATGGGTTTCGGAAAGTGAAGGATCTTCTTGCCTACTATCTGTCTCACCCCGAGCCCGGAGAACGCTTGCTCCGGATGGCCGGGAAACTCCAGCGGCGATACGGAGTGAGTATCAGAACCCTCGACAAGAAAAACTTCTGGAATGAAGTTGCTCTCGTCCGCAAAGTTTACAACGAAGCGTGGCAGGATAACTGGGGTCACATTCCGATGACCGAAGCCGAGCTGGACTATATGGCGAGACAGCTGAAGCCGGTTGTGAATCCGGATCTGGTTGTTTTTGCAGAGGTGGAAGGCGAACTCGCTGGCTTTGGTCTCGCGCTTCCCGACCTGAACGTTGTCCTGAAAAAAATGAACGGATCGCTTTTTCCATTTGGATGGGCAAAGGCGTTGTGGTATTCCCGTCGAATCACGACCGCTCGCGCCATCACGCTTGGTGTCGTGCGTGAGCACCGTCGCTCGGGTGTCGCTGAGCTGATGATTATAGAATTGATGAAGAATGCGCGACGGGCGGGAATACTGAATGCGGAATTCTCCTGGGTCCTCGAAGACAATCTCCTGATGAGAAACCCACTCGAGAAACTGGGTGCAACGGTTTATCGAACTTACCGCCTGTATGACCTGGCCCTTACTGGACGTGTAAATGGGTGAGCGTCCCCGCGTTGCACTGCTGACGGGCGCGACGGGATTTGTCGGCAGTCACCTCGCCGAGGCTCTAGTAGCTGGAGGATGGCGAGTGCGCTGCCTGGTGCGTCGTTCGAGCATGCTGCGATGGGTGCCAACGGATGACGTCACGCTCATCAACGGGGACGTTACAGTTGCGGGCGAGGATCTCGAGAGGGCTGCCAGAAATGTCTCCGCGGTATTTCACCTCGCGGGACTTACGTCATCGGCGGACGACGCGGCCTACACTGCGGTGAATGTAGAGGGAACCCGCAACGTAGTTACCGCGATGCAGCGCACTGCACCTGGAGCCCTGCTGTGTTCTGCTCGAGCCTCGCTGCCGCAGGCCCTGCACGGCATAGCCGCCCCGTGAACGAGACTGATGATCCTCTTCCGGTGAGTGCATATGGCAGCTCCAAGCTTATCGCCGAGCGAATCGTTGAGGAGTCGAAGCTCGATCATCTGATTGTGCGGCCACCGGTGGTTTACGGCCCCAGAGATGCTGACCTTCTAGCAGTATTCCGCCTCGCGTTTTACGGTCTCGCATTCCGGCTCGCTCCACCGGGCCAGCAGCTTTCGCTGATCCACGTTCAGGATCTGGCACGCGGGTTCGTGGAGGCGGTGGAGGAAGAGGGGCGCGGAACCTACTACATGTCGGATGGAATGGTTCATACATGGGAATCGGTGATGAACAGCATCGCGCGGGCGGTCGGCAAGATTCCCCGGAGTTTGCCTCTCCCAGCTGTGGTAGCCGCGGCAATCGCGCGTGCGGAGCAGCTTCGCACTTCACTCGTCGGCGGCAAGCCGTTGTTGACCCAGGGCCGCATCGCGGAGTTGAGCCAGAATGCATGGACATGCGATGACACTCGCGCCCGGCTGGACCTCAACTATGAGTCGGTCGTCGCCCTGCCTGAGGGAATGAGAATGACAGCGGATTGGTATCGCCAGAACGGATGGCTGCGCGGCTGACTTGCCGTGGTGGTCAGCGGCGGCGGCGCGTGATGAGAACCAGCAGCAGGCCGACTCCGATCCAGACGAATTCGCGCACACGGCTGATCACCGCAGCGGCGACACCGATTCGTCCCGGAAGACCGAGGGCTGTGAAAATGAGAAGAAGCCCGCCTTCCTTCGAGCCAGCATTGAAGGGAAGAAAGAAGAACACGTTTACCACGAGCGACGAAAAGCTTCCTATCAGAAACGCAGTCGCGAAAGTTACGGGGTGCCCGATCGCCGCGGCGATAATGAAAAATTCCAGCATTGAAAATGCTCGCGCGGCGTACTCTGTACCGAGCGCGGCATAGTAGCGTCCGGGGCTTGCCCGGTGAAAGGAATTCAGCTGGCGATCTACCTCTATTATGGCAGCTCGTCGCGGTTCAAACCGTCGCAGCGCACGGCCTGCAAGCGGCACGCGCAATGCGAGGTCGAACAGTCTCTCGATCACTCCTTCCCGGTGGACTGCCAGGAGCAGGGTGGCAAGCGCCAGCAGGATCACCGCAATGCTGGTCAGTACCGCCCCGGGAACAACGGCCGCCGGCAGCAGAACGAAAGCGAGGAATACACCGGTGAGAAACACCATGAGATGTGCCTGTATGTGAACCAGACGGTAGTTGAGAACCGACGCCGTGGCATTCCTCGCGCCCATCCATTGAGATGCGGCAACAATCTTGTACGGCTCACCGCCGATACTGGCAAAGGGCGTTAGGTAATTCATCGCAAATGCGGAGATGTTGACGCTGAGTGCGCGGGAAAGGGGAAGGCGTGGCGCTTCTGTCATGGTCAGCCGCCACGCCGCCGTGTTGAGCACGTAAACTACGCCATACACTCCCACTATTGCGGGCACGGCCCACCCCGCTCGTCGCACATCTTCGAGCAGCCGGTGCGGATCGGCACGAATGATCAATACGACGAACGCGATGATACCAGCTGAAAACAACAGCAGCTGAATCCGACGGGACACGACTGCTGGTGTGGTGGGCTGACTCATGCGGGAAGTTGCAGGCGCCCGTCCGGCGTATCAACTCCAGGATAACCCCCAGACCCTTGCGTGAAAGCCTGGGAAATGGGATAATCGCGCGTCTCTCAAAGCGATCAAGATGAAACGACTCTCCCTTGCATTCATGCTCACGGCCGTGACGGCCGGGTGCGCATCCCAGGCCCCGCAAACCGCTCCGGCTCCAGCGCCGTCTTCGTCCTCGATAAGCTCGAAGACAGCGGGCATGGATAAGCGCGATGGCTTCATTCCCATCTACATCGACAGCAAGGCAGGCAAGATCCTGCTTGAAATACCACGCGATTCGATGCGGGCACTGATGTTCGTCGGACTTGCGACAGGCCTCGGATCAAACCCGATAGGCCTCGATCGCGGAGCCGGCGGCGAGAATTACATCACCCGGTTCGATCGCAACGGAGACAAGGTCCTCGTCGTGTTCGAAAACTGGAACTACCGAAGCTCGGCCGTAACCAACCTCGATCATCAGCGGACTGTATCTGAATCATTCCCCCCAAGTACCGCGGGGGCACTTCCGATTGTGGCGCAGGATGGTGGCCGGATCCTCGTTGATGCCACGGATTTTCTCATGCGCGACTGGAATGACGTGGCTGGCACCCTCGCGCAGAATAACGAAGGCACCTACACGGTTGCGCGTGACCGGTCGAGCGTACACAAGGAATACACGCGCGCCTTTCCCGAGAACAGCGAGATAGATATTGCGCTTACGTTCGCAACAACCGGACGAGCGGGGCAGACAGTAAACTCGATTGTCCCGGATGGAAAATCCTTCACGCTCAGGCAGCACATTTCGCTGCTCAAGCTCCCTGATGACGGATTCAGGCCGAGGGTGCTGGACCCGCGCATGGGATTCTTTGGCATCACGTTCAGGGATTACGCTCAGCCGATTCAGAACCCGCTCGAGGTGCGCTGGATTTCCAAGCACCGGCTGGAACGCGTCAATCCCGCAGATCCGTCGAGCCCGATAAAGAATCCGCTGATTTATTACATCGATCGCGGCATCCCGGAACCAGTTCGGAGTGCAACAAAGGAAGGCGTGGGTTTCTGGATAGAAGCGTTTGATCGCGCGGGACTCAAGGGTGCATTCAAGGTTGAAGACCTGCCCGCGGGCGTGGACCCAATGGACGCTCGATACAATGTCGTGCAATGGGAAAACAGGCATGAGCGCGGCTGGTCAATCGGCGGTTCCATGGGTGACCCGCGCACGATGGCTGTCCATTCTCGCCTGCGCCTTGA
>JBKJNN010000115.1:0-5738 GCA_046593625.1 Gemmatimonadaceae bacterium | reverse complement strand
GCAACCAAGACTTCAGATCTCGCCGGAGACGGCACCACCACGGCAACCGTTCTCGCGCAGGCCATTTTCCGTGAAGGCCTCAAGAACGTAACTGCCGGTGTCAACCCGATGGCGCTCAAGCGCGGCATCGACAAGGCAGTCGCCGCGGTCGTCGAAGAACTCAAGACGATGAGCGTCGTCACGCAGGGCAAGAAGGAGATCGCTCAGGTCGGCGCCATCTCTGCCAACAATGACAAGGAAATCGGCGATCTGATCGCCGAAGCGATGGAAAAGGTAGGCAAGGATGGCGTCATTACTGTCGAAGAGGCAAAGGGCCTCGAGACGACGCTCGAGACGGTTGAAGGAATGCAGTTCGACCGTGGTTACCTCTCGCCGTACTTCGTCACCGATCCCGAGAAGATGGAAGCCGTACTCGAAGACGCGATGATTCTCATTCACGATAAGAAGATCTCGTCGATGAAGGATCTTCTTCCGATCCTCGAGAAGGTTGCCCAGCTCGGCAAGCCGCTGCTCATCATTGCAGAGGACATCGAAGGCGAGGCACTTGCCACGCTCGTCGTGAACAAGCTTCGCGGAACGCTTCGCGTCGCGGCAGTCAAGGCGCCTGGCTTCGGCGATCGTCGCAAGGCGATGCTGCAGGACGTCGCGGTTCTCACCGGCGGTCAGGTGATTTCCGAAGAAGTCGGCTTCAAGCTCGAGAACGCGGTAGTCACTGACCTCGGCAAGGCCAAGCGCCTCGTCATCGACAAGGACAACACCACGATCATCGACGGCGCTGGCGAGGATGACAAGATTCAGGGTCGCATCAAGGAGATCAAGGCAGCGATCGACAAGACGACGTCTGACTACGACAAGGAGAAGCTGCAGGAGCGCCTGGCGAAGATTGCCGGCGGTGTCGCAGTGATCAATGTCGGCGCAGCAACCGAGAGCGAGATGAAGGAGAAGAAGGCTCGCGTCGAGGACGCTCTCCATGCCACGCGTGCAGCGGTGGAAGAGGGAATCGTCCCCGGCGGCGGTGTCGCACTCGTTCGTGCACAGAAGGCGCTCAAGACGCTCAAGCTCGAGGATTCAGACGAGCAGATCGGCGTGGGCATCGTCAGCCGCGCGATCGAAGAGCCGATTCGCATGATCGTTCAGAACGCTGGTGGAGAAGGTTCCATCGTCGTCGAGAAGGTTCGCAACTCGAAGGAGAGCAACTACGGCTACAACGCTCTTACGGATGAGTACGAGAACCTGGTCGAGGCCCGTGTCATCGATCCTACCAAGGTCACACGTACCGCGCTTCAGAATGCGGCGTCAATCGCCGGACTTCTGCTCACGACCGAAGCACTGATCGTCGAGAAGAAGGAGCCGAACAACGGCGCTCCGGCAGGCGGACCGCCGGGCGGCATGGGCGGGATGTACTAGACCGCACACCATCTGGAAAAAGAAACGGAGGTCGCAAAAGCGGCCTCCGTTTTTTTGAGCGTTCTCGCTGCGTTCTGCCGTCAGCCCCTCACCGTTGACACCCTGGAGTTCAGGGAGCCAGTTCCCGGTACACCGCTTTGCCGTCCACCGTGAGTGACGCATCCGGACCCAGCTCCGCCAGTCCGCGCCGTGCGCGCGTTTCTTTTTTCATCTGGATGCGCCGGGTGATCTCCCGGTTGCATTCGATAATAGCGGGAGTGCGGTAGGGCCGCGTGTGCTCGAGATGCATCGTGATCGCGCGATGCCGTGCCTGAATGCCGCGGATGCCGGCATGTATCAGGCGATAGCCGAGCGCCTGGTCTTCTCCTCCGTAGCCCATGTCTCCCTCGAGGCCGTTCACCTCGTAGATATGGTCACGCCAGGTGGACGCGTTGCTTCCGCGAAAATTCGGCGGCGTGGGAGTAAGCGCATCAAACGCGGCGCCGAGTGTTCGCGAGCCCGTGAAGCGCAACGCGAGGCGGCCCGGGTTCCATCCCCGCCTCATGAGCCAGGATAGTTCTGCCACCCGGCCCGACTCTACATCGTCGAGTGAGATGCGAGCAGTGACGGAAGCCGGCATCCTGATGTACCCCGACGAGACGAAGCGCCGCGGGCGGGCGAGGCTGCGGTGGACCTCGATCAGGTCTCGCCGCGGAATGCAGTCGCCATCGGTAAAGAAGAGGTATTCGCCGCGTGATGCGGCGATGGCTCGATTGAGGATGTCGGTTTTCCGAAAGCCGCGGTCCGCGTGCCACACGTGTACGATATCCATGCTGCTTGCACAACGAACCCGCTCAAGGAGCGCGGCTGTCTCCGGTCCCGACCCATCGTCGGCCACCACCAGCTCGAAATCCCGGTCTGTCTGGGCAGAAAATCCGCGGAGAACCAGCTCCAGAAATGCGGGCTGGTTGTAGGTGGAGACGATGACCGAAATGAGCATCACGTTCCCACGGAAGGAACAGGTATGGTGGGCAGCTGCAACACCGAATCCTCCGTTGGCTCGCGGCAGTTGGTTGGCATTCCGCAGGCATAATAATGAATGCAGCGGCCTGTGATTGCACCTGGCGCAGAACGGCGGCGTATTTCTCTGAGCGACTAGGCTGCCCCAGCTGCGTGGAACAAAAAGGGCCCGCCAGAGCGGGCCCTCCTGCAATCGTCGTCACTTCAGAAACTAGCAGCTGATCGACGGATTCCATTGTGAGAACATCCCGGAGGGATTCGTCTCCCATACCCAGACATGTTTATCGTAGTGCCACGGCATTCCTGGGTCGTGTGGCCCCATGGGGCCCTCGAACGTCTGGCCAAATACAGAAGGCGCCGGGTTCACAACCACATATCCGGCTCCCCATCGATTCGGGGAAAACCACGGAGAGATTGCTCCCGTGCTCACGTTTCGCAACAGAACGGGAACGAAGTACTCGACCGCTACCAATTTGAAACCGCCATTCTTCTTTGGAAGATAGAGCAGCACCTCGGGCTCGTTCGGCACCACATTGGTGTCGATGAGCGAGGGGTTGGCGACGTGAATCCCCATTGTGCCGGCCGGACTGGCCACGCACGGCACACCCGCAGGATCTGCATACCCCGCCGCAATCGCCGCAGATACATTGTGGAAAGCCGCCGTCGCATTGCGGAGCGAGGCAAGCTGCTTCGATACCTCCGATCCCAGACCCAGGGTTACTGCAGACGGAGCAGCGAGGCTGCTCTCCCCCCCAACCAGCGGTTCCGTACCGCCTGGCGAACACGCGAGAACGCCTGCGACCACAGCCACCGCGATAACCGAACCACCGAACCTGCGACATCCGTCGACGAACATAGTCACTCCGTTGGAAGACATGAAAAGGCCGAACTCGAATTTTACGGAAGCCTGATCAGGTAAGCAATTCGCCTGACCTGTGGAGAATGCGAGATGGTATCGCCCTTGCATTTTCGATCCCCCACATGGCACCGCTTTTTAACTCTTTCGTCTCAAATCATAAAAATGAACTCTAGAATCAGAAAATTTTGCGGTTCCGGGGCTGGCCCTATGTTCGATCATCCTGATGGGCGCTGCGTGGTCCGGCCACGGGGCCCTGAGTATTAGGTCCACGGCACCGGTGACATCGCCAGCCTCGGCACCGCCGACTCACACGGCTGCCTGAGAATGGCACCCCCGAAGATGTGATGAAAGTTGGCAAATGGGTCATGGAACACAGCGGTCAGGCGCAACAGGAGAACTGGTTCAAGCGCATCCTTCACTCGCGAAATCAGGAGAAGGTTATATATCTCTCTCAGTCGGTTTCCATCCAGGTTCAGGAATGAGGTGACATGACCCATAGCGCGTTTCTGGAGCGTTCCCGCTACTACCTGGCGGAGGAGTACCCTCAGAAAATTCGCCTCGCAATTGAAAAGCTCGACGAGCGGGACGTCTGGAAACGCGCAAATGCGGAATCCAACAGCATCGGGAATCTGCTCGCGCACCTGGCCGGGAATATCCGCCAGTGGATTGTCTGCGGTGTTGGTGAACAACCGGACTCGCGGAACAGAGCGGCAGAATTTTCCGCGACGGAAGGGCCAGGCAAGGCCGACTTGCTGTCATTGCTTCAACTGGCTGTAGATGACGCCGACGCAGTCCTCGCAAAACTCTCGGAAGACGACTTGCCGCGACGCGTCACCATTCAGGGACGTGAGACCACTCTGATCGCCGCCATCTATCACGTCATCGAACACTTCTCGATGCATACGGGCCAGATAATACTTCTCTCAAAGGCCGCGCTGCCCGGCGCATTCAAGTTCTATGACTCCACGGAGAACGCAATTCCCTTGTGGGGCGGACACGAAGGAACCAGCCGCCATCCCTGACTCCGTAATGCGTTCTCCACTCGATCTCGACCAGGCGACGATGCAGCGCCTGGGCACCCGCGTTTCAAACCTGATTGCAAGCCACCTCGCGAACATCAGGGACGAGCCGGTGATTGCCAGCGCGCCGCGCTCAACACTGAACGAGGCACTGCTCAAGCCTGCGCCCGTGAATCCCACCGACTTCGAGGAAATTCTCGCGACACTCGAAGCTCACGTATTTCCATATCACGCGCGTGAGCCGCACCCCGGATTTCTCGCATACGTGCCAAGCTGCCCCACTTTCCCTGCGCTGCTCGGCGACTGGATTGCGACGGGCTACAATTTCTTTGCGGGAGTGTGGCCTGTCGCAGCGGGTCCGAACCAGATCGAAATGGTGGTGCTGGAGTGGATCCGCACCTGGATGGGACTGCCCGAAGGCACAGCCGGCATTCTGACGTCGGGCGGCTCGGGCGCTAACCTCACCGCACTTGTTGCCGCTCGCCACCGGGCCGTGGAACAGGGAAGCGACATCAGAAAACTTGTCGTCTATGCATCGTCCCAGGCACATTCGTCGGTGGTGCGCGCCGCCTGGATTGCCGGTATCGCCCGGGACAACGTGCGCGCGATCGGCGTTGACTCCAGTTTTCGGATGGATGTTGCAGAGCTTGCCCGCGCAGTTGCGGCCGACCGCGCGGCAGGTCTCGAGCCATGGGTAATTGTCGCCAGCGCGGGAACCACCAACACGGGCTCTGTTGACCCGCTCCACAGTATCGCCGACTTCTGCGCCACTCAGAACCTCTGGCTGCACATAGACGCCGCATACGCTGGATTTGCAGCACTGACACAAGAAGGCCGCACTCTTCTCTCAGGCATCGAGCGCGCGGACAGCCTTACACTTGATCCACACAAGTGGCTCTTCGTCCCCTTTGAATGCGGCTGCCTGATGGTTCGCGATCAGTCGGCGTTGACCGATGCGTTTCGCATCCAGCCCGAATACCTGAAGGACGTCCAGCCAGGGGAAGAGGAAGTGAACTTTGCCGACCGGGGAGAGCAGCTGACGCGATACTCTCGCGCGCTCAAGATATGGATGTCGGTGAACTACTTCGGGACGACCGCAATTTCCGCCGAAATTCAGAATGCCATGAACAGGGCGAGACTTATGGAATCTCTCGTGAATTCGTCAGAGGGCTTTGAAATCCTCAGCCCTGCGCAGTTCGGTATTGTCTGCTTCAGAGCGCGCGGCGCATCTGTCAAGGCCAGCGATATTGACGCCCTGAATGAACGGATCAACACCCGCCTCGTAGCGGAGGGCCGGTTTCTGATTTCTTCTACCCAGCTGAGCGGGCGCTTTGCGTTGCGCATGTGCACGCTCGGATTCAGAACTACAGATGATGACATCCGGCTTTTATTTGACTCGCTCGAGCGCTGCCTCAGTGCAGAGGTTTCCACGATGCACGCCGCCCGGGAAACAG
>JBKJNN010000196.1:0-3215 GCA_046593625.1 Gemmatimonadaceae bacterium | reverse complement strand
AGCAACTGGCGGAGCATGCCGTTGCGGAAGCTGAACGCAGCGGCGCTACGCTTGTCGAGCTGCGGTCCCGTTCCGATGTGAATGGCAGACTCCAGCCGTCGGGTCGCAAGGTGGCTGTTCACCTGCAACTGCCAGGCACTGTCGAGGAACTGTGGAAGACAACGTTTCGCGCGAAGCTCAGGAGCCAGATCAGGCGCCCTGGAAAAGAGGGTATGTACGCGCGAAGCGGCTCGTCTGAACTGAGCGCCTTTTACAGAATCTTTGCCCGCAACATGAGGGATCTCGGTACGCCAGTGCTTCCCCGCTCGTTCTTTGAGGCGATAGCTGCCGCGTTCGACGGGAGTGTCATTTTCTCAGCCGTCTATACCAGCGCGGGAATTCCTGCGGCAGCCGCATGCTGCCTCGTATGGAACGATGAGATCGAGATAACATGGGCCTCGTCGCTGAGGGAGCTGAATCATCTTTCGCCCAACATGCTGCTCTACAGCAACCTGATGGAAACGGCGATCGAGCGTGGCCTCTCGGTTTTCAACTTTGGCAGAAGCACTCCGGGCGCTGCAACGCATCGTTTCAAGCTTCAATGGGGCGGGTCCGATGTGCCACTGCCATGGCCAGCGTGGACCAAAGGCGAATCTTCCTCCATCCCTTCGGCAGACCGACCCCTGTTCAGGATCGCGACAAAATTGTGGCAGCGACTGCCTGTTGGTGTGGCCAATCGAGTAGGTCCGTCGCTCGCTCGCCTCCTGCCGTAGTGTCGCAGCGCATCGATCTCGGATGATTCGCCACCAGCTCCCCGTTTACTCACCGGTGCCCGTGTCTGCATGGGCAGGCGCGTTGCTTGAGGCGGTGTTCCCGCACGGCGAGCCGCTGGCGGAACTGCGCAGAAAATTGCTGTCCTATTTTCGCGCGGACGATGCACTGCTCTGCGGTTCGGGAACGCAGGCGCTTCAGCTGGCGATCGAGATGGCGCTGACCCGGCACGACGGCAGCACCAGGGTGGCACTTCCAGCATTCACCTGTTACGACGTCGCTTCGGCAGCGATTGGCGCGGGCGCGCCGGTCTGCCTGTACGACATCGACCCAGATTCCCTGGCGCCCGACGAAGATTCGCTGATGCAGGCACTCCAGGCCGGCGCCCGCGTTGTGGTCCTCGCACCATTATATGGAGTCCCATTCGATATAGCTGCCATCGGCCGGCTCGTATCGTCGTTTGGCGGAAGCGTCATCGAGGATGCCGCGCAGTGTCACGGAGCCTCCTGGGGAGCCGACCCTCTGGGTTCGATTGCAGACCTGAGCGTTCTCAGTTTCGGACGCGGAAAAGGCTGGACCGGCGGTGGTGGTGGTGCGGTGCTTCGCCGTGGCAGCGCCCCGGAATTTCCGGAGCTTCGCCATTCACCGCGCGGCGTCGCGAAGCTTCCGGTTGCGCTGTTTGCCCAGTGGGCGCTTGCGCGACCGGCGATATATGGGGTCCCACGTTCTTTGCCGGGGCTCGGTCTTGGGGAAACGTCGTTCAAAGCACCGGTTCCGCCGGCCCCAATGCCCGCCTCGTGCGCTGCAGCGTTGCTCAGATCCGGCAGCCGGGCAGCAGCTGAGCCGGAGACTAGACGAAGGAACGCAGATTCGATCGTTTCAAGACTTTCCAATGATGCGCAGGTTGCGGCAATCGCAGTCCGCTCCGAGGGAACTCCTGGCTTCCTGCGGCTCCCCCTGCGGGTAAGAGGCGGAATGCGTTCATTGGGGCAGGGTCGCGCCGCTCGCGTTGCCGGCATTGAAGCTGGCTACCCGACTACGCTCGCGGGTGTTGGCGACCTCATCTCTTTACTTGACGCCCAGAACAAGGCATTGCCGGGGGCCGAGTTGCTCGTCCGCGAGCTGGTGACGTTGCCTACTCATTCGCGGTTGAACGAGTCGGATCTTGAGCGGTTGGTTCACCTCCTCCGCAACGTCAGCCCCAAGGCCTAAACCCCGGCCCACGGCCCCATAGGACAGCGCTCCGCTCGGGCCCGCTCCACGATTCCTCCCACCGCCTTTCAAAACAAATGAACAGGAGGGGAAAAGGGCGTTTCATTGTCCCGTAAAAATCCGTTTGTTACCCATTAAATGAACGTTCGTCCTGCGTAGGTAAGGCAGGACTCGACGCTCATTTTGGTGTGCCCCCAGCCTCTCCTTGGGGTGAATCCGAAGAGCAGATCCGCCGAAAGGCGGCGCCGCAAAGCTACGTGGTTTCACCCCGCAAAAGGGGGGTCACGGATGCCGAGCCGCCGGAAATTCACTTCAATGCAGAGAATGGCATGACACCTTCCGGAAAGCCGGGAATCGCGGTAACGTTTCGCACAGTTGCCTTGCTGTGCGTCCTGGCAGGTTGCTCTGACGCTTCGAGATCAACCGCGCCTTCGAAACTCAGCGTGAAGGATGTGCCCTCATTGGGAGTGAATGCGAAAGGGGGGCCGAATGCGGTAGAATGTGCAAAATCATATTCTGTTGCAGTTACACTCAGCCCTTCCCAACTGTCCGTAGGCGGTTCAGTCACCGCGAGTGTGATTGTTCTCGCCAGTAATGGCCGCACGGTAAATGGGCAGGAGATAACATGGTCAACCTCGCAGCCCGCAGTCGCAACAGTGTCCTCTAGCGGAATCGTAAGCGCGATTGCCGCCGGCGCGGCAATCATCCAGGCGACGGTAGCCGGATGTTCGGGATCGGCCACGCTGAACGTCGTAGAACCTGCGCCAGTAGTTGCCACCGTCCAGGTTGCTGTGAATCCGCTGTCGCTCGCAGCTGGAACAAGCGCTCAGGCAACGGCGAGCATCAAGGACGCCGCCGGCCGCACGCTCAGCGGACAGACAGTTATCTGGAACTCCCGCTCCCCCTGGATTGCGACTGTTTCGCAGGCCGGAGTTGTTTCTGCTCTTTCGGCTGGCACCGCCATTATTGAAGGGACTGCGGGCGGAGTCACGGGCACGGCTTCGGTCGCGGTACCGGATGCGGGCCACCTCACTGTTTCTCCGACGCCGTCACCGGAGCCTGCACCTGCCCCACCCACGGGTGTCATCGCCTACGCGGACTTTGAGAACGGCTCTACCGGAACATTCGGCAGCGCAGGCGGCTCCGTTGTCAACGACCCCACCGGAGCATTCGGCGGCAAGGTCTACCAAATCAGATACACTGGCAACTACAGCGTCAATCTTTCCCTCGACCACCTCATGCCGTCGGGAAGC
>JBKJNN010000082.1:0-12830 GCA_046593625.1 Gemmatimonadaceae bacterium | reverse complement strand
GGCGGTGCCTTCAGCGGCAAGGATCCATCGAAGGTAGATCGCAGCGCCTGTTACGCCGCGCGCTGGGTTGCCAAGAACATCGTCGCAGCCAAGCTCGCCCGCCGTTGCGAGGTGCAGCTTGCCTACGCCATCGGCGTTGCGAGGCCGGTCTCGGTGATGGTGGATACCTTTGGCACCAATACAGTTCCGGAAGCGGTCATCATGCGTGCGGTTGGTGAAGTCTTTGACCTCACGCCGCGCGGCATCATGGCCGACCTCGAATTGAGGAAGCCCATTTACGAACGGACAGCCGCATACGGCCATTTCGGACGTGAGACTGTCAGCACTGGCAAGGGCAAGAGCGGTCTCACTTTCTTTACATGGGAAAGAACAGACCGGGTCAAGCAGCTTCTCAAGGCCACGAAGTAGTTTTTCGGAACACAAAAGGCCGCACGATTTTGTCGTGCGGCCTTTTGCTTTTCATTAAATTGAGAAATGCAGCTCACTGAAGTGGAAGTAATGCGGCTCGGACTCGATCGCTCCAATAACTCGTACGTCGTGATTTTACGAGAGAAGGAAGGCGAGCGGTTGCTGCCTATCTGGATAGGGCAGTCGGAGGCGGAGTCCATCGTCATCGAGATGAGTCACCTCCACCGTGACAGGCCTCTCACTCACGATCTCTGCAAGACGCTGATTAACGGACTGGGTGGTACTCTCCGCCGCGTAAATATCACGAAGGTGCAGGACCGTACCTACTACGCGGAGATGCAGATCAATCGCGGTGAGGAAATCATCAACATCGACGCGAGGCCATCCGACAGCATCGCCATCGCGCTCCGCTGCTCAGCGCCGATCTTTGCACAGGATTCACTGCTGACATCGCTAGTCTTCGAGGATTCTTCGGAAGAGAGCGACACCTACACTTCACCCGGTGCCAACCCCGAACCTCCATCGGATGAGATGAGCGCCGAGCAGCTGAAGAAATACCTCGAGAATCTGCGACCTGAAGATTTTGGGAAGTTCAACATTTAAGGCGTCAGTATGCCTTGCGCTGCTGCTCGCTTCACGGGCGGCAGCGGGCCAGGATTTTCCGACGGAGCCCGACAGCCAGGAAGTGCTGACGGGCCCGCAGCTCGTTGCTGGCCAGGTGGTACGGCCGGGCAAAAGCAGCATGCTTCCGGTGAATGGCGTTATCGTGACGTTGCACCGCGTTGGGTCCGACAAAGCAGGCCCTCTCGATTCGGTTCGAGCGGACGCGTCCGGGCGCTACCAGTTTCGGTTTACCCGGTCAGGAGATCAGCGCGCGCTCTACTTCGTGTCTGCATCCTACGGTGGCGTCGCCTATTTCACACCGCCGCTCGCACATTCGACGGTCAGGGGGGAAGAAGCAGAAATTGCAGTCTTCGATACGACCTCCGGGCCGGTGCCAATCAGCAGCCGCGGACACCATGTAGTCATCTCTACGGTCGATGCCAACGGCATGCGCACTGTCACTGAAGTGTACGAGCTCGCGAACGACAGCTCAGTCACCCGGGTCGCGTCGGAAAGCAACGGCCACGATGTGTGGTCTGCCGTTACTCCACTAAAGGGCACCAACTTCCGTGTTGCCCAGGGAGATATTCCCGCGCAGGCGGTACGATTCGAAAATGGGAAAGCACGCATTTTCGCTCCTGTAGCTCCTGGCCTCAAGCAACTTGCGTTCACCTACTCGATGCCGGCGAATGCGTTTCCGCTGAATGTGCCGATCGTACGTGACACGGAGATTCTCGAGGTGCTCATCGAGGATGAGAAGGGAACTGTTACCGGCGCAGGTCTCGTCGAGAAGGCGCCCGTCGCGCTCGAGCGAAGGAGCTTCCGGCGATTCCTGGCCGCGGACGCACCAGCAAATTCGGTCGCTGTCATCGACCTTCCCCGGTCCTCGCGAAACAAGGATATCGACCCGCGCTACCTGATTGCGCTCACCGTCGTCATCGGCGCTGCGATGACCTTCGCGCTTGCACGCGCGCTCCGGCGGACGTAAGCTTCGGAACAATTTATCGCGAGCGGAGCCACGGAAACCGGTGACATGCCGGTGCGGCCCCGCCACTGTATCGGGCATCAAAACGCGCGCTCGTAGCACCACTGGCACTGTTTCGCCGGGAAGGTGAGCGTCGCGGCCCGGAGCCAGGAGACGACTCGTGCTCGCGCCACGTTTTCAGAACCTCGGGGGAGGGGCTGGTGGCGTTCGAGGCGTCACTACCGGCGCGTTGACGTTGCGGCATTCTCTCAGGAGAATGCCTTTTTTGTACCCGTTAAGAACTGCTGCAGCACTCATTGCCTCATTCCAGATCATCACGCTCTCGGCATGCGCCCGAGACGCAGTCACATCACATCCGGAATCCGACGATTTTGGTGACGCGATCACATTCGGGGCGAAACCTGCCCGCGTCGTCTCGCTCAATCCCGCAACAACCGATCTGATATTCGCGCTCGGCGCCGGTAACCGGCTCGTTGGGCGCACTCACTGGGACCTCTATCCCGCCGAAGCGGAACAAGTCGCCGACCTTGGCTCCGGCCTCAGGCCGAACGTCGAGGCAGTGCTCGGCGTTCGCCCCGATCTGGTCATTCTCTACGCCAGTGCCGACAACAGGGTTGCGGCCCGCCAGCTGCGCGCGGCCGGAGTCAACACGCTGTCGCTCAAGATCGATCATATCGCTGACTTCCATCGCGCCGCACGCACAATCGGGAAAATGCTCGGTGACAGCGCCATGGGAGTTCTCGTTTCTGATTCGGTTGAGAAGACTTTGAAAAGAGTGCGAGCCGAAACAGGGTCACTGCCAAAGCCGCGAGTTTTCTGGCACATCTGGGATGCGCCCCTCATCACCATCGGAGCGGGCAGTTACATGAACGAGCTGATCGAGATTGCTGGCGGTGAGAACATCTACGGAGATTCGAAAGACGTTTCGCCGACTGTGTCGATAGAAGATGTACTCAAGCGGAAGCCGCAGTTCATCATCACGGGACCGGAAGGGAAGCTCAAGATGTCCACCGATCCAAAGTGGGCCGAAGTGAGCGCGGTGAAACAGGGCGGCCTTATTGTCGTTGACACAGCGCTCGTGGGCAGGCCATCGGTGAGACTCGGAGAGGCAGCGCTTTCGCTCGCCAGACTTCTCCATCCCGGGCAGATACGGTGATGACCCACCGCGGCTGGCACTGGGCTGCAATGATCGCGGTTCTGGCGGCACTGAGTGTCATTGCACTCGGGACCGGCGTCATCAAGATCCCCATCCACGATGTGATTCTGGCTCTTCAGGGGAACGGTGATCCTGCCACGGTTTCGATAGTTCGCAATCTTCGGCTGCCGCGGATATTCCTTGCCGCACTCGTTGGAGCGGGACTGGGAATGAGCGGTGGAGCACTCCAGGGAACGCTCCGCAACGGACTCGCGGAACCTTACCTGCTCGGAGTGTCTGGAGGCGCGGCCGTCGGCGCCGTGATTGCATTCGCGATGCATGCGACCAACACCGGCGTCATTGCCGTCGCCGCTTTTGCAGGCGCCGCGCTTGCCGTGGTGCTCGCTCTGCTTGTTGCCCGGGCCGCCGGAGGCGCCGGAAGAAGCGATCCGCGCACACTTCTCATAGCGGGAGTCATCATCGGCGCATTTGCAAATGCCGTCATCATGATCGCACTTGCGAATGCGCCTCCAAACACGATTCGCGGGGCACTGTGGTGGATGATGGGCTCCGTCGCCGACGCCTCATGGGGCGCACTCGGCTGGCTCGCTGCATATGTCGCGATCGGTGGGGCCCTGCTGGTGTACTGGGGACGCGAGATTGACATCCTTTCGCTCGGCGAAGACGCAGCGGCTTCTCTCGGTGTGAACGTGGAAGTTTCTGCGCGCAGGATATACATGCTGTCGGCACTTCTCGCCGCCGCCACGGTGGCGGTCGCGGGACTGATCGGATTCGTTGGGCTCATCGTGCCCCACATCGTTCGTGCCGGAGGAATTCGCCAGCATCGCCCGCTCATTGTCGCAGCCGGTCTCGTGGGTGCTGCTCTCGTCGTGGCTGCAGATCTCGCCGCCCGAACGCTGCGACCTCCAGGCGAGCTGCCCCTTGGCGCAGTCACCGCCATACTCGGCGTTCCATTTTTTCTTGCGCAGCTGAGGAAGGCGAGGTGATCAGGTTTTCCTCCGTATGCGTTCGATATCCGGGTTCTCCCGTGAGGGCACTCGACGATGTCTCGATCGAGGCACGAGAGGGCGCAGTTACCGCAGTCGCGGGCCCTAACGGCAGCGGAAAGTCCACTCTCGTGAAGGCGCTTCTGCGGCGGCAGCCGCTCGAAGAGGGAGCGGTCGAGGTGGACGGAGATGACATCATGCACCTCGGTGCGCGCGAGATTGCGCGGCGTGTCGCTGTGGCACCGCAGCGGGAAGAGCCGGCCTTTCCAATGAGAGTGGTCGAGTATGTCGGGCTCGGGAGATATCCGCAGCTCGGGCTCTGGCGCAGTGCTGCGCTGCCGGATCTGACTGCTGTCGATTCTGCCATGTCTCGCGCCGGTGTGAGCGACTTTGCCGATCGCAGTACCGACACGTTGTCGGGTGGGGAATGGCAGCGTGCGCGCATCGCACGAGCACTGGCTCAGGACGCGCGCGCACTTGTGCTCGATGAGCCGACAACGTTTCTCGATCTTTCGCACGAGATGTCAGTCTTCGAACTGCTCCACTCTCTGGCTCAGGATGGTATGGCGGTGATGATCGTGAGTCACCAACTCAATCTTGTCGCGCGCTTTGCCGACTGGGTCGTTCTGCTGAATCACGGACGCGTCGTGGCTTCGGGCGTGCCTGCCTCTGTGATGCAGGCCCCGCTCCTCGAAAAAGTCTACGAATGGCCACTGGTAGTCACGCGCGATCCGGCGGTCGGTGCCCCTTCGCTGGTTCCACTTCGCAAGCGCTCGCCGTCAGGATGAAGGCGAGCAAAAACCCTTACACGTCTATATCCGAGAAAATGAATCGAACACTCGTCTGCAGCTGCCTGGCCTCGATAGCAATGTCAGTGACCGTCCGTGCCCAGGCTCCCGATACCGCAACACTGTCTACAGTCATCGTCTCGGCGACAAAGACGCCGTCATCGCCGTCGTCGCTCACGCAGGCAGTCACGGTGATCTCCGGCGCCGAACTTCGCGCGCGCGGAATTACCCGCGTGGCGGATGCGCTCAGAGGCGTTCCCGGAATGGCGCTCGTTCAGAACGGCTCGGTCGGTTCCATCACCTCGCTGTTCATGCGTGGCGGCGAGAGCCGTTACACCCGCGTGCTTATTGATGGCGTGACGGTCAATTCACCAGGCGGCTATTTCGATTTCAGTCACCTCACGACTGACAACATCGAACGAATCGAAGTTGTTCGCGGTCCCGCCGGCGTCGTTTACGGAGCGGACGCGGTCTCCGGCATCGTACAGATATTCACGCGGCAGGGGCGCGGCCCGGCGAGCATGTCAGGCAGCGCCCGAGCAGGGAACTACGGTTCTCGAGAAGGTACGCTCGATGCCGGCGGCAACAGCGGCCGCATGCGATTCTCTTTGGGCGGCGGCGCCCGGCGTACCGATGGCATCCTGCCTTTCAACAACAACTACTACAATGGAACGCTAAGTGGTTCCGTTGGCGTCGCTCCGCGCGCTGGTACAGACGCACTGGTTTCTGCCAGATACACGGCGGCCGAGTTTCATTATCCGACGGATTTCACCGGGGCGCCGGTTGATTCCAATTCTTACCGCGTGCAGCATCGTCTCACGGTTGGAATGAATGGAACGTCGAAGCTCTCAGAGACGGCTACAGGAAGACTCTCCTTCGGCACGAACGAAGTCTCAGATCTGTCAGAGGATATTGTGCAGCCGTTCGGAACGCCTGGAAATCTTCCGCCGCGTCGGAATGCAGCGCTTCTCTCGCGAAACAAACGCCGCAGCGCTGAAGCAGGAGTTGCCTTCGAATTTCCTGAATCTTCGGTGCTGACCGTTGGTGCCGAATATGTAAAGGAGAGTGAGAACAGCCAGAACAACGAAGGTGCCCTGGGTGGCCCGACTTCGCTCGTGTCCTCCTTTGGTGCGGCTCGAACCACCAGGTCTGTTTTCACAGAACTCGTTGCTGGTGCCCCGGGTGGAATTGCATGGACACTCGCCGCAAGGCGCGATGACAATTCCGACTATGATGCGTTCACGACCTACAGGGCTGGCGCGAGCCTTCCTCTCGATGCGACTTCACGGTTGCGTGCTTCGTTCAGCACCGCCTTCAATGCGCCCGCGTTCAGCCAGCTTCGTCCCACGCTTTACACGAGCGGCAGCCCGGACCTCCGGCCAGAGCGCTCACGCTCGTGGGAAGTCGGTGTGGAGCAGACTGCCCTGGACGGTGCGGTGACCGTGACTGCGAATTATTTCAGGCAGCGGTTCAGTGATCTCATTCAGTATGTATCCGGCGGTCCGCCGAATTACCTCGGGAGCTTCGCCAATCTCACCGAAGCGGAATCCAACGGATACGAAGTGGAGGTGCAAACCACCCCCGTAAATGGTTTGTCGGCGTCCGCCAGTTACACCATGGTTACGCCGCGCGCGACGAAGATCTCTCCTGAGTATGCGGGAGACCTCAAGGTGGGCGACGCGTTGCTGCGGCGCCCGACTCATTCAGGAACGGGTTCAATCGCCTGGTCGCGGCCGAACAGCGGTTCTCTCGCCGTCACCGGTACATACGTCGGCGAACGTCCGGACCTCGACTTTACACAGTTTCCATCGCCCACTATTTCGCTTCCGGCCTATACGAGGTTTGACGTCTCAGGGAGCCGGGAAGTCCTTCGCAGCGCAACAGGAAAGCCCGTTCTGGCCCTGACCTTCAGGGTGGACAACGTGCTCGACAGGAAATACGAAGACGTGCTCCATTTCTCGGCTCCCGGACGCACCTATCTGATCGGGGCGCGAGTCGGTGGCGCCATGTAAGTTTGCGTATGAGCACGCTCGTCACCGAAGCAATAGTCCTGCACGCGTTCAATTATCTGGAAAGCTCGCGCATCATCAGACTGATGACGCGTGAGGCGGGCATTCAATCGGTGCTGGCGCGGGGAGCGCGGGGTTCGCGGAAACGCTTTGGAAGTGCGCTCGACCTCTTTGCGCAGGGAACAGCTGAAATACATTTGCGTCCGAACCGGGATTTGCAGACTCTCGCATCGCTCGACGCGACGCGAGCCAGGCCTCAGCTGGCTCACGACGTCGGCCGGTTCACTGCGGCCTCAATGGTTTCCGAGATGGTACTAAGATCTTCGGGTGACGAGTCCGCGCCGGGTTTTTTCCACTCTGTTGAATCGGCGCTCGATGGGATTGCTTCTGCCGCTGCGGATGCCACCGTTGCCGCAGGTCTCAGAGGCGCATGGCACATGATTGCGACATTGGGTTTTTCCCCGGCGATAGATGTGTGCGCCAACTGTCATTCCAGTCTCGACCCGAGTGTCTCTGTATCTTTCTCACATTCCGCGGGTGGCGCGCTCTGTCCCCGCTGCGCAACTCTCGCTTCAGGCAATCGGCTGCTGCCTGTCTCCGCCCGCAATGCACTCCGGCACTGGCTCGATGACAGCGACGCCGAGCCACTGGATGCGCCGGGCGGGCGTGCGCACCAGAGATTGCTGCGCGAGTTCTACCATGAGCACGTAGGCTCGGGCAGAGAACTGCCGGCCTTCAGCATCTGGGAAAGTGGAGACTGGAGCGCCGCGTGATTCTTGGCACTGCGGGCCACATCGATCATGGCAAGACTGCGCTGGTCAGGGCGCTCACCGGCGTTGACACCGACAGGCTGCCCGAGGAAAAGCGCCGCGGCATAACCATCGACCTCGGCTTCGCTCCCCTCGACCTGGGCGACCTCGGAACACTTGGGATCGTCGACGTCCCTGGCCATGAAGGATTCGTACGAACGATGCTCGCGGGAGCGAGTGGAGTTGACCTCGCGATGCTCGTCGTTGCGGCCGACGAAGGCATTATGCCTCAGACTCGTGAGCACCTCGAGATACTCTCACTGCTGAATATTCCCCGGGGCGTGGTTGCAGTTACCAAGTGCGACATTGCGGACCCAGAGTGGCGTGAGCTGGTGGTCGAGGAAATTGCGTCGCTGCTGAAAGGGACCTTTCTCGACGGCGCGCCCATTGTGCAGGTGTCAGCGACCACGGGCGAAGGAATTGATGAACTGAAGGCGGCCATTCGCACTGTCGCAGGAATGCAGACACAGCAGAGATCGCCCGACGACCTGTTCAGGATGCCAGTGGACCGGGTATTCACCGTACGAGGAACCGGAACCGTAGTGACCGGGACTGTGTGGAGCGGGACAGTCGCGCGCGATTCCACGGTGCTGATTCAACCGTCGGGAAAAGTCGCGCGCGTGCGGGCGATTCAAACGCACGGCATCGCGGAGGCACACGCGCTGCCGGGAACGCGGGTTGCGCTCGCACTCGCGGGTTGTGACCTGGATGACGTGGGGCGGGGAAGCGTAATCGTCAACGAGCCTGCCTGGCTGCCCACCCGTGAGATGGACGTCCGGTTGGAACTCAATGCTCCTGACTTCGAGCCTACGCCTCGAACCCGCGTACGACTCCACATCGGCACATCCGAAACAACTGCAAGACTCTCCCGGCTATCAGTAGCCACGAATGGAGCGGTTCTGGCGCGGCTGATTCTCGAGGAACCCGTTGTCGCGCGTGGCGGGGATCATTTCGTGATTCGACTGCCCTCTCCCGCGCGCACAATCGGCGGAGGAGTCGTCATCGATCCGAGTCCCCCAAGGAAAAAAGCAAGTGGACCGAACGGCGCCGGTTTGTCGGACCGGAAGGAAAACCGGTTCTCAAACATCCTTGGAAATGCAGGGCTGGCCGGCGTAAGCCTGGCGCACTTACCCGTTCGCTCAGGCTTACCCATTGGAGAGGTCAAGGTCGAACTGGCGCGAATCGGCGCCGTGGTATTGGAGGGGCAGGTGTGGGGCAGCGGCATCCCTGACGAGCTCGAGCAGTTCATCGAGCACTTTCTCGCCAGGACGGTAGCAAACCATCCGCTGGAGCCGGGTGTCTCACTACAGACAATCAGGGCGGCTGCGCAAGCGCCTCCGGAAGTGATGGACCTGGCGCTCAGTCGTCTCGTAAGAAAGGGGCGGATAGACCAGGAAGGTGCGCTGGTTCGTCCCGCAGGGTGGGCTTCATCACTCACCGAGCAGGACAAGGTCCATAGCGACGGCATTCTGGCGGAGTTGGAAGCAACGCCGCAGGAGCCGCCGAGCGTGGGGGAGCTGGAGGTGAAATTCGGGCAGTCTACGCTGGCGCTCCTCAGATGGCTGGAGCGGGAAGGCCGGGTGGAACGTGTGGCAGATGATCGCTACTACAGCAGGCCGGCGGTGGAAGCAGCCGTTGCAAAACTGAGGTCGCATCTGGAGCCAAACCGGGTTTACTCCCCGGCGGAGCTTCGGGAGGTGCTCGGGGTATCAAGAAAGTACCTGATTCCGTTTCTCGAATACTGTGATCGAAGGCATGTCACGGAACGGAGTCTGCAAGGCAGGGCAGTCAAACCTTTTTCAGGGTGACGACGAATGGTTTCAGATGACTCAAGCCAGGGCCGGTTCAACATGCTTGACACTCTGTCACTATGGCCGTAGGTTGGCCAAAGCGAACATCAGTACAACCAGTTTTCAGAGGGTACTCTCCAAAACTTTCTTTGTCAGCAGTGGAGCAATAATGAAACACCTGTGGGTGGCACTAGTGGTGCTTGCCCTCAGCGCGTTCATGCCAGGCAACTCGTCGGCTCAGGGAGTTTCATCAACCCAATCCGGCAGGGCGCGTGGCGCCGGATTGGAGCTCGGTCAGAATTTTCCGAATCCTTTCAATCCGGAGACCAGGATTCCGTTCAGTATTGGCGATGGAGCTGGATGTTCAGATCCGGGCCGATTGTACCGCGTAAGCTTGAGGATCTACAACGTTCTGGCGCAGCCAGTCGCTGTGCCGGTTCTGCAGGGCGGAACTGGGAATGTAGCTGGGGGTGAGACAATAGACCGCTTGCTTCTGACCTGTGGTCAGTACACGGCTTATTGGGACGGGAAGGATGTGAGGACGCAGCAGGAAGTGGCGTCTGGAGTCTATCTCTACCGGCTCGAAGTCGATGGCAAGCCGCTCGTGAAAAAAATGCTGGTGTCGAAGTAGCTTTCCGGCATCAGGCTTCGCAACTTGAACGCGCTCCGGCAACGGGGCGCGTTCTTTTTTGCGCTGATGTTCGGCCAGTCTGGCAGGTTCTTCGGGCACTCACATTGCACCCCGGTGAAGCATGATCAATCCCGACAGACTTACAGTAAAAGCAGGCGAGGCTATCAATGACGCCGTCTCGCTAGCGCGCCAAGCCGGCAACCCGCAGGTCTACGACCTCCACCTTCTCCAGGCCCTGCTCGGCCAAGACGAAGGAATCGTCGTCCCCGTACTGCAGAAGATCGGCGTAAGCGTCACTTCACTCCGTGAAAAGGCGGAGACCGAAGCAGCGAGATATCCAAAGCAGACTGACGCTCAACCCAACCTTTCGCGCGAACTCAACCAGGTCTTCGACCGCGCCGAGAAGGACGCCAAGACGCTTGGCGACGAATACATCTCTGCGGAGCACCTCCTTCTCGCATTGAGCGAGGTGAAGGGAACGGATTCGCGGCGTCTCCTCACCGACGCGGGCGCGACCTACGAAAGCATGCTCGAAGCGCTTCAACAGGTTCGCGGGAGTCATCGCGTCACCGATCAGAATCCTGAAAATCAGTACCAGGCACTTCAGCGCTATACGCGCGATCTCACAGAAGCCGCCCGCAAGGGAAAACTCGATCCGGTGATCGGGCGGGACGAAGAAATCCGTCGCGTCATTCAGGTGCTTTCGCGCCGAACGAAGAACAATCCCGTGCTGATCGGAGAACCCGGTGTAGGGAAGACAGCAATTGCGGAAGGTCTCGCTCAGCGGATCATGAACGGAGACATACCCGAAAGCCTGCGCGGAAAGCGCCTGCTTTCGCTCGACCTCGGTGCACTCATTGCGGGAGCAAAGTTTCGCGGCGAGTTCGAGGAACGGCTCAAGGCAGTGCTGAAGGAGATTACAGAAGGGGAAGGCAAGTTCGTCATCTTCATCGATGAAATGCACACGCTCGTCGGCGCCGGAAAGGCCGAGGGGTCAATGGACGCCGGCAACATGCTGAAGCCGCTGCTGGCGCGTGGCGAGCTGCGTGTAGTCGGAGCGACCACTCTCGACGAATACCGCAAGCATATCGAGAAGGACGCCGCGCTCGAGCGCCGGTTTCAGCCCGTTTACGTTGGAGAGCCGAGCGTTGAGAGCACGATCGCAATTCTGCGTGGGCTCAAGGAGCGGTATGAAGTCCATCATGGCGTGCGAATCACTGACGGCGCAGTTGTAGCCGCTGCCACTCTTTCCAACCGCTACATCGGTGATCGCTTTCTCCCTGACAAGGCAATCGACCTGATTGACGAGGCAGCGTCGCGCCTCCGCATCGAGATCGACTCGATGCCGCAGGAGATTGACGAAGTCGAACGCAGGATCACGCAGCTCGAGATCGAGCGCCAGGCGCTGCAGAAGGAAAAGGACAAGGCATCGATCGAGCGCAGGGAGACGCTGGAGCGAGAGCTGGCTGAACTGCGCGAAAAATCCAACGTCATGAAGTCTCAATGGCAGAACGAAAAAGAAACACTCGGCAGCGTCGGCAAGATCAAGCAGCAGCTCGAAGAAGCGCGCCTCCAGGCCGATCAGGCCACGCGCTCCGGAAACCTCGGCGAAGCGGCAGAAATTACCTACGGGACCATTCCGCAGCTTGAGCAGCAGCTTCGCGACACTGAACAGCAACTCGCGAGCAAGCAGGGAGGCGGGCGTCAATTCCTGAAAGAGGAAGTCACCGACGAGGACGTGGCTGAAATTGTAGCGCGCTGGACCGGTATTCCCGTCACGCGAATGATGGAAGGGGAGCGCGAACGGCTCACCCGTCTCGAGGCACTTCTTGGTGAGCGCGTGGTGGGTCAGACCGAGGGCGTTCGCGCGGTAGCGAACGCGGTGCGCCGTTCCCGTGCGGGGCTTCAGGATCCCAATCGTCCGATCGGTTCTTTCATTTTTCTCGGGCCGACTGGTGTTGGTAAGACTGAGACTGCGCGTGCGCTCGCCGAATTTCTGTTTGACGACGAGCATGCGATGGTGCGAATCGACATGTCGGAATACATGGAGCGTCACGCTGTCGCGCGTCTGATAGGCGCGCCTCCCGGCTATGTGGGATTCGAAGAGGGAGGGCAGCTCACGGAAGCCGTGCGCCGCCGGCCGTACTCGGTGATTTTGTTTGACGAGATAGAGAAGGCGCATGCAGATGTGTTCAATATCCTGCTTCAGATTCTCGATGACGGGCGGCTCACTGACTCGCAGGGACGCACCGTTGATTTCAGAAACACCGTGATCATAATGACGTCGAACATCGGCAGCTCGTTCATCCTCGAGCATGGAACTGAAGACTGGGCTCTGGTGGAGACGCAGGTTACTGCGTCGCTGAGGCAGCATTTCCGTCCGGAGTTTCTCAATCGCGTGGATGACATCATCCTGTTCCGTCCGCTGGGGCAGGAGCAGATAGAGGTGATAATAGGCCTTCAGCTCAAGCGCCTCGAGGAGCTGCTCGCAGGCAAGAAGCTGTCGATCAACCTGAGTCCTGAAGCAAGGCATCTTCTCGCGAGCGAGGGTTATGATCAGGCCTTTGGTGCTCGCCCACTCAAGCGCGCCATTCAGCGGCTGGTGCAGAACCCGCTGGCGATGGCTGTGCTCGAGGGAAAATTTGTGGAGGGCGACACTGTTGAG
>JBKJNN010000158.1:0-11623 GCA_046593625.1 Gemmatimonadaceae bacterium | reverse complement strand
CTTCTCCGCCTTGTGCTCCATCTTGTGCTCGGCTTCGGTGGCCTTGTGTTCCGCCTTGTGCTCCGCCTTTTCCATTTTCTGCTCGGCTTTTGCTGCCTTGTTGCTCTTGCCTTGTGCGAATGCCTGGTTTGGCGCGGCAAACGCAAATGCACCCGCGAGTGCTCCTGCGATGCAAAGTGAGCGAGTTACTGATGTCATTTGAATGTCTCCATGGTGAGCGCCCGCGTCGGAACCGGGCATATCTGCAACCCTGCCTATGCGTTTTTCGTTCCAAACGCTCCGAATTGAGAAGGTTGTTACCGCTCGAGCACGGTTGGCAGGAATCTCGGAGGCCTACGGTGGCGGGCGGCCTGTTCGTATGAGAAGGCAATAGAAATCAGCTTTGGCTCGCTCCACGCTCTACCAAAGAATGAAATCCCCACAGGCAGGCCAAAAACAAATCCCGCAGGCACGTTGATGTTGGGATAACCGGCGACGGCTGCGGGCGTCGAACTGGCCCCGGTGAAGTGGTCGCCGTTGATAAGGTCAGTGGGCCACGCCGGGCTGCCCGTCGGTGCGACAATAGCATCGAGCCTGTGCTTGTCCATCACCGCGTCGATTCCCTCCTTTCGGGACATGCGCAGATTTCTGGCCAGCGCGTCCCGGTACTTCTTCGAGGTGAGCGGCCCCTTTTTCTCCGCCTGGAGCATGATCTCCTGGCCAAACCACTGCATCTCCCTGGACTTGTTCCTGGTGTTGAATGCGATGATGTCCGCCAGCGACTTGACGGGCGCCCGCGGACCGAGCGAAGCGAGGTACGAATTCAGGTCAGCCTTGAACTCATAGAGAAGCACTTCATACTCGGTGTCGTCGAATTTCCCTGCCGTCGGAATATCCGCAGGGTCGACAACGATCGCGCCCTGCCGCTTCATTTCAGCAAGCGCATCCTCAATCAGCGTATCAGCTGCCTCGCTATACCCGAAATACTTGGCGCGGGCGACGCCTATTCTTGCTCCCTTCAGTCCTTTGACGTCGAGATATCGCGTGTAATCCGGCCGGGATCTGCCCCTCTGCGATGACGTTGCAGGGTCTCGCGAATCCACTCCCGCCAGCGAATTGAGCAGGATTGCCGCATCAGTGACGGTGCGGGCCATCGGCCCGGCAGTGTCCTGGCTGTGCGCGATGGGAATAATTCCCGCTCGGCTTACCAGGCCGAGCGTGGGCTTGATGCCGACGATGCCGTTTGCCGAGGACGGGCAGACGATCGATCCGTCGGTTTCGGTGCCCACCGCAATGGCGCAGAAATTTGCAGACACCGCAGCACCCGAGCCTGAGCTGGAACCGCATGGATTTCGGTCCAGCACGTAGGGATTCTTCGCCTGGCCTCCGCGTCCGCTCCAGCCGCTGGACGAGTGCGTCGAACGAAAATTCGCCCACTCGCTGAGGTTGGTCTTTCCGAGAAGCACCGCGCCAGCTTCCCGAAGCCGCATCGCAATAAATGCATCTCGGGCGGGAATCGAGCCTTCGAGCGCGTACGATCCGGCCGTGGTGGTCATGCGGTCGGCAGTGTCGATATTGTCTTTTATCAGCACCGGAATTCCGTGCAACGCACCCCGAACTCCCCGACTTTTCCGCTCTTCGTCGAGAGATTTTGCAATCTCCATCGCATCTGGATTCGTCTCGATTACCGCATGCAGCGACGGACCCCGCCGATCATTTGCTTCGATGCGGTTGAGGTATTCCTGAGTGATGGACTGCGCAGTCAGCTTTCCACTTGCCATATCCCGCTGAAGCTCAGCAACGGTCGCCTCCTCCAGCGAAAAATCAGTGAGTTCCAGTGGCGGCTGGCGATCCCGCTGGCGATCAGTTTCAGGTGCTTCGGCCTGAACGGACCCGGGGATGAGCGCGGCCGCGCCGGTCAGCGCACCCGCACGCAGAAACTCACGTCGTTTCATCATCAGATATGGCAGCTCGACAGTCCGCGTTTCTCGAGATACTGCTGATGGTAATCTTCAGCCAGATAGAAATCGCTGGCTTCAGTTATCTCGGTCACGATGGGGCGGGCATGCCTTCCACTCTTTGCCCGCTCCTCTTTCGAACGCACCGCTGCTGTTTTTTGCTCTTCGTCGTGATAGAAAATTGCCGACCGATACTGCGTGCCGACGTCGGGGCCCTGCCTGTTGAGAGTTGTCGGATCGTGATTCTCCCAGAACACAGTCAAAAGGTCGTCGTACGTGAGGCGCTCCGGATCGTATGTCACCTGCACGACTTCCGCGTGGCCCGTACTCCCGCTGCACACGTCCTTGTAAGTGGGGTTCTGCATCGTACCCCCGAGATATCCGACTTCTGTCGAGATGACACCGGCGAGCTGGCGGTATGCTGCTTCGACGCCCCAGAAACATCCCGCACCGAAAGTCGCTTTTTGCTCGTTCTGCTTATCGCTCATGTTCTTCTCCGTCATTCATGTATTGAGCCAGCATGTGATGAAAATGATGCGTGCCAACTTCGCGCCGGGCGGAAAAGCGGCCGCTGTTGTAAAGGCGCGAGCTGACTCCGCGCTGTACCGACTCCACAACCTCCTCATCCTCCATCTCCACCTTGTGGAGGTCGGCTCCAACTCCCTGCCGTCTCAGGGACTCGTTCCAGATGTATGAGATGAATGATACTCGAGTGCGCGCCGGACCAAGAGGACTTACGACATTCATCGACAAGCCCCACGGATAGAAGTTCAGCATGAGGTTGGGGAACAGCCAGAAGTAGAATGCCGCGACGCGCTTGCCGAAATCCGGGTGATCTGACGGCAAGTCGAAGACCGGCTCCCCAGAGCGCGCGATCCCCATTTGCAGCGAGCCGTGGGGAAAGACTTCCGTATAGTATGAGTTGTAGTCGAGTTGCTCGGAAAGGCCCGCATGCACATAAGGGATGTGGAATTCTTCGAGGTAGTTGTCGCAGTAGAGAGCCCAGTTTGCTTCGATGAGATAGTCCCGCGAGTCGTTGCGGTCGCGCCTGAACGAATCAAGTGGCATCCAGGAAACGCGGCGGTTGACCGGTTCCATCCAGTCCTCGAATGAACACGCAGGCGACAATCCCGTAAACAGGAGCGGGCCCCACTTCTCGAGCGGCACACGCGGAAGGCAGTCCGCGGCGGTCGGGAAGTTCGCAGTATCCTCGAATTCCGGCATGGAGATGAAAGATCCATCGAGTGCAAAGCGGCGGCCGTGGTAGCGGCAGCGCAGCCCTTTCACGTGGCCCTCACCCTCGACCACGAGAGCCCCGCGATGAGTGCAGACGTTGGACAGGCACCGAAGCTCAGCGTTCTCGTCGGAGGTAATCACCAGCGGCTCTGCCAGGCATCCGTCCAGGAGACTGAACGGAAGTACGTGGCCGGGTGCCTTTACCTGATCAGCATCTGCAGCGTACTGCCAGCTTCTTGCAAATACGCGATCCTGCTGAATCGACCAGGCTTCCGGGCTGGAATAGGCGCGGGCAGGCAGCGTGGCGGAAACGCGGATGTCCGCATCTATGTCAATTGGAAGAATTTTCCTGGTCATTGCTGATTGGAGATTACGCTCCGTCCGCGAAACTTCCAGTACTGCCCCTCGTACTGTGAAACATCAGGAGGAGACATGATCATCAGCACCATTGCCCTCGTCATCGCTACGGTTTCAGCGTTTCTGGGCTACACCGCCACAAAGAAGTTCGTTCGTGACCGGCTGCGCTTTGTAGAGGGCGCGCACAAGGCGACTACTCCCATTATCGCCGGCATCGGGGCCTACCTGGTTGCCATGGTCGCCGTCGGGCTACTGCCTATCGTCGGCCTTGGTACGGCAATCGCTTTCCCTCTTTCTGTTGCCCTCGGTGCGGCCGCAGGTTCACGCGAAGTGAGAAGCGGAAACCTGCCTTACCTCGGCTCCGGCAACTGACAGTTAGCAGTGCCCCGTACCCGAATGCGGGGTTGAAAGCGGTCACCGGTTTTATTGGTGACCGCTTTCGTTTTGTGTTGATCACGGGACAAAACCCGTCCACGGATGGTGACAACAGGCGGCCCCGCAGTTCTCCGTTTCGATCGGAAGTCTTTTTTGGTCAACAGGTTAAGAATCGAGAAGATCAGCGGGCCCGGTTCTGCTACTGTGGCGCTTAACTCAAGGCTTCAGGAGCCACACCAATGAATAAAACTCTGGTCTTACTCGGTGTTTTCGCTGCGCTTGCTGTCACTTCAGTCTCGGCCGACGCGCAGCGGCGCACTCGTCGCGCTCGAATTGTCAATCAGGTGCCCGGACCTTCGATCTCGCCATACGCCGGTTACATGATCTTTGGCGACATGATCGACGGACCACTGGGTACCAGTCTCACGAGCTCGAGTGGCTCGGTATTTGGCCTCCAGGCCAACCTTCCACTTGGATCAACTGTCTCGGTGGTCGGCAACGTCGGCTATTCGGAGCCCGATCTGAAGTTTGGAATCCCGGTTCTGGGCGGTATCACGTTTGGAAAGAGTCGAGTTCTGATGTACGACGCAGGACTTCAACTCAGTGCGCCGTCTTTCCGCGGAGAGCGCGCAATTGTTCCGTTCGTTCAGGTAGGCGCGGGCGGAATGCGCTATGACGTGGAAGTTGGCGGCTTCAACCGCGTGGCATCCAATCTCGCATTCAATGCTGGAGTTGGCGCCGACATTCCGCTTGCGCAGAACATTGGGCTCCGGTTGTTCGCCAGAGACTACATCGGAAAATTCGATGTGGCCGAGGCCGTGGGCGTGGACTATGACGCAAAGACGTCGCATAACTTCGCGTTGAACGCGGGGCTAAAACTCCAGTTCTAACTGGAAATTGGTGAGTCGAGTGCTAGCTTGGTGCCATCAAAAGCAGTGATGTATCGGGCCGGCACTCGACGCGCGAGTGGGTTCGACAGCCTTTCGTCATCGAACAATGGAGCCCGCTCGCTTGCACTATGCCACCGAGTTTACCGAGTCACTCGGTGACACAGTTCCTGCGCACAACAGGCTTGACCGCACGGTTCTGGTAGCGGCGGCTGCTGCTGCATTTGCCGGCGCGGTTCAGTTGTCACTTTCCATCGGACTTCTCCGCGCCAGAAGTGCTCTCGCTGCCGCGCTTTTGCTCGCGCTGGCAACTGTCGCTTTTGCACTCAGGAATAGCGCTGCAAGACGACGCGTCGGTTCTGGTGCCCTGGCCGCATCGTTGTTCGCTGTGGTTTCCCTGCTTCCGATGTTTGGCCAAACTCCGCCCGTGGACGGAACGTTTCTCTATCAGTGGATCTCGGGATTCAATATCTGGCTGATGGGATGGTCGTTGTACCTCGTTGCAGTGGCATCAGGGAATGATGGAAGCGTGCGGTTGCCACGTTTGCTGCAATGGCTTGCCGGACTGTCAACGATTCAGATCGCGCTCCTGATCGGAGCGCTTTCCGTTTTTATCAGTGCTTTGGCACGGTTTCTCGCCGCCGGGCACAACCCTGTGATCATTGACGAGACACTGTACATCCTTCAGTCGAAGCTGTTTGGCCAGCCGCATTTTTCTCTGCAGTTCGAGGAAGCACTGAAGCCGTTTTTCATGCTCCGGCAGTCAGGGTATCGCGACGGTGGGATGTTCACACAGTACCCCCCGGGGTGGCCGGCGCTGCTCTCGGTGTTTTCGATTTTCGGCCTTCGGTGGTGGGCCAGCGCAATCGTCGGCGCCATCTGCGCGGTCTTCACTTTCCTGCTCGGCTTCAAACTCCATTCGCGCGCGGCAGGCTTCACTGCGGCGATGCTCGTGCTGTTTCACCCGTGGTTCATCGGCGTCGGCACGCCTAACACAGTTTCAGCCGCCTTCCTTGTGCTCGGTGCTTACTTCGCGTTCACTGGAGAAGTCGATCAGCCGCCCGGATGGCGATGGGTGGGAGTCGGTGCCAGTCTCGCGCTGGTTTGCGCTGTGAGGCCCCTTACCGGCGCAACGGCCACTCTGTCGATTGCGCTCTGGTACATCATTGCCCGCCGACCGTCAGCACGGCGCTTGGTGTCCATTGCGTGGCGAACTCTGGCCGGTGCGGCGTTGCCTTTCGCCGCAACTTTTTTCTTCAACGGTTCTACCACCGGCGATCCGCTTACGTTCGGTTACACTTTTGTTGGTGGACACCTCGCCGCCCTCGGGTTCGGAGAGCGCGGATTGATTCACTACAGCCCCGGCGGAATTCCGCGAGTGATCGCGTCTGACTTTACGCTGGTTCAAGCCCTTCGCAATGCGAGCTGGTTGGTGTGGAGGTCGGTCGTTTCCGTGATGCCCGTTGCGCTGATGGTGCCGTTCCTTGTCGCTGCACGCCGCTTTGACATTCGTGTTGACTGGAAGGCCGTGGCGGTGTTCATGCTGCTCCCGCTGGGATACTTCTTCTGGTACTGGAAGGATGACCGATATCTGATGGCGATCATTCCTTTTGCTTTCATCGGGATGTCGGCCATGCTCGACAAGCTGCGAAGCAGGTCGCCGGCAATCGCCATGGTATTCCTCGTGTACCTCATTGTGCTGGTCCCGGTCGCCGCGCTCGGCAGCGTTATCGCATCGCGACCAGATTTTGAGGCGTGTCGCCGCACGCACGAAGATGTTCTTCGTGAGTCCGAGCGAGGCAGGCTTCTGGTATTCGTGAAAGCCGACCCGGGCGGACGGGGAGAAACTCTTCTTGAGTGTCTTTATGTGCTGAACGAACCGGGGCTTTCCAGCCCGGTGGTCGTCGCGCGCGATCTCGGCGCCCCCAATGCCGGGTTGGCCAGCAGATATCCTGGCTACCGCCCGGTGCAAGTGAGCTGGGATGGGTTGAACAGGAAGAGTGTGTTTGAAGCGATAGTGCGCTGACGCGCCGCCGCAGGAATCAGGCGAGGGGAAGCTTGAGGCGGAATGAAAACCGCGTGCCTTTTTCCAGGGCGGTCTGCACGTCGAGCTTGCTCTTCATTGCTGTGAGCAGATTCCTGCAGATGGCCAGTCCGAGGCCTGCGTTGGAGAATCGCATGCCTGCGGCCCATGGCCGGAAACCGTCAAAGAGAGTATCGAGCACGCCAGGCGGAATGCCGCGCCCCGTGTCTTCAACCCAGAACTCGAGCGTGTCGGGTCCATGCTCGGTGCACCCGATGGAAACTTTTCCCTTGTCTGTGTAGCGGACCGCGTTGGTTACGAGGTTAAGCAGAACGCGACTCACCGCAGACGGATATCCGATGCGTCCGTCCTGCTGAGGCATGGTCATCTCGATCTGAAGCTGCTTCTCTTCGCCAATGGGCCGCACGATGGCGCGCACTCCGAACATGACTTCCGCAACGGAGAAGGGCACCGGAGGTCCGTCCACAAGCCGGTCGCCGCGCACTGCATCTATCACGTCTGATGCAAGCGTGCTGAGGCCGAGCGCTGCTCCATAGATCAGACCAAGCTGTCGCTCCTGTACTGCGTTGACACTGCCGCTCTGGGACCGACGTATCGCATCCACGAGAAAGAGGATCGAGCTGAGCGGGGAGCGAATGTCGTGCGCCATCTCGACAACTGCTTCGAGGGCTTGCGGTCCGGCGAGGTGCTCGGTGAACTGGTTTGATTGAACATCGAGCCGGTCGATGCAGCTCGTCTTCTCCATCGCGCTCAGGACGGCGAGCAGCTCAGCGACGTCGACGCCTGCGGAGTTCCTGTTGAGTTTGCGAATGAATGCGCCCCGCATGGCTTCAAGGTCGCGCAGCCGCACGAGTCGTGCATTTGTCACTTCGGGCTCGCCCTTGGCGACGCTCACTACGGATTGCACGACCTTCGACAGTTTTGTTACGAGGTCGTCGCGAATATCGGCGCTATTTCCGGCAAGTTCGGTGGCTGTTTCGTCCGCCGCCTCAAAGAGCGCTCGCTCTACGCGCGTGCGGCCATCGCCAACCTGGGATTGCGATTGCCATGAACTTTCAGCACGTGGCCATATGTCCGGGCCCCCGACCGTTCCGGCGACTGGAAAATCGCCGGAGTGAAGCCGGAATGCGTCGCTGCTCACGACTGCTGTCCATCGGCGGAATCGCCTCGCAGGCCCTGTCGTTCAAGGAGGCGATACAGCGTGGTCCTGTCTACATTCGCCATGCGCGCAGCGCGCGACATGTTGCCGGAGGCGCGTGCCACGAGCTGACTGACGTATTCTGACTCGAACCTCGCGAGCACTTTTTCTTTGGCAGAGTGGTAGGCTTCGTCAAAGACGGGAGGTGCGTGCGGGGCACCGTTAGCCGGCTCCCAAATGTGGCTTACTGGAATATCGTCTGGTCCGATCGTCGAGCCGGGCGTAGCCAGTACGACAAGTTGTTCGATGACGTTCTGGAGTTCGCGCACGTTGCCCCGCCACGGCCGGGATTTCAGAAACGCCATTGCCGGTTCGCCGATTTGCGGCCTCGCCGTTCCCAGCGGATGATGTCGGCGCCAGAACTGTTCAAAGAAATGATCGGCGAGTACGGGAATGTCTTCAATTCGTTCGCGCAGCGGCGGCAGAACGATGGGAAACACGTTCAGACGAAAGTACAGATCTTCGCGCAGATGCCGCGATCGTATTGCCTCGACTGGATCGCGATTTGTTGCGGAGATGAAGCGGACATCGACCACAGCGTCCTGCTGTTCGCTGCCGACGCGACGAACAACGCCGTCCTGAACGGCTCGCAGCAGTTTCGCCTGAATGGACATTGGCATTTCGGTGAGCTCGTCGAGAAAGAGCGTGCCGGTATGCGCCATCTCCAGAAGTCCGACCTTGTCGCGGTCCGCTCCCGTGAAAGAGCCTTTCCTGTGCCCGAACATTTCTGATTCGAGGAGCTGTTCGGGCACTGCCGCGCAGTTGAGCGGAACGAGGCGCTGGTTGGCCCTTCGGCTGTGACGGTGGAGAAACTCCGCGATCAGTTCCTTGCCGGTGCCGCTCTCTCCTACGAGCATCACTGATGCATTCGTAATGGCGACCTTTCTCGCCAGCTCTACAATCCTTCTGAATGAAGGGGAAATCCCGAGCAGATCGAGCTTGTCGCTGTTGCCGTGCCGCTTGGTGGATTCCTCTCGTTCGAGATCCTGGTTGCGCAGAGCGAGCACGCCAACCGCAGCGCGGCCGATCATCAACTGGAGATGGGTGCCGGAGAACGGCTTGGGCAGGTAATCCCATGCTCCCTGACGCAGCGCCTCCATGTTCGACAGGATGCTGGGATTTCCCGTCATCATGATCGCGACGATTTCCGGCTTGAAGGCCAGTGCCTGCCTCAGTATCTCGATTCCCGGCAACGGCGTCATGTACAGGTCGACGAGGAGTATGTCGAACCCCAGGCGCTTGATCATCTCGACTGCTTCATCACCGCGCCCGCAGACAAAGACCTTGTATCCCTCGACTTCCAGTACTGTGGCGCAACCTTCACGCAGGGTTCTGTCGTCGTCGACCACCAGTATGCGGATAGTCGCGCGCTCACCGCGCGAGATTCCTGCGCCGAGAGCGGGAGTCGCGGCGCCTTGCTCGTCGAACTGCGCGAGTTCTGAGTGTGTCGATATGGGCAATGTTGCGGATCCGGAAGTTACGTCACCACCGTCCAGGCTATTGGATATGCTCATTTGCGTGGGCACGGTGGTGTAGGAGGAACGCAACAACTGAAAAGTCTTGGCACTAGAAGTGAATGTTTGAACGAGGGCTGCAGTCTGTCAAGCGTAAAACGCGTAACGCCTGGTCACAAATATTGCGATCGGTGCGCTTCGCCTGACAACTCCTGCAGGACGCCTGTCGTTGCAGAGACGCAACAGCGGCCCAGCGCCGGCTCAGCTCAGTGGGATCTGGTCGAAGTTCATGATCCCGGCCTGGCTTGACCCTCCCTGGGTGTGTCTGAGGGCACTTTCTGCCCGTCGCACCATTTCGGAGGGTATGAGGGGGGATATTGCGAGATCATCTGCAGCGCAATAGCCGGTGCAGAGAGTCAGGTGCGCGGCAGTTCCCTTGCCGAATCCCGCTACGCACTCTTTCAACCGGGATGCGAACCGATGCGCACCCGCGGAGTCGGTTTCGGGCGCAAGGATGGCGAGCCGGGACTCCCCAATGTGCCCCAGAAGGTCCGAGCGCCTGCTGGCCTCCTGACAGGCACTGAGGATTACGGACAGAGGTGTAGTTGCACTTTCCGTCTGTTCATTCGAAGCTGAGTGGTACGGACGCTGGGGGGCAATCGCGAGGCATGCGAGCGGTTCGTGATTGCGCACCGCGCGCGCAACAATCACCTCGGCCATGCGTTCAAATCCGTGAATGCTGTAAATGCCGGTTTCACTCTCTATGAGCAGTTTTTCCCGTTCAACCCGCAATTCGCGGCGGGCACGAATGAAGGTTAAGAGCTTGTAAAGCAAGACCTCGAGGTCGATGGGCTGGCTGCAATATTCCCAAGCGCCGGCGGCAAACGCCTCGGTGCGAGCGAGGCTGGACGTGGGCGCACCGGTGACCATGATGAGGGGAGTTGCGTGGTCGAAGAGCGGGTCGCCACTCAGTGCCTGGCATGCGCTCAGGCCGCCGATCTCGCTCAGGCTCTCATCGATGAAAATTGCGTCGGGCGCTATTCGTCGCGCCGTCTCGATGGTGGCTCTGCCCCCGGCCACGAGCCTGACCGAGTATCCGTGAAGCTCGAGTACGCTCGAGAGGGAGCGACCGAGCCATTCGCCGTCGCTGGCGACGAGAACAACCGGCCTGCTCTCGGCGGACTCCGAGGGTGCGCGGTTTTCCAGGGACCAGTTCAATTGTTTTTTCCCCGGCTCGTCATGTGGGTTCATGGGTGGGGACGCATCTTCTATTCCTGCACTGGCAGACAGTGGATCAGGAGTGCTAACTTCAATAATGATCAGGACTTACCGAGTCAACAATCAGGGCAGCGCCACCCTTTTCTGTGGCTTTCTGTGGCGACAGGGCCTCAGTTGTGGGGCGGGCCCGTCATAGCGTCTCACACACACTGGCTTCACCACAGGCGGGTGCTCGCTCCAGAGTCGTTTTGGAATCGAAGACTGTCTACAGTCGTCTGATGCATGTATCAGACGCACATGCTTCACCACACGCCATTCGGGGAACGTGATATTGTACTCGCATTGTAGGGTGCAAGCGCACACATTAGCTGTTACGAGAATTCCGGTGTATCAGCTCCCCGGAAGAGACGCGGCAGATCAGACTCACACGAAATCTGACGGCCTCGTACCCGCAACATTCGAGATGAGATGAAGCTCTACAACTTTCTGTCCGCACTCATATTGAGCGCCGGGATTGCGCTCAATTCAGGCGCGCAGTCCCCGGCCGGTGCCTCCAGACCGCAATTCGAATCGCGGGCGGAGCTCGAGGCTCGCGCCTCCAGCGCCCAGGCTTCCGGGCGTTCGGGAGAGGCGGCTCTGGTTAGAAACAGGCTTGCCAGAGGCGACTTTCAGTCCGGCGACAGGATTGCCCTCATCATCGAGGGTCCGGTTCCCTATGCCGATACGGTGATCGTCGGAACTTCGGGGGAGATCAGGCTGCCGCAGATGGGCGATGTGCCTCTCGCTGGAGTTCTTCGGTCGGAATTGCTCAACCGCCTCCAGGCGCACGTTTCCAGTTTTCTGCGAGACAGCCGCGTGAGAGCGAAGCCGCTCGTTCGGCTTGCCGACGCTTCCGAGAATCGCAAGCCGAACGAGCG
>JBKJNN010000095.1:0-8440 GCA_046593625.1 Gemmatimonadaceae bacterium | reverse complement strand
ATTCGCAGCAACGTCTCTATCGGCAGGGGCATCTACAAATCCACGAACGCCGGACGCACGTGGTCATACATTGGACTTGGCAGTGCAGGCCAGATTGCGTCAGTTATCGTGCATCCCACGAATCCCGAAGTCGTCCTCGCAGCCGCCACAGGTAACCCGTTCAAGCCGACGCCCGAACGCGGAGTGTATCGCTCGCGCAATGGTGGTCAGAGCTGGGAAAAAGTCCTGTTCATCTCTGATTCAACCGGCGCTGTCGATCTGGAATTTCAACCCGGCAATCCGAACGTCATATACGCTGCGATGTGGCGTGCCGAGCGTAAGCCATGGACGATTATCAGCGGGGCGCGGGAGGGTGGAGTTTATCGCAGCGCGGATGGCGGTACCTCATGGACGAAGGTCACTGCAGGCCTGCCATCAGGACTCGTCGGCAAAGCTGACTTCGCAGTATCTGCCGCAAAGCCGGACAGAGTGTATGCGCTGATCGAAGCAGCACCTGGTGGCGGGCTCTACCGCTCGGATGACGCGGGTCGCTCCTTCACCACAATAGACACTACGACGCGCGGGCTCATTACCCGCCCGTTTTACTACACGAACATCGATGCGGATCCCACCAACGCTGACATCGTGTACGTCGGAACGGAGGGCTATTACAAGAGCGTTGACGCCGGAAAAACGTGGGCGACGATGCAGACGCCACATGGCGACAACCACGATCTCTGGATCAATCCGCTCAACTCATCGATCATGATTCAGTCGAATGATGGCGGAGCAAACGTCAGCCTCGACGGCGGAAAGAGCTGGTCATCTCAGTACAATCAGCCGACGGGTGAGATCTATCAGATCTACGTGGACAATCAGTATCCGTACCGTGTGTACGGAGCGCAGCAGGACAACACTACGCTGATCGTTCCGAGTCTTCCGGTTGCTTCGAGTCCAGTGGACGATCCGGTTCAGGGATGGATCACGGGGCCTGGTTGCGAGACGGGGCCGATTTTCCCCAACATCGCGCGCCCCGACACCGTGTATGGCTCCTGCAAGGGAGTATTCTCGCGTCTGTCATTGCGGACCGGGCAGGAGAAGGACTACAGAGTAGGTGCACAATCGATTTATGGAATGCCGGGCAAGGATCTTATTTATCGATTCCAGCGCGTGTCGCCCATGGAAGCATCACCGCACGATTCGCGCACGTTGTACTACGGTTCGCAGTACGTGCATCGCACTCGCGATGAGGGCGTGACATGGGACCGCATTTCTCCCGATCTCACGTGGAATCCGCCGGAGCGTCAGAAGCAGGTATCCGGCGAACCCATCACCATCGACGTAACCGGGGAGGAGTTCTACAGCACGCTCTACGCAATTCGTGAATCGCCAGTCACTCCAGGCGTGATCTGGACCGGTGCCAACGACGGGCCGTTCCATGTGACCCGTGACGCAGGGAAGACCTGGAAGAAGATTACCCCCGCGGGCCAGCCGGAGGGCTGCCGGGTTCAGAACATCGACCCGTCACCTCACCGCGCAGGAAGTGCCTACTACGCGGTGCTCTGCTATCTGCTTGGCGATTTCCGGCCGTTCATCTGGCGCACCGATGATTACGGCGCCAACTGGAAGCTGCTAACGACCGGAACGAATGGGATCCCATCGAATGAACCGACGCGGGTTGTTCGCGAAGATCCTTCGCGCGCGGGGCTGCTCTACGCGGGAACAGAGTTTGGCGTTTACGTCTCTTTCGACAACGGTGCGAAGTGGGCGCCGTTCCAGCTCAATCTTCCCGTAACTCCAGTTACTGATATGAAGGTACACCGGGGCGACCTTGCCCTCTCCACGCAGGGACGCGCGTTCTGGATTCTCGACAACCTCGAACCCATCCGGCAGATGGCAGATTCGGTGCGAGGCAAGAGCGCGTGGCTGTTCAATCCGCGCGAGTCAGTTCGCCTGCGCTACAGCGCCGGTTTTGGCGGCGCTGAATCAAACCGCATGTCGAGCGGTGATCCGCAGTATCCGCCTGCGGGTGCGATGATCGATTACTGGCTGTCCCCAAACTCGGGGCCAGTGAAGATCGACATTCTCGCACCCGGCGGGGAGTTGATACGAACGCTCTCGAGCGAGGCGCCTGTTGCTGATTCGTCGCGTAGAGCGACGCCGGCATCGGCATCGCAGCGCCTCACCAAAGTGGCTGGCGTCAACCGGATTGTCTGGGATCTCCAGTACCCTGGACCGTGGGATTCCAATGCAAGAAACAACGGCCGGCGGGGACCAGCGGCGCCTCGGGGTACGTACACCGTTCAGCTCACCGCGAACGGAATGGTTCAGACACGCAAGCTCATACTGCGTGCAGATCCGCGCGTGGTCGCGGACGGTGTCACGCCTGCGGTGATGCGCGAACAGTTCGCGTACAACCTGCGCACGCGTGATTTGCTGTCAGATGCAAATAGGGCGGCTGCTGATTTGTCGCTGCTCAAGAAGCAGGCAGACCAATCCCCTGCGGGAAGTGATTTGAGACGAAAGACGGACGCGATTGACGCACTTCTCGTCACTCCACCCATTCGCTACAGCAGGCCCGGCCTCCACTCGCAGATTCAATATCTATACGGTGTCGCGCTCGGCGCCGATCAGAAAGTCGGTGGTGACGCGCTCTCGCGCTATGCGGCGCTGCGCGTTGAGCTCGACGCTGTCATGAAGCTCCTTGCAGAGGCGCGCGCTGGGAGATGACAGCGGCCTCGCTGCGAAGAGATCCGGGTAACGTACTAGTAGCCCTTGCCGACCTGGCGCGGGCTACGCCGAGTGCGACGCTGGTTTCACTCGAGGCCGGTGGCGTAGTTGCCGCGCTGGGGATCTGGATATGGATGCCGCAGGCGTGGCCGTTTATCCTGCCGCTCATCGCGCTCGCGTGCTTCTCGGTGTGGGGCGTTATCGACAACTTCGTGAGAGCCAGAGGGCCCTGGCTCTCAACGCCCACGCGATCGGCACTGCGTATTCTACAGAATGCGTTCACGATTGCCGGCTGCGCGGCTTCGGCAGCGGCCGGCTACGTTATCGTCGGCATTGCGATTGGGGAGTTCGTTCTCTAGAAGCTCCGAATTTGCAATCGCAATGCGGACGCATTGGTTCAACTGAACGTGTCGCACCTCTCGACGTTCCCGCTCTGATATCCGCGGTTGAACCACTCCTGGCGCTGCGCAGCCGAGCCATGCGTGAAACCGTCCACGTTGACTCTCTGCCCGCTCTTCTGCTGAATTCGATCATCACCGACTGAGGCTGCAGCGGTCATCGCCTCCTGAACATCGCCAGACTCGAGGAGACTCCGCTGTGCGGTCGAGTTGGCCCACACGCCAGCGTAACAATCCGCCTGAAGCTCCATCCTCACGGAGAGCTGGTTGGCTGCCCCGGGATTGGACTGCTGCTCCTGGCGGACTTTTCCATCGGTGCCGACGAGATGCTGAATGTGATGCCCGACTTCGTGCGCCAGCACGTACGCCTGCGCAAAATCGCCTGCAGCACCGTACCGCGTCTTGAGTTCGTCATAGAAACCCAGGTCGATGTACACCTTCTGGTCGAGCGGGCAGTAGAACGGACCCATCGCCGACTGAGCGTATCCGCAGCCGGATTGCGTGGAGTTCCGGAACAGAACGAGCTTCGGCGCCGTGTAGTTTGCGTTTGCCTGCTGAAGAATTCTGGACCAGGTCTTCTCCGTGTCATCGAGCACGAATGAGACGAACTGGACCTGCTCTTCTTCCCGCGCAGAATCCTGGGCGGTCATGGGCGAGCCGGCGCCTACACCGGGTTCGACGCCCAGGTCGCTGAAGAGATTCCTGCCTGTCAGTAGGCTCAGCGCCAGAACGACAACTGTTCCGCCAATGCCGAGTCCCTTGCCGAGTCCGCCCATTCCCCTGCGGTCCTCGAGGTTGCTGCTGCGTCCGCCCGGAGTCCAGCGCATATGATCTTCCTCAGCAAAGTTCGAGTGAATGAAGCAGGGAACATGGCAAAAATCCGGCCTTTGGCGCGAAACTACCTATTACAGGCGTCATCTGGCTCACTCAAGTGATTCGGCCCAGATTTTAGTCATGCCAAGAACTGCTGGGAAAACAGAAAGGGAGCCGGACCTGCGAATCGATGCATACATCGACAAGTCGGCGGCGTTCGCCAAGCCCATTCTCAGGCACCTTCGCACCGTGGTGCACGATGCGTGTCCGGAGGTAGAGGAATCCATCAAGTGGGGAATGCCCTGTTTCAATTATCACGGCATTCTCTGCAGCATGGCGGCGTTCAAGGAGCACTGCGCTTTTGGGTTCTGGAAGGCGTCCCTGATACTTGGGCCCAAGTCAGGGGATGGGAGTGCAGCGGGACAATTCGGGAAAATTGCGAAGGTCAAAGATCTTCCGCCGAAGACGATTCTCACCGGGTACATAAGGAAGGCGATGAAGCTGAACGAGGAGGGAGTAAAATCCCCCACACGCTCAACCGACAGGCCTAAGAAACCGGATATACCTGTGCCGGCGTATTTCAGTGCAGCACTGGCGAAGAATCGAAAGGCAAAAGCGGGGTTCGAGTCGTTCAGCCCGAGCCACCGCCGCGAGTATCTGGAGTGGATCACCGAGGCAAAAACACAGGCAACAAGGGAGAGGCGGATGGCATCGGCATTGGAGTGGTTGGCGGAAGGAAAGTCGCGCAACTGGAAGTACGAGCGATGACACTTCGACGCTTTGCCTCCTGCGCGCTTGTCGGTTTGTGCATATCCGCGCCTGCGTCACTTGCCGGCGCACAGTCGTCGCCGCCTCCGCCCGTCAATCTGTATGTAGCTGATCTCACCTACGATCATGGCGCAGTCCACATCGGCAAGCCGAAGAAACTCACCGGTGACCGAGGCATCAACAGCCAGCCGTCGTTCACGCCGGATGGAAAGGCAATTCTGTTTGTGAGTCGCCGGGACAGCGCCAACGCGCAGGGCGACGTCTACAGAATTGACCTCCGTTCAGGCGTAGAGACGCGTATCACGAATACGCCCGAGATGGAAAACAGTCCGACGATGACGCCTGACGGAAAGCTGATGGTGATACGGTGGACCCCGGAAACACTGTTCAAGGAATGGGGGCCGTGGCTCTACGACATGAAAGGCGCTCCGTTAAAGGGAGTGCTCCCCGGCGCCGACACCGTTGGATACTATGTGCGGACAGGTGCCACCACGTACGCGATGGTTCGGCCCAAAACGCGGCGGGCAATCGCGTTGTTCGACTCTCGCAGAGGTACAATGACCGACTACGACTGGGAGGTATCGAACCTTCCTCCGCAGCGAATCCCCGGCCAGAGTGCAGTGAGCTATACGCGAGTGGATTCGCTGAACGGCAACAGCATTCGCCGTCTCGATCTCGTTTCGCGTCACACCGTCGAGGTTGCCCCGGCGGTGGCCGGGCGCACCGTGCATGCGTGGGCACGCGGCGGCACGCTCCTGATGGGAAAGAACAATACCATCTATTCGCTCAAGCCGCCCTCGCGAAAATGGACCGAGGTGGCCGCTTTTGACGATCCGGAGCTTCAGGATATCAACGCCTACGTCGTGAGTCCCAGCGGCGACAAGGTGATTTTGATTTCACCGCTCAAGCGCACGGGGCGCTGAGCGACTTGCCCAATTCTTGCTCATACAGGGACGGAGCAGGAATTACGACAGAATGCCCTCACAATCTGGAGATAATATGAAATTGACACTCGCAGCTGCTGCACTGCTGTTGGTTGGAACCGGTTGCATGAGCACCCAGAGTGCTACAGAACAGCCCGCGGCAACGCCGGCCCCCGCTCCGACAGGAAGCATGGGTGGAATGGCGATGAATTCGGATCCGGACAAGGTCGTAGCGAACGGCGGCGTCAAGGTCGCTGGTTGGACTGGGCGAGTCGATCCGCGTGCTGCAACCCAGGGAGCAATGATCACTCAGGCAAGCTTTGCCACCATGGGCGGCGGCATGCACGTCACTTCCGGACCGGCGGCCATCTACTGGAATCCGGCCAATTCTATGACTGGTAACTACACAGTCGAGGCAACGTTCACGCAGATGAAGGCAGCGACGCATCCCGAAGGATACGGAGTCTTCGTCGGCGGACGCGATCTGAACACTTCGAACCAGAGCTACGCGTATCTTCTCGTGCGCCAGGATGGCAAGTACTTCATCAGCCATCGCGCCAATGATTCGACGACGCACAAGATTCACGACTGGACGGAAGGCAACGCAGTGAAGGCGATAGATGCGATGGGCAAGTCCACCAACACGCTCACCATCAGAGTCGACAACACCGCGGCTCACTTCATGGTAAACGGAGTGGAGGTTCACAAGACTGACCGCGGCATGATCGACATGGGAGCAGGTAGTCCTGCGTCGGCAGCGATTTCAGGAATTCGCGTGAACCACAATCTCGACGTCCACATTGATGGCTTCTCGGTAAAATCGAACTAGATCGAGCAACAAACAGGGGGGCGTGGCGAATCCTGCCGCGCCCCCCTTTTTATTTCCCAAAGCTCAAAAGAATTACCGCCGAGAACACCGAGAACACCGAGAACACCGAGAACGCCGAGGAAACGATTTTTTAGTTTTCTTATCTCGGCGTTCTCGGAGTTCTCGGCGGTTAATCCAGCTTCATGGATCCCGCCACGCTGCCTTCCCCGTCCCGACATCCATTGTGACTACATCCCGAGTCGGCTTCCCGAAGTATTTAAGCGAGGGCACGAGCAGGTAAGGCGCAAGCATCGCGAGCGAAGACGGCATCCCCTCCATCGACGACTCGCCCCGCCAGAGATTCTTCACCTGTCCGGTCTCGCGAAAGTACCGCGCATCTGATGAGATGACCTGAAGCCACACGCTGTTTTTCATGACCGGAACCCGCACGTACTCCATCCGGTCCGGGTTGGTCGTCCTCCTCACCACCTGCCCGTCGCGGTCCCGCTCGACCTTTATATCGGCCGGACGGAAGACCGCAGCAGTGGAGGCCACCATGCGCTCGCCCGCGCCAAAGGAAGCGAGAACATAGATCTCAGCTGTATCAGGCGGTGCGATGATGAACCCGCGCTGAAGCAGGAACTCCTCCAGACGGATGCGAATTCGCGATTCGAGAGCCGTATCCTGCATTTCGTTGTTTTTCACAACGTGCACGGTGCGCGCGGCACTGGACTGCGATTCGGGGCGGGCGGCGTCGGCAACAAACGCAACCTGATGAATGCCGCCGGATGCACAGGCGGCATTCGCAAGGAGGAACACATTCACAAGTCCAATCGCGCGCATGAGACCTCCGCCTCTGGCGTCCCTCAAATCATAACGCCTTTCCACAACACTGCCACCAGTCATTCGATAGTTTTCAGGATGCAGGTCTGTACTCCCAGCCCGAAATAGCTTCATGCCTGACCACCCGCCCAGCGCCGAAATTCCTCTCGGCCAAACTATCGCCAACAGCGTCACCCACGGCCTGGGGCTGCTCGCAAGTCTGGTTGCACTTCCCTTCCTTATCGTGGGGGCAACGAGCGACGGAGATACTTTGCGGACGACCGGGGTCGTCGTGTTTGGACTGTCGCTAATACTCCTTTACGGTGCATCGACGGTCTACCACTCGTTCCCGCACTCCCCCGCCCGCCGCCTGCTGCGCGTGATAGACCACTCGGCCATCTACGTACTCATCGCGGGCAGCTACACTCCCTTTGCCCTGGGCCCGCTCCGCGGGACAATTGGCTGGAGTCTCCTCGCCGCCATATGGACTCTGGCAATCGTGGGCATCCTGCTTAAGACAGTCCACGGATTTGTGAGCCAGAAACTTGATGTCGCTCTCTACATCGCAATGGGGTGGATCAGCGTGGTGGCAATTCGCGCGTTCATCACACACATCGGCGCCGCAGGAGTGTGGTGGCTGTTTGCGGGCGGAATGTTCTACACGGCGGGTGTCGCGTTTTACGCGACCGACAGGAAGCTGCGATACGGACACGCCGTCTGGCATCTCTTCGTTCTTGCCGGAAGCACCTGCCATTTCTTTGCAGTGCTCTGGCACTCGGGACTCAAATCCGGCTGAGTGCGACCGGCGGCAAACAGCCGGTCGCACTCAACACGTCAAGATGTCTCGTGGGGCCGAACGCGGCCTACTTTAGCCGCGGAGAAGTAACTCGCGGAGCAAGCGTGCACTCGGGCCACGTCGTACGCGCAGGACCGCGCTGCGCGGCTCCGCCCTGCTGACGCGCTGCAGCCGCCGCCGCGAGATCGACTCTCTCACGCGTGATGGTCCCCGGATCGTCCGCAGCCATGTAAGCGAGCATCGCAACAAGCGTAGCGTTGGACTGAAGGTCATCAAACGAAATCTTGTCGTACGAATCCCGGTTGGTATGCCAGGTGTAATTGCCATAGTTCCAGTTCACACCACCTAGCCCGAACGCGGGCAATCCGTGACAGGCAAAGGATGCATCATCGCTGCCGCCTCC
>JBKJNN010000079.1:0-3690 GCA_046593625.1 Gemmatimonadaceae bacterium | reverse complement strand
ATCAAGGGAGACCTGTCCGGTCTTGGAGCTGAAGGTGCTGCCAATGACCGAATTTCATCGCGCGCGAAGGAAACGGGATACGACTGGCACGGCTCGTCGTTTCCCGTGGAATTCCTGAGCCTCACCGGTGCGAAGGGAGCGCAGCTGCGCGCCACGGTTTCTTCGTTCGGTCCGCTGCTGCTGGCGAAAGTACTCGGTCTCAATTCAACTCAGTCGAGCGTTCTTTCCCTGGTATTCAAGTATTGCGATGACAAAGGGTTGCTGCTGCTGGACTTTTCCGATCTGCGCGCGGTGCTTCAGTTTCTCACGGGCGATGGGGCGGATGAACTGAAGACATACGGCGGAATGTCGAAGGCAACGGTGGGTGTGCTGCTGAGGGAAATGGTCGAGCTGGAACAGCAGGGCGCGGAGCAGTTTTTCGGCGAGCCTGAGTTCGACATCGGTGACCTGATGCAGGTGGAGCGGGACGGGCGAGGATTGATCAGCGTGCTCGAACTCGCCGACGTGCAGGACAAGCCAGAGCTGTTCAGCACATTCATGCTGTGGATGCTGGCGACCATTTATCACGATCTGCCGGAAGTCGGGGATCTGGACAAGCCGAAGCTCGCGTTTTTTTTCGACGAAGCACACCTGTTGTTCGACAACGCGAGCAAGGCGCTGCTCGATCAGGTGCAACAGGTTGTAAGACTCATTCGATCCAAAGGCGTGGGCGTCTATTTCGTCACCCAGAGTCCCAAGGACATTCCCGAAGAAGTACTCGGCCAACTGGGTCATCGCGTGCAGCATGCTTTGCGGGCGTTCACCCCGGACGATGACAAGGCGCTGCGTGCTGCGGCACGGACGTTCCCCAAGACTACGTTCTACGACGTTGAAGAAACGCTGACGACCCTCGGCACCGGGGAAGCGCTCGTCACCGTGCTTTCGCCGAAGGGAGTTCCGACGCAGCCCTTTGCCGTGCGTCTCATCCCGCCGGCTTCGAAGATGGCGCCGATGGATGACATCGATCAGTTGATCGCCAAATCGATGCAGGTGAAGCGTTATGCGACGCCGATAGACAGAGAGAGCGCGCGCGAAAAACTGGCCGCTCGCATTCTTCCGGGCGCATCGGCCGACCCTGCCGTAACGCAGACGAGTGGGCCGCCGTCGGCTCCCGCGGCAAAGCGGAGCGCGAAGGAACCGCCCGGAGCATTGGAGCAAATCATGAAATCTCCCGTCGCGCGCACTGTTGCCGGAGCAATCACGCGCGGGCTGATGGGCGCACTGCTCGGTTCGCCGAGGCGACGCAGCACCAGAAGCCGTTGGTAGGAATAGTAGCATTGTGCTACTATTCCCGGCTACGCCTTTTGTGAGTCCCTGTCTACGAGCACCGCTCTCACAGGAGCGGCATCGAGCGCCATCAGACTAAGCGGAAACGCGATCAGGTCGTAGTTTCCCGCCGGTGTACGACGCAGATCGAGATTCTCGAGTATGAACGCATTCCCGGCAAACAACGTCTTGTGAACCGCAAGTGATTTACTCTCTCGCGTATCGACCGAAGGGGAGTCCACGCCGAGAAGTCGCAGGCCTTCTCCCATAAGAATTCGTACACAGGACTCCGATAACGTCACCCACTCCGCCGGAAACTCCCCAGTGGCAACCGACGCTCCGGTTCTGAGCAGCAGACGCACGGGCCAGTCGGACGCAAGCAAAGGCATGAGGCGATCGATTTCCACTTCGCCGGAAAACTCCCGCACATCTATTACAGTTGCCGGTCCGTGAAATACCTCGAGCGGAAGCTCGTGCGATCCGGGCCATCCGTCGCGCACATGCAACGGCGCATCTGCGTGCGTCCCAACGTGGAGACTGGACGTAACGCTGGACAGGTTGACACTCGATCCATCAGGAATTCGGGCAGTCCAGCCGCAGGACCACTTCGTATCACCCGGCCATTCCGGGGTATCGGGTGATACGCTGACGCTGATGTCCCTCAATCGCGTCCGATTTTCCATGAACGTCAGGTAGCGAGCCCCTTGGCCACATCAACCAGCTTCGCCACTGTAATGCCGAGGTGATCGTACAACTCCTTGTATGGCGCCGAAGCCCCGAATCGCTCAATCCCCATGGCGACTCCTCCGCCGGGGCAGACCCAGCGATCCCAGGACATCGGATGCGATGCTTCAATTGAAACACGCTTGATGTCTTTTGGGAGTACGCTCTCGCGATACTCGGCACTCTGAGCGGCAAAGATTTCGTGGCTTGGCATACTCACTGTGCGGCAACGAACGCCCTCCGCCTCCAATCTCTGCTGGGCGTCAATAATCAGGGCAACCTCGGAACCGCTCGACATCAGGACGACCTGCGGAGGACCGCCAGGCGAGTCTGCCAGCACGTATGCGCCCTTCGAAACGCCTGCAGCGGATGCGTGTTTTGTTCTGTCGATGAAGCCGAGCTTCTGCCTCGTGAGTACGAGGGCAACGGGACCCTTTTGCTTGAGCGCCGCGCGCCACGCTTCGGCGGTTTCGGAGGCGTCGGCGGGGCGGATGAGTGTAAAACCCGGAATCGCGCGCAGGGTGCTGAGCTGCTCGATCGGCTGATGTGTCGGACCATCTTCGCCGAGTCCGATGGAATCGTGCGTGTAGACGTAGATGACATGCTGGTGCATCAGCGCGGCAAGACGCACAGCGGGGCGCATGTAGTCCGAAAAGATCAGGAATGTCGCTCCATACGGAATAAATCCTCCGTGGACCGCCATACCGTTCATGACCGCGCCCATTCCGTGCTCGCGAATTCCGAAGTGGAAGTTGCGTCCTGAATAGTCGCCGGCACCGATGCTTGGTGCTCCCTTGACGATTGTGTTGGTTGAAGATGCAAGGTCTGCGGATCCACCAACGAGCTCAGGGATTTGCGCAGCGATTGCATTGAGCACGATGCCTGATGCCGCCCTGCTGGCAATGTCTCCGTTGTCGGCAGTGAAGTCGGGAATCAGTTCTTCCCATCCGTCGAGCAGATCGCCGCGAAGACGCCGGTCCAGTTCACGCGAGTCGTCAGGATGCGCAGTCCTGTACGACTCGTATTTCTGCTGCCATTCCTGCTCCATCTGCAGGCCGCGATCGGACATAGTGCGCCAGTGTTCAAGCGCATCGGGTGGGACGTAGAACGCCTCCCCGGACGGGTATCCCAGCGCCTCTTTCGTAAGCTCGATCTCCTCTGCACCGAGGGGGGATCCGTGTGCCTCAGCTGTGTCGTGCTTGTTTGGACTGCCAAAGCCAATATGCGAACGCACGATAATCATCGAGGGCCGGTCTCTGACTTCCTTCGCCGCTGTGATGGCCCGATCTATTTCTTCGAGGTCGTTTGCATCTTCAACGCGCTGCACATGCCAGTGGTATGCCTCGAAGCGCCTGGCGGTGTCGTCGCTGAACGTGAGGTCGGTGTCGCCTTCGATAGTGATGTGGTTGTCGTCGTAGAAACCGATGAGCTTGCCAAGCTGGAGGTGTCCGGCGTAAGACGAGGCCTCGTGTGAAATGCCTTCCATCATGTCGCCGTCGCTGGCGATGAAGTACGTATCGTGGTCGATGATGGAATGGCCGTCGCGATTGAACCTGGCGCCGAGGTGTGCCTCTCCAATTGCCATGCCCACCGAATTGGCCAAACCCTGACCAAGCGGGCCGGTCGTTGTTTCAACCCCCGGTGTGTATCCGTATTCAGGGT
>JBKJNN010000132.1:0-2924 GCA_046593625.1 Gemmatimonadaceae bacterium | reverse complement strand
TCAACAGTGACCGCTCAGGTGTTCCACTGAGCTGCCCGTCCTGCTCCGGAGCGGTCACTGTTGATCAAGTGAAGAACTTGCGCGGGGTTGTACGTGTTTGGACGAGGCTTACGCATCGGCCCTCCGACGGCTCACGCTCCCGTGCCACCGCCGGGACCGCTGACCACACTGTTGGAGTCGCGATTATGCTGCAATGCTGCGGGAGAAGCATGCGATCTCTTACCGCCGCCTGTCTCGTTGCGATAGCAGCCGGGTGTGGGCCTCGCGCCCACATTCCTTTACGACCCGTTGATTTGCAAGGTGCGCTCGTACGAACCGATAGTGGCGCTATACTGGCGCGCAGCCTTGCACCGGTGTTGTACCTGCAGCGCGACGAAAGGTTCCCGCTGTCCAGAGTTGCCGCTGTTGTTCACCCCACAAAGCGCATCATTGCCTACCATCTCCTGTGGCGGGACGATGTAAATGGCGCCTGGATCCCTTTCACAGTCGCGACTGACGAAGAGGTGATATGGGTGGGATACGACAACTCGAACGCGCCGACTGAAGTATGGACCTACTGGCACGGAACACTGCTCCACACGCCGTGGCCGCGGTCCCAGGTCGCAATCAACGTTCAGTGGGGAAAACACGGCTCTCTGCCGCGAGGACTGGTGGAGAGCAGTCTTCCGAAGCCCAAGACCCTGAATTTTTTCTACGCCGCCACGCAATTCCTCATTCCCGATCAATTGCTTTCGCGCGCGATGCGCGGAGGTCCGGCGTTTTTTCCGTATGGCTACGACAGGTACCGGGACTTCTCGAGACCGATGCCCTTATTAGACAGACTGGACGTCGTCACACGTTCTGAGAAACCCGAAAGCGTCCTGACCGCAGTGTTCGGCAGGTACTCTCACAAACCGAACTGGCCTGAAGGTATCTGACGAGACTCATCATCGGGAATAGACGATGTCGCCCTCAGCGTCTATCCCGATGTCGTGCTCCATTCCGCAAACGCCGCACGTCTTGAGTACGTGCCAGACTTCGCCCAGCGCGACGCGGTTTGCTTCAGCAGCCTTTTTGACCTTGAGTGTCTTGAAGCTGTACTCGCCGCAATTCTCACAGGGGTGACCCTTGGCAATTCTTTCGGCACGGTCCTGTGATATTGCCTTCAAGTTGTTTTCCGTGGTCCAGGCAATTTTGGAGCAGTCGGTTCCTCATCTGTCCCACGCGGTACGCCACCGCGGCCAATCAGCTCACGCAATCCACCGATTGCGCCCATCACACCAGCCGCCTCAGCTGGAAGGAAAATTGTCGAGCCCTTTCCCTGAGCCAGTACCGGCAGCGCTTCCAGATACTTCATTCCCAGGAGATACATCGCGGCCTGGCCTTCCGGGAGCGCTGATGCAATTCTCGTAATCGCTTCTGCTTCGGCCTCCGCCATTGCAAGACGCCCTTTCGCGAGACCATCCGCTCTCAGGATTGCCGCATCTTTTTCACCCTCGGCGCGTCGCACCTGCGATTCGCGCACACCCTCGGCTTCGAGAATAGCCGCGCGCTTGCCGGCTTCGGCGTTCGTCACTGCTGCGCGACGCTCGCGCTCCGCTCGCATCTGAAGTTCCATCGACTGCTGAATGTCGCGGGGCGGCTCGATCGATTGAAGCTCTACACGTGTGACGTCGACGCCCCATCCAATCGATGCCTCTTCGATCACTTCGCGCATCCGCTTGTTAATGACGTCGCGACTGCCCAGCGTAGCATCGAGCTCCATTTCGCCGACAATATTCCGGAGAGTCGTACGAGTGAGAGTCTCGAGCGCGTATGGGAGATTCTGAACCGCGTAGGTCGCCTTTTGCGGATCAGCGACGCGATAGTAAATGACTGCGTCGATATCGATTGTAACGTTGTCTTTCGTGATGACAGGCTGGCTCGGAAAGTTGAGCACCTGTTCTCTCAGATCGATGCGCGCCGTGTGGCCAGCTGTCACGCGCTTGATGCCCGTTACGTCGCTTTCGAAATAGCGAACGTCGATCGTTCGTGGAGCCTCAACAAAGGGAACGAGAATGTTGAGACCTGAACGCGCAACGCGATGAAAGCGCCCAAGCCTCTCGACGACCATCACCTCGGCCTGACCGACAATCTTGAACGACTTGGTCATGACCCATATCGCGATCACGGCGATTACGCCGATCGTGATCAATCCACCATACATAAGGATGCTCCCTGTGAGTATTACAGAGCGAATAATGCAAAAAAAACCGCCACCACGTAATCACGCGGTGGCGGCATTACGCGGATATCAGCTATCGACTTGCCGAGGCTGTCTGTTGTTTCTGCACAGCATCGAACAACGCCCGCTGAGTTGAGCCGTTTCGCAGCAGCTCAACCGAGCGGCGGAGCTGAGCGTCATCCACCACATCGCGGCGCTTCGCGGTGGAGTCACCGAACGAAATTCGGGCGATGCTCGACGAAAGCAGGCGGTCGATCTCGGAGCCGCCGGCTTCCCATTGGGCCTTCTCGACCTTCACGCCCTGAGCTACGAGCCTGTTGTAGAACTCGTCTCTCCACGCCCTCGACACTACGAAGTCGGGCTTTACCTTCCCCTTCTGCTCGACCGCATAATTGATCAGCGTCGTGCGAACGATCTGGGCCTTTGGTGCAAGAGCCTGGAGGAGCTTCTGCTCAGCTGTCGTCAGGGTGTCCGGTTGGACGATCACGTCAGGGGTAACCGCTCCACCACCGTAGACGATGCGTCCCGCATCCGACTTGAACTTCGGGCGTGATCTGCGAACGGAATCGGTTTCCATGGAATCGGGCAGCACTTCAATGAAAGATCCATCCGGCATGAGCTTACGCTCTTTCTGAATCGACCGGCCGCTCGGCGTATACCACTTTGCGGTCGTCATCTTGAGTGCGTATCCACCGTCGAGTGGATAGACCGTCTGCACGAG
>JBKJNN010000138.1:0-34749 GCA_046593625.1 Gemmatimonadaceae bacterium | reverse complement strand
CTCGCAGTGCTCAGCCCTCATCCTCAGCTGCTTCAATATCTCCTGCTCGCCAGCGGGGCCTATGCCATCTATCTGGCTGTATCGACAGTCAAGGCAGGCAATGCGCCTTCGCGCGTTGTGATAACAAGACTGGCACTGGCGCTGGGCGCGGTTGTTCTTGGGCTGGCGATCGGAGCCATTCAGTATCTCCCTGTGCAGGAATACGTAGCGTGGTCGCCGAGGGCGGGCGGGCTCGCGGACTATTCGATTGCGACGTCTTACGCGTGGCCCACGAAGGAACTCTTCGACGCCTACCTGCCTCAGTTTACCGGCATGATCGAAGCATACTGGGGTGAGAACGCGATTCACCTGCACAGTGATTACATGGGCGCGGTGGTGCTCGTGATGGCCGGTGCTGGCCTGGCGGGACTGAGATCAGAAGCAAAACGTGGCTTCATCATGTTCTGGGCGATCACTCTCGTCATTGCATTGCTCTGGGCGCTTGGCGGGCACACTCCGTTTTACAGGATTCCGTACGCGATCGTTCCGGGTACAAAGTTTTTCCGCGCTCCGGCGACGGTGTTTTTCGTCGGCACGATGGCTCTCGCTGCGCTCGGCGCGGTGGGAGCCGAACGAATGCTGAGGAGGCGAATCGCAGCCCGGTACGCGTTTGGGTGGTTGGCGTTTGCAGGGATCGTCGTTCTGCTCGGATCTCTCGGTATGCTCACCGATTTTGCGCGTGCGCTGGCGCCAGAGGAAATGGTAGATGCCGTCATTGCAAACTCGCTCGAGGTAATCATTGGTGCGTGGCGTTCCTTCGTGTTCGTGCTTCTGTCCGTGGGTGTCATCCTGCTGTACCGGCGCGGAAAGCTCGGTCTGGCAGTCGCCGGGTGGGCACTGGCTGCCGTTGCAGCCGTGGACTCATGGACGATCATGCGCCAGTACTGGACCTTCTCGCCGCCCGCATCGATAAGCTTTGCCAGCGACGCAGCTATCGAGCGCATTCTGGCGGACTCCGTTCCGTCGAGGGTGCTCGCGATCGAGCTTCAGCGCAACAATCGGCGTGATCCGAATCTTCAGGGTGATGGATTGATGGCTCACCGGATAAGAACCGTACTCGGGTACCACGGCAATCAACTCGGCAGGTACAATGAGATTCTTCAGAAGGATGAAGGTTTCCAGCAGATAATCAATCCACGCATCTGGGAGCTGTACAACGTCCGCTACCTGCTTACGAATACCGGCGATGCGGAATCGCTTTTCCGTGGTGCTCAGCGGGTTCTGGGCCCTGTGAAGGATGCTGCAGGCACTGATGTCTGGTTGTACAGGATGGCGGGGGAGAACCCTTTTGCCTGGGTAGCTCCAGTGATAGTGAAGGCTGACGATTATTCCGTGGGTGCAACTCTCCTCAATCCTGCGTTCGAGGTGAACCGCGCGGCTCTCTTTGCGCCGACGTCCGCGGTGAGCGCGGTCGCCAATCTGGAGCAGCTTCCGCCTGCCTCGACCGTTACGGCCGCGGTCACGAGTTACGCGCCGGGCAGGATTTCGCTTGCCCTGTCGGAGCCGGCTCCTCGCGGAGCGGCACTCGTGATTTCTGAAAATTATTATCCTGGCTGGAATGCGACCGTCGATGGTCGCCCGGCTGTTACCGACCGCGTTGACTACACGCTGATCGGTGTTGAATTGCCTGAAGGCGGGCGGAATGTGGAACTCGTGTTCAGGGATCCGGCCTATGAGTCGGGAAAACTGGTTACAATAATAGCGCTCGTGCTGAGCCTTTTATTCCTCGCAGTGGGACTATTCCGGGAGAAGAGAGTCGTTGCCTGATCCAATACTCGTCATCATCCCGACGTACAATGAGCGCGAGAACATCAGCCGGATAATTCCGGCCGTTCTGTCGCAGAACCCTGCGATAGATGTGCTGGTCGTGGACGACGGTTCCCCTGACGGGACGGGGCAGATAGCGGATGAGATGGCAGCAGCCGATCCTCGCGTACATGCCATTCACCGGGCAGGTAAGCTTGGCCTTGGTACCGCTTATCTGGCCGGGTTCAAGTGGGCGCTCGAGCGAAACTATCAGTTCATCTTCGAGATGGACGCAGACTTTTCCCATGCTCCCGACAGCATTCCAAGGTTCCTGAGTGCGATTGAGGATGCAGATCTGGTCATCGGATCGCGATATCAGAACGGTCAGGTGAACGTGGTGAACTGGCCGATGGGCCGGCTCTTCCTCAGCTACTCAGCCAATATCTACGCCCGAGGAATAACGGGTCTGCCAGTCTTCGATGCGACGGGCGGATTCAAGTGCTTCCGGCGTCGAGTACTGGAAGCGCTCAACCTCTCCGATGTGAAGTCCAACGGCTACGCGTTTCAGATCGAGGTGACATTCCGCGCGTGGAAGCGGGGCTTTCGAATCGTTGAGATACCGATTGTGTTCGTCGATCGCACTGAAGGCGACAGCAAGATGTCCAAGCGGATCGTGCGGGAGGCCGTCTGGATGGTGTGGCGGCTCCGGTGGTGGGCAGTTTGGGGCAGGCTGTGAAATCGAGCCAGCGGACGTTTTACAAGATGAGCGGTTCGGGCAACGATTTCGTCTTCTTCGACCTTCACGACGGTCCCGCCGGCGTGCTCGAGACGCCTTCGGCAATCCAAGCGCTCAGTGCACGGGGCACTGGGGTAGGAGCCGACGGCGTTGTTTTTCTGAATGGGAAGGGGCCTCATGCCATCGGTATTCGCTACTATAACAGCGATGGATCGGTTGGCGAGCTCTGTGGCAACGCAACGCTCTGCGCGCTCAAACTCGCGCGCGAACTGGAGATGGTTTCGGATGGAGAAGTGGCCATCGACACCGATGCAGGGGTTGTACACGCCAGAATGGCTGGCGGGTTACCTGAAATCGATCTGGCTCCGGTGGTGGAGGTAATGACCGAATTGCCGACGATTGCGCGGCAGCCGCGCGAGAGCCTGATGGGCTTTGCGCGGGCGGGCGTTCCACACGTTGTGATCCTCGACGAGGACGTGCAAACATCTGACGTACTGGGACGCGGCTCGGCGATTCGCCGAGATCGGTCGCTGCGCGATGGTGCGAACGTGAACTTCCTGACCCGTGAGGGCGAGGACTGGCTCATTCGGACCTACGAGCGCGGAGTCGAAGGGGAAACCCTGGCGTGCGGAACGGGGGCCGTTGCATCGGCAATTCTATTGACCGCGTGGGGTCAGGCTGAGAGCCCGGTGGGACTGATAACCCGCTCGGGGACGCGCCTCGAGGTCAGGCCGGGCCAAACGTCCAGTGGTTCGTGGAGCCCATCCCTGAGAGGGCCTGCAGAGCTGGTATTCCAGGGCGTTTTGAGGGATTTAGCGCTTTAGCTGTCGCGAGAGGCGACATCAGCGGCTGTACTCAGGCGAGCTCGCCAAGCCAAAAACCTACAAAAGCAGAACTCCCTGTGTGACTTTCGAGCCAGGAAGCGCTAACACGCCGGGGCACAACAACTTAAAGACTAACTACCGATTGGTCTGCTGCAGTTCTCCACAGTTATCCACCAGCGGTAGTTTACATAACATATATTATACGTTGTTCATTGCAGCCAAAAGACGATGGCAAACCCTGCCACCGTCGCAATGCTGTCGCTTTAGGACTTGGGAGCCGTGGCCGCCATCAACTCGCCCAGTCTAACGCGGGCCTCGCCGGCCACAGCACCCTTGGAATCGGCGCCGAGTTCGGTCCAAAGCTGCTTGGCCTTGTCCTTGTTCCCGCCCTCCAGATAGGAAGCCGCGGCCATGGAAAGGAAGCGCTGACGGTCTGCATCGTACTTCGTGGCCGTAGCAGCCTTCTCATACTCCGATGCCGCGTCGCCAAACTTTCCGAGCTGCTCGAGTCCAGCGGCCAAAACCAGGTGAAACGACGCCCCAAACTCCTCAGACTTGCCGATCTTGTCCTCGGCTTTCCGGAGCTCGGTCACGCCAGCTTCGAACTTGTTCTGGTCATACAGGATCTGAGCCAGCTGGATGCGGGCCTGCATCGCTGATCGCGTGCCATCATAGCGCTCGATCATCTTCCGAAGATCCGATTCGGCCAGCGGAAGATTGCCCGAAGAAAAGGATCGCTGGGCGGCATAGTATGCCTTTTCGGCGCGCTCGGACTTGAGATCCTGGGAGCGGATATAGAACCACCCACCTGCCCCCACCGCGACGACTGCAACCCCCGCCCACACAACCTGTCGGCTGTAGAGCTGGAACATGTCCATCAGGGATTCGGAGCGTTCGGTTGTCGAAAAAGGTGATGTCATGACCTATTGAGTTGAATTCTAGGTGCCCCCGGACGGACTCGAACCGCCGGCCAACGGTTTAGGAAACCGCTGCTCTATCCACCTGAGCTACGGGGGCAAAGGGTACAGCCAAATTAACGGAGCAGCCGTCCTTATACTACCTTTGCCGCCGCATGGCGAACGGATATTCCAGCCTTCCAACCTCCGGTTGCAGCTCGAGAACCCCGGTCACATGAGCCCCATCCGGGCCGTGCCCCAATAGAATTCTCAGCTGCTCGAGGAATTCCACTGGCCCGCTCGCCGAGACCTCGACGGTGCCGTCGTCGTGGTTCATCACCCAACCGGAAAGTCCGAGACGGCGGGCGGACACCCTCGTAAACCACCTGAAACCCACTCCCTGCACCTTGCCCGATATCAACAGCCGCATGGCGGCCGCCGTCTCAGCCACGCGTTCTCAGAAATACCGCGAGCGCGGCCGCGATGGCTGCCTCCGGATTGGTGCCCTGCAGATTGCCAATTGATAACTGGCCAGACCTGATTCGCTGCGCCACCGCATCAAGCGCCGCCGCAACTTCATCCGCAGTTGCGGTTTCCGCCTCGGACATCGATGATGCCGGAGATGCGACGGTGACTTTCGTGGCGCCCGGCCCCAAATCCTGGACCGAACCCCAGTCAAATGATTGCCACGGATCCAGTGCCCACCCGTCGGAATCGCTCTCCACTTCCGGAACGGCCGGCTGCTCGCCTGCCCAATCTGCCTCATCAATGGATTCCCGTTCCGGGCCGCGTTCCCCGGCATCGAAAGCGAACTCCTCTATTGGAGGCAGTTCGTCCAGATACGCATCGATAGATGGCAATTCCGCGTCCGCGCCGCGTGGAATGCCGCTGGGACCAGGGTTGGAAAACGGAGGATATACGGAAGTCCGTTGCATGTTCAGGACTCCCAGCTCTGCTTGCCGAGCAGTGGTACGAACCTCACTGGACCGATATACTCGCTCTCGAGCACGCCGCCCTTGAGCGTCAGCAGGTGCAGTTTCTGTTCTTCCCGGTCACCGAGCGGAATCAACAGGCGCCCCCCCTCTACCAGTTGCTGCTGGTAGGCTTCGGGCACAAGCGGCGCTGCTGCGCCCACGAGGATCGCATCGAACGGCGCATACTGAGGCCAGCCGAGTGTTCCGTCGCCAAGCATGAAGGAAATGTTGCTCGCTTTCATCTGTTGTAAGACTTCCCGCGCCTTATCCAGCAACGGAGCAATCCGCTCGATCGTGAAAACCTGCGCCACGAGCCGTGAGAGGAGCGCTGTCTGATAACCCGAACCGGTGCCTACTTCGAGCACCTTCTCGTTGCCTTTAAGGCAAAGCAGTTCCAGGTACCTGGCGTGGATGGACGGCTGCGAGATTGTCTGGCCATTGCCAATCGGTAGCGACGAATCCTCGTAGGCCCGATGGCGAACACCGGTCGGCACGAACAAATGCCGCGGTGTGTCGTCGATGGCGTGCAGGACAGAAAGGTCCTTGATTCCCTGTTCCTGCAGCGTTTCCACGAGGCGCCGCCGCGCACCCCTGTACTCCTGGAAATCTACTGGTCCTGCCACCAGCTCTCCGGAGCATCGAGCATCGCGTGATGAGTCACGTCGAGATGCAGCGGCGTCACCGAGATGTAGCCTTCCTCGATGGCGCGGAAGTCAGAATTTTCCGGCCCCGACCATTCAATCGATCCGCCGCCAATCCAGTAGATTGGCCGGCCCCATGGGTCCTGCATCCGCTTGATTGAATCCGAATACACGCGCCTGCCAAGCTGCGTAAGGCGAACCCCGCGAATCTCTTTGCCGGCTCTGGGTGGAAGATTCACGTTCAGCAAGGTATGGGGCGGAAATGCGGGGAGCGAAGTCAGGTGCCTCAGCAATGCGGTCAGCGGCTCGATCTGGTCATCGAGCATGCTGACGTCTGCGCGCAGGTCGCCGCCGGCAAACGAAATTGCGATAGACGGAATTCCAATAGAGAGTCCTTCCATCGCCGCCGCAACGGTTCCCGAGTAGAGTACATCCTCGCCCATGTTCTGGCCGTGATTGATGCCGCTCACCACAAAATCAGGCCGCTCGGGCATCAGCGCTTCTACCGCGAGCATCACGCAGTCTGTAGGCGTGCCGTCCACCTGCCAGCGCCGTTCGCCGCGCTGAACGGGCCTCACGGGATGGTGGAGCGTCAGCGAATGACTCGTCGCACTTTGTTCCCTGTCGGGGGCAACGACCGTCACTTCGCCAAGGGGCTCGACTGCCTCCACGAGACACTTCAATCCGTGCGCGAGAATCCCGTCGTCATTGGTGCAAAGAAGTCGCATCAGCGCCTATCCCCCGCCGCGATGGCCCTGGGCACGTGCCTGCTGAATACTTTCATTCTGTGAGTCCAGAGGATCCTGATGACCCTGAACGCGTCGCTGAAATTGCGGAAGTAACTGCGTGGCCCATATATCGTCGATACCGGAACGTTGGTGATCGTGAAGCCGGCGTAGGCCGCACGGATGATGAAGTCTGTCTCGAACTCATAACGGTCGCCGTAGGGCTGCACCTCTTCCAGTACTTCGCGCCGAACGCCGCGGAACCCGGATTGGCTGTCACTCACGGCTCCGCCCGACAAAAGCCTGGTCGCGACACTCGACAGAAAATTTGCAACCCGCCGGTGTTTTGGCATCTGCTCGCCAGTGAGATCTCGCGTTCCGATGGCAATATGGAAATTCAAGAGCGCGGCAATGATCGAAGGCGCGAAAGCAGGATCATGCTGGCCGTCGGAATCGATGGTCAGTATGACGTCGCAATCACGCTCGAGCGCGGCAGCAAATCCAGCCCGCAAAGCCGCGCCCTTGCCGCGATTGGACGGGAACTCGATCGTCCTGTCGCACAGCGACCTCAGCAGTGAACCAGTGCCGTCGGTCGAGCCGTCATCGATCCCGATGATAAACGCATCCGGCAGCGCTTTTCTCAATCCGCGAACTACCGGCTGCGCGGTCGCCGCAGCGTTCAGCGCCGGCATTACCACAACTACTGATTGCGTCATTCGTCCGGGGCTTCCCCGTCAAGGAACTGCGAAATTGCCTGCAGATCCAGCTCGAGCGATTCGATGGTCTGCATATCGAGCGCCGTGCGCGAAATGCCACGCAGCTCTCCGTTCTTCTTGTATTCGTCGATCTTCTGCCGCGCTCCATCTATTGTGTACTTCTCCGTATACAGGAGCTGGCGAACGAGCATGATCAGCTCGATCTCGCGACGCTGATAGACGCGGTTGCCCGATCGGTTCTTCGCCGGATGAAGAAAGCGAAACTGGCTCTCCCAGTAGCGGAGAACATGCGGCTTGAGGTCGGTCAGGCCGCACACATCACCCATCGAAAAAAATTCCTTTACCGGCTCTGCCATCAGTCTGCCTCCGGCCTCAGTTCTCTGGCCATCAATTCCGCAATCGCATCGCGCGCGGACTGGCCATCAAAAAGAACCCTGTGCACTGCATCAACAATTGGCATCTCGATTCCCTCCCGCGCCGCAAGCGCATGCGCACTTCTCGTTGTAACGACTCCTTCCGCCACAGTCTCCCTTCCCGCCAGCACGTCTTCGAGCGGGATTCCACGCCCCACATCCAGGCCAACTGCGCGATTCCGGCTCAACGAGCCCGTACAGGTCAGCACGAGGTCACCGAGGCCAGCCAATCCGGAAAGCGTCGCGGCTTCCCCGCCGAGCCTGATGCCGAGCCGGTTCATTTCGGCGAGGCCGCGAGTAATTAAGGCCGCACGCGCATTGAACCCCAACCCTAGTCCTTCTGCGATTCCCGTGGCCACAGCCATCACGTTCTTCAAAGCTCCGCCCAACTCGACTCCTACGACGTCTGTGTGAGTGTATGTCCGAAAGTGAATCGAGCTGAAAGTCTGTTGTGCGGTCAGCGCGGCAGCCTCATCACGCGACGCAATCACAACGGCAGTCGGCTGCTGCGCCACCACTTCTGCGGCAAAACTCGGCCCCGACAACGCAACAACTCTGACATCAGGAAGTTCCGCTTCTGCTACGTCCGTCATCAGGGCAAGCGTGCCTTCCTCGATTCCCTTCGTTGCAACTACCACCGGAATACCGGGCGCTATGTGCGCCTTCGTCGCTCTCGCCATGGGCCTGAGAACGTGAGAGGGCGTGGCGAAAGTCACGATCTCTGCTCCGTCCAGCGCCTCTTCGACCCGGTTGTACGCAGTAAGCGTATCGTAGAGCTGGCTTCCAGCGAGAAACCTGCGATTCTGATGAAGTCGATTGATGCTTTCAACGACGTCCCATTCGTACGCCCACACTTTTACTTCGTGCCCGTTTCTGGCGAGGAGGTCTGCCAGCGCGGTACCCCAGGCTCCAGCTCCGATCACGGCGCACCGGGTCATGCCGAGGTCCCCGCTGCCTTCTTCTCACCAATGCGCGGCTCGGTGCCGGCGCGGATTCGCGCAATGTTGCCGCGGTGCAGCCAGATCACGAGTATCGCGACTGCAACGCAGATGATCGTGAGGGGTGCAGTCGGGCCATTCATCACGAAGACCCCCACAGGCAGCACCACCGCTGAAGCGAGCGATCCGATGCTGACGCGTCGCGTGATTGCGACTGCAATGACGAACGAGAGAAATGCAATGAATGCCGGAATGAAGGCCAGTCCGAAGAACACCCCTCCAGCCGTCGCGACGCCCTTCCCTCCCCCTTCACCAAGCAGGAAAACGGGACGTACGTGACCGACGATCGCTGCAACTCCAAATGCTATCGCCCACAGGTCAGGGCGATTAGCAGTGAGGAGCGGGGGAAGGATCACCACTGGAAGCATTCCCTTCAGTGTATCGGCAACATAGACAGCACCGCCTATCCGCGGCCCCAACACCCGCATTGCGTTGGTCGCTCCCAGGTTGCCTGACCCGTGCTCACGGAGATCGACTCCACGCGCTTTGCCAGCCAGATAGGCAAAGGGTATGGAACCAGTGACGTACGCGATCAAAAGCCCCAGGAGGGGATGCACCTTACGCCGACTTCCGCCGCATCACTACCCGGAGCGGACTGCCTGTAAATCCCCATGCTTCACGGAATCCGTTGTGGAGGTAGCGGATATAGTGCTCCTGAACGAGATCTGGACTGTTGCCGAAAACCGCAATCATTGGAGGTGTCGTCTCAACCTGCGTGGCGTAATTGAGTTTTACTTCCCGCCCCGCAGCCTGCGGCGGCTGGCGCCGGGCAACGAGCTCCTCGAGCTTGGTGTTCACCTGCGACGTCGAGATGCGCTTGTTTCGCTCGCCGTCGACCTCGAGGATGGTCTCCAGAATTCGCGTCACCCTCTGGCCACTGAGCGCCGACGTGAAGATGAAAGGGACAAAGCGCAGAAATGGCGCCTTCTCACTCGCTTCCTTGGTGAACTTGTGAACGGCATTCGTGTCCTTCTCTGCAAGATCCCACTTGTTGACGACCATGATCAGACCGCGGCCCGTTTCCCAGGCCAGAGCAGCGATCTTCAGATCCTGATTGTGCATACCGTCGACTGCATCAATCACAAGAACGCAGATATCCGCGCGGTCGATTGCCCGCCTCGATCGCAACGATGAATAGAACTCGATTCCATCGTCGATTCGCGCCTGCCGGCGAAGCCCGGCTGTATCGATGAAGACAATCTCCCGGTCGTGATACATCATGGGTGTATCAATGGCATCGCGCGTCGTGCCGGCTTCGTCGTTGACCACGAGACGCGACTCGCCGAGCAGCCGGTTGATGATCGATGACTTGCCAACGTTCGGCTTGCCAATCACCGCAACACGTAGCGAATCCCCAATCTCCTCTGCAACTTCTGGAATTTTCTCGACAATCACGTCCAGCATGTCGCCTGAATTCTTGCCGTTCTGAGCTGAGACGGGCACGACGTCGCCGGCACCGAGATCGTAGAACTCGTAGAAGTCAGTAGACGCGGGATCGTCAACCTTGTTGGCCACGAGCACCCAGGGTTTTTGTGATTCCCTGAGCAGCTCCAGAACCTTGGAGTCGCTCGGATGCAGGCCAGCGATAGCATCCACTACCAGGAGAAGCAGATCGGCTTCGCCGATTGCCTCGATTACCTGGCGCCTTATCTCCAGATCCATCGGCAGGTGGGGATCATCAGCCAGACCACCGGTGTCCACCACCCAGAAGTTGCGCCCATTCCAGTCGGCACGGGCGAAGTGGCGGTCGCGGGTAGTGCCCGCCTCATCGCTCACGATGGCCGAGTGGTCACCGACGATGCGATTGAATAGTGCGGATTTGCCTACGTTCGGGCGGCCGATGATAGCAACGACGGGAATGTTCATGCTGCCGCCGCCACTGAATCGCCAGCGAGAATATCTATAAAATCGTATGAAGGGTGCACGGGAATTGGGAGAGAAGCGCGCAGCTCGTCAAACGCGATGTCGTCGAGGAAAATACGGTCTTCATTGATGGTCTCCGCCGGAATGAGCGCGAAGTCGAGGTCTGTCCTGTGCTCCAGGGCGCGACGGATGTCGGCGCCAACAAGCAGACCTGCGGTTGTAATAGTGGGGCCGAACAACGAGTTCTCCATGGGAATCAATTCAAACTCGGCGCCGGTGACACCGCGAATTTGTTCGAGCAACTCCGGCATGAGCTCGAGCATTGCATTGCCCGTGACCACGCCGATTTTCAGTCCGTCAAGCCGCGGCAAATCGGACAGTCCGTCGGCGATTCGGGAGCGAAGCGCGGTGATAGAGCCGATACCGTTCTCGATCTGCGCGAAGTCGCCGTAGTGCGCGGCATCGGGAAGCTCAGCGCCAGCCAGGAGGTATAGCTCATCGGAGCCGAACACCCATGTGTCGTTCCGCTCCCGGCGTCCGCGCTCGCTCCACCGCTCAACGTGCGACAGGAGCTTTGCGGCCATGTCGCGCCCCATTGCCTCACCCGTATACAGATGCGAGAACTGAGTCAGGCCAACAGGGACAACGGCCGCGGAGATGACGGCATCACCGAGGTTCCATAGATCCTGAAGGGATTCCTCCAGCACGGCCCCATCATTGAGACCCGGCACCACCACCATCTGACAATGGAACTGTATGCCGCCCTCGGCGAGTCTCGTGAGCTGCTGGACTATGTTTGGAACGCGCGGATTGTTGAGCAGGACTTTGCGAGCTTCCCAGTTGGTAGCATGCACTGAGACGTATAGGGGCGACAGGCGATATTCGAGAATCCGTGCGATGTCGCGTTCCTTGACATTCGACAGAGTTGCGAAGTTCCCATACGTGAACGAGAGGCGATAGTCGTCGTCGCGTATGTACAGGTTTTTGCGAAGGCCCTGCGGAAGCCCCTCGATAAAGCAGAATTCGCAGCGATTCGCGCAGCGGCGGATATTGGGCGGTTCGAGAGCTATCCCGAATGACTCACCATCGGGTCGGGCCACTTCGTAGATGACGGGCTCGCCATCGGGCTGCCTCGCCTCGACGACAACCTCGTCTTCGGCTGACAGAAACTCCCAGTCGAGAAAATCCTGGATTGTGCGCCCGTTGACCGACAGAAGTTCAGTCCCCGGAGCGATCCCAACCTCTTCGGCGATACTCCCCGGCTCGACTCGCGCAACTTTTACCATAGCTAAAGTAATTTAGAGGTATTGGCGCGGAAAGCAAGTAAACATGGGAGCTTACGGACCTAGACTGAGGCGTTCGGCGACAGTCCTTCAAGCAGTTTCCTGGCAGTCTCCGGATTGAATCCAGGCAATGCCGCAATGGCTTCGTGGCCCGCCTCGCGCACGCCCTGCACGCTGCCGAATGTCTGGATCAGCAGCCGACGCTTAACGGGTCCTATGCCCCGTACTTGCAGCAATTCAGAAGTAACCGTGCGCATGCTTCTCCTCTTGCGATTGTAGGTGATCGCAAAGCGGTGCGCTTCGTCACGCAGCTGCTGAAGGGCCCGAAGGGCCGGAGACCTCCGCGACATCCTGACCGGCTCTGCCCTGCCCCGAACGAAAACTTCCTCGTCTCTCTTTGCGAGGCTGATGAGCGGGCGGTCGCCAAGTCCGAGTTCATCCAGTGCCGCATGTGCCGCCGAGAGCTGTCCTTTGCCGCCGTCTATGACAACAAGATCGGGGAGCGGCCTCTTGTCTTCCAGTCGCCGCTGGAAATATCGTCCGACCACCTCCTTCATCGATGCAAAGTCGTCAGTGCCCTCGACCGTTTTGACCTTGAACTTCCGGTATTCGGCCCGCTTGGGCCTCGCGTTTTCAAACCACACACAGGATCCGACGGTGTCTGTGCCCTGTGTGGTCGAAATGTCGAAGCACGCCATAGTCCGGGGAAGTTTTTTGAGTCCCAGCTCCCTCCCAAGCTCGTACACCGGATCGCTGGCGCGCGAGCCGCCATCTGACGACGCGAGTCGCAGTTCTTCCATCAGGTTGCGGGCATTTTGCTGTGCAAGTTCCACCAGCTGGCGGCGCGGTCCGCGCTGTGGTGCGTGAACGCGAGTGCCGTTCAGCGATTCCTCCAGCAGTTCCCTGTCCTCGAAGTCAAATGGGACAAGCAGCTCACGCGCTCGTTCGGACATCGGTACGTAGGTGGCCGCGAGAAAAACCGAGAGGATTGCCGGATCCTCCTCTCCTTCCACGTTCTCGACGAATCTGTGCTCTCTGGCGAGCAGCCGGCCATCCCGAATTCGCAGCAGCGCCACACATGCATCGTCGCCGTCACGGGCGTAGCCGATGACATCCCGGTCACCGCCTTCGACCTGAAGGACAGTTGTCGGCTCCTCCATTTTCTCGATATGCTGGAGGGCGTCGCGGAGTTCGGCAGCCCGCCCGAAGTCGAGCGCGATCGCCGCATCATCCATTCTCTCCCGCACCCGCCTTGCGACTTCCGCCGGTTTCCCCTCGAGAAAGAGGATCACCTCGTCTATCATCGCGCGATAATCCTCGCGGCTTTGCGCCAGGATGCAGGGCGCCTTGCAGCGCTTGATGAAGTAATCCAGGCAGGGCCGTTCCGGCATCTCGCGTGGCATGTCGTAGTTACACGACCGGACCGTGAATATTCGCTTCACGACGTTGAGAGCGCGGCGCATGGCTCCAACATCGGTGTAGGGTCCGAAATACCTGGCGCCGTCGTTTCGAAGCAGCCGGGTTACGTACACTCTCGGGAACGGCTCGTGAACGGTGACCTTGATGTACGGATACGACTTGTCGTCACGAAGCGCGATGTTGAAGCGCGGATGATACTCCTTGATCAGATTCGCTTCGAGAATGAGCGCGTGCGCTTCCGAGGGAACGACAATTGTCTCCAGGTCGGCAATCTGGTTGACGAGATGACGTGTCTTTGGACTGGCATAGTGGTCCTGCGCGAAATAGCTCCGCACGCGCGACCTGAGACGTTTGGCCTTGCCGACGTAGAGAATCGCACCGTCGCCTCCCTTGAACAGGTAGACGCCGGGCGCATCGGCCAAATGGGGCAATCGCGCGGCGACTGCGTCAGGAGCGCTCTTCATCTCTAATAATACCCGGTACAGCCATGTTTTTCAGTTGGTGGTGCTCGAGCACCGGAGCGAAGAAACTTCCGGCCGCTAGGAGCGGAATCTCCTCGTAAGTCGCGACGTCATTGCGGTTGCCTCGCCAATTCCCATGAAAGTGGTCACAACGAGATAAGCGACTCCATATACAGTGAGGATCACAATCGACAGCCAGAAGGTATGAGCGCCACTAAGCACAAGCTTAACCCCCCAGGCGGCACCGGCAGCGAGAATCGCGGCAATCCACAGCTTGAGCGTAAGTGACCTGGGAAGAGACGTCGGTCCGATTCGCAGGGTCATGGCTCGCCTCAGCAGGTAAAACTCCACCCAGCCGGCCATTCCCGCAGTTGCGGTCAGGCCTGCAACGCCCATGCGCGGGTCGAGACCCAGCATTCGAGGAAGGTGCAGCGCCGCGAAGTATCCCAGAACGCTTGTCAGGACGACCCTGACGACTGCGAAGTAAAGCGGGGTCCTGGTGTCACGCAGCGCATAGAAGGTGGAGGAGTAAAGCCTTCCCCATGTCGAAGCGAGCAGTCCTACCGTGGAACCGGCGAGCACCTGCCACACCCAGACGCTGTCGTTTCTGGTAAACCGGCCCGATTCGAAAAGCACGCCCGACAATACGTCGCCGAGGGCCAGAAACGCTATCGCCGAAGGGACGATGAAAAAAGCAATTCTCTCGAGGCCTCCGTCGAGGCGGCCGCGAAGATACGAGGCGATCTCCTCCGGCGTTCCAACCGCGCTCGACATCACCGGCAGCTCAGCTGCGGAGACCGCCATGCCAAAAAGGCTCACGGGAAGCGTATACAGCACCTGTGAATATGCGAGTGTCGCAATTGCACCAGTGGGCAGCCAGCTCGCGATGAACGCATCGATAAAGGCGCTGATCTGAACGACACCGCGACTGACGAAGGCGGGAATGAAATTCCGGAAGACGTTTCGTGCGCTTTCGGATTTCAAGTCGAGGTTGAGGTGAAACCCGCGGGTCAGCCGCAACACGTGCGGCAGCTGCACACCGAACTGAAGTGCGCTTCCGAGCACCGATGCCCATGAAAAAATGATTGCCAGCCGTGCCTGCGAGGAGCTGCTTCCGAATGCGATGAGCGCTACGATAGTCGCGACATTCCACATTACCGGAGCGGTATAACTCAGGAAAAATCGGCGGTGGCTGTTGAGTATTCCAAGGCACCATGCCGAAAACACAAACAGCCCCGCTCCTGGAAACAGAATTCGCGTGAGCTGCACTGTCAGGTCTCGCCTCTCGCCCGTGAAGCCCGGGGCGATCAGGCCGACCAGAAGGGGAGCAGCAAGAACTCCCGCCAGCACAACCAGCGATGCGATCAGCGCCAGTGCAGCGAGTACCGCACCAGCCAGCCGGTCTGCTTCCTCGTACCGCTTCTGAGCAATGAACCTTGCGTACTCGGGAATGAAGGACGCCGAAAGCACGCCTTCACCGAGCAGATTCTGGAGAAGATTGGGAATGCGGAAAGCGGCATTGAATGCGTCGGCCGCCAGTGATGTACTGAAGTAGTATGCGAAGATCTTCTGGCGAACGAGGCCGGCAATCCGGCTCAGAAGTATTCCCGCGCCGACGAGAAATGCCGCGCTTTTAGAGCGGTCTTCCGTCACTGTACCAGCGTTGCCGCGTGTCGTTCTGTCTCGACAGTCACCGCGGTAATGAGGGCCGCTCCGTACCGCGCCAGCAGCGGAACCGCGTTCAAAGTCCGCTCCTGTGCCTTTCCCAGTGGGAACAGGGATGCGCGTGCAACTTCCACATCGTGGAGCGCTTCGTTTCCGCGCCGCTTGATGCTCGCGGCATATCTTCGCTCGAGGCGCTCCACGCGATGCATTACGTTCCGCCGCAAGCCGGCGACGACGCTTGGTGGAACAAGCTCTTCTTCGTCGTCGGCGATGGTAAGCCGAGTCGCCGCTTCATCGACCGCATGCTCCAGTTGTATGAGTGCCGACTGAAGGGACTCAGGAATAGACGCGCGCGCAATGCGCGTCTCAATCGCGTGCGGATCGCGAAAATCTTCGACGCTGAGCCCCCTGCGGATGAGAATCCTCTCGACACGCGGCTCTATGACGGTGCCGGACCACCTCGGTACAACCAGCGGCGCGACCTCTCCCAGCGCCTCTGCAACTGCGGTCGTCTGGGCAAAATAGGCAACCTCGGCGGGTCCTCCAACGTAGGCGACCGTTGGGATCAGCGCTCGCTCCACAACGGGGCGAAGCAGTACGTTGGGACCGAGCGAGTCCTTCCCCGCGGTACGAAGCAGATCATCAGCATCGCGAATCCGGACGCGGTCACGCACACCCGCGGTTTCAGAAAACACGAGAGACTTCCCGGCTACCTGCCGGACTTGAACGCGATGACCCGCTGCCTCGATTTCGCGTGATCTGTCGGAGAGGGCAGATTCTATTTCTGCGGAGTTTTGAATTGCGCGCCGAAGAAGCGGAAAGGCCGCAGTTCTAACAGCCGGGTGCGACGCGTCGAGTACAGCGATTCCAAGCGGAGAAAGAACGTTCCGGAGCATTCGGACGTAAGCGCCTCCCACGGTTTCACCCTGGCTGTAGGCACTTCTTACGATGTCCATTATCGCTGCACTCGAGCCTGATCCCGCCGCCCCCTGAAGGATCGCGAGTTGCTCGGCTAGGTCGCCGACAGGCACGGCAGATAGCGGTGTTCCCGGCTGTGAGCCCGGGCGCATCTCGATCAGCTCCGCCCCATTCTCTGACGCCACCACCGTCTGCGACGCCTCGGCAAAATCTGCATCGTCCGTGGCGGCCCAGAATACCGGCACCACCGGAAGACCCGTGAGGGTTTCCAGGCGGTCGGCAAGTGAAAGCGCGCTAAGCGCCTTCCACCAGGTATAGAGAGGCCCCCCGAAGAGTCCGGGCTGCTGTCCCGTCGTCACTGCAATTCCGCGCTCGCCCGCCCGCATCAGACGCTCGGCTGCTGGCCCGGTCGCGTCGAACGCGGGTGCGATTGCCCCAAGCCAGTCGGAAGAGATCAGCGATGATCTGACGAGTTCTGCACGGCCCTTCCACCCATCTGCGTTTGACGGACGCTGCACAAACCACGAAGACGTCCCTCGCTCAACCGCAATTCTGGCCAGTGAAGAGCCGCCGAAGTCATTCGTCTGGACGCGGATGCTCATGGCCTTGTTCCGAAAAGAATAACGCGGGGCGAATGTCCATCGAGCGGCGACCCGTCATAGTTGCCATAGGCGGCAGTAATCATGAAGCCAGCATCGACCATCATCGCCGTCAGGTCGCCCGACTCGAAAAGCCGAACGCGTTCAGTATGCTCCTTGCCAGTGCCACGGACGCAGATCCGCTTTACTACAAATCTGTCGTCGTCGGAAATATCGCGACGCTGTTCGACAATCTGTCCGCCGATCTCCCTCTCGTCATACGCGACAAGGGTTCTGCGCAGCTCGGCAGTATTGAGAAAATCCAGGGCGAATGTCCCACCTGAGGCAGTCACTCGGAACACTTCCCGCACCACCTGACGATGACTTTCGTCATCCTCGAAATATCCGAAACTCGTGAAGAGATTCACCACCAGCGAAAACGCCTCGTCCCGATATGGCAACATCCGCATGTCGCCGAGAGTGAACGCAGCGTCCACGCCCTCCGTCTTTGCCAGTCGCAACAGGAACTCCGAAAGGTCCAGTCCTGCCGTCCACCAGCGCGTCGCAAGCGGGCGTGAGTGCCGTCCCGCTCCGCAGGCCAGATCCAGCACCCGCCGCACTTCGACGTTGCCAATGCTCTGTTCGATGAGCATGACCGCATGCTCCGCCTCGGTGGCATCCCGATGCGGGTATAGCGCAATGTATTCCTCGCCAAACCAACGCTGAAACCATTCTGATTTCATTTATGGTAGGGCTCGCCGCGCACTATCGATCCAGCACGATAGAGTTGTTCGGAGAGCACCAGGCGCGCCAGCTCGTGTGGCAGCGTCCATGGCGCGAGAGAAAGTTTCATCGATGACTGTTCGAGGATTGCCGCGGAAAGCCCGTGAGCGCCTCCGATGAGGATTGCAGTATCGCGCTCGGCCTCCCGCTCTGTCTGGAGCCATATGGCGAACTCCTCGGAAGTGAATTGCCGTCCACCGGGATTGCATGCGACGATTCGGGACGAACCCGCGCGCGCCTGCAGTCGTTCACCCTCCCTGTCCCGTGTGAGGGCTGGGCCGAGGCTTCCTGACTTCTCTTCCCTGACTTCATAAACGTCGAGCGGCCAGTAACGCGCCGCCCGGGTCTCGTACTCTTTTATCGCTGCCGACAATGCGCTGTTTCGCGGCTTGCCGACCACTGCAACCACAAGCCGCATCAGGCGTAAATGCCACGCAGCCGATGAACTGTGGCAACGCGGCTGATAGCGAGCATGTAAGCTGCCGTGCGCATGTTGACCTGGTGCTGCTTGGAGAGAGCGAGCACCGCATTGAAGCTGTTGACCATGATATCGCCAAGGCGCTCATTCACCACCTGCTCGGTCCAGAAATATCCGGCGCGATCCTGCACCCATTCGAAATACGAAACAGTCACACCGCCCGCGTTTGCGAGAATGTCGGGGATCACGAAGACACCCTTTTCATCCAGGATACCATCCGCGATAGCTGTGGTCGGGCCATTCGCGCCCTCGCAGATAATGCGTGCCTGAATCTGTGGAGCATTTTTTCGGGTGATGACATTTTCGAGAGCTGCCGGAAGCAGGACGTCAACATCGAGCGTAAGCAGCTCCGCGCCCGTTATCACCTCTCCCTTGCCGTACCCCTCGAGTGACTTGTTCGCAGTGATGTAGGCAATCGCATCGTCCACGTCGATGCCGTTGCGGTCGTAGATGGATGTCGACCTGTCACCGATTGCAACGATCTTGCAGCCTTCGCGCTGAAGGAGCTGAGCTGCCACCGAACCGACGTTGCCAAAGCCCTGCACTGCGACTGTAGTGCCCGCGATCGGCATCCCGAGGTGTGTAAGCGCTTCCTTGGTGACCATCATGCAGCCGCGTCCGGTAGCTTCGCGACGGCCAAGTGATCCGCCCATCACGACGGGCTTGCCGGTGACGACGGCAGTTGTCGTATGGCCGACGTGCATGGAATACGTGTCCATGATCCACGCCATCACGCGCTCGTTGGTGTTTACGTCGGGGGCCGGCACGTCGGAATCGGGACCGAGAACGGAGATGATTCCGGCGGTATAGCGGCGCGTGAGGCGCTCCAGTTCTGCGGTGCTCATCGAGTGAGGATCGCACACAACCCCGCCTTTCGATCCACCGAACGGGATGTTCACAACCGCGCACTTCCACGTCATCCAGGCTGCAAGTGCCTTGACCTCCTCGAGGGTCACCTGGAGATCGAACCGAATGCCGCCCTTGGCCGGTCCGCGAGAGGTGTTGTAGAGAACGCGATAGCCGGTGTAGACCTCCGTCTCTCCGTTGTCCTTCAATACCGGAATCGAAACGATGACCTGTTTTTCGGGATTCCGCAGAACCTTGTAAAGGCCGGGCTCCAATTCGAGGAGCTCTGCCGCCCTGTCAAATCGAAGCATCATGGCTTCGAAAGGATTTTCCTCGTCGAGGAAAGTCTCCTTGTCCGGTTTTACGATTGTGTCGCTTCGCACGCTAAGATCTGTCGCCACGGTAAAAGGGTCGGGCACGAGCGCCGGCTCATGCCTTGTAATCACGCTGGTTTATTTCACTCTGTGGGCCTGTCGAGCCGCTCCAGAATTGCGTCAAGAGCGGAGCAGTCGCCCTCCATTTTTACTGCAAGGGAAACATACCATAACGCCCTACCCCCGTCAGGCCAGAGGGGCTGAAGTTTTACCGCATCCTTGAGAGTGGATACGATAAAATCGGCGTCCGCACCTTCGGCGGCGAGTGAACTGGCATCCGCCCGATCGTAGGGATGGTGGTCCGCGAACGCCCGCAGCGAGACGTGGGCTCCCACGTGCTCCAGTTGGTGGAGGAATGCACCGGGATTTCCAACGCCGGCGATGGCAACGACCTTTTTTCCAGAAAGAGAGGTTACCGCCAGTCTGGTATTCTCCGATCCGGCCACGACAATCTCGTGCAGCGCTAAGTGGACCCGCACGATCGGTACGCCCGGTGCGATGCCGCGTACAACCGCTTCGATCTCGGCGACTTTGTCTGGACGCGCTGCCTTGCTCGTGATCGCTATCGCTGAAGCGCGCGCAAGCGCACTCACCGGCTCTCGATACGGGCCGGCCGGAAGGAGCCGGTGTTGTCCGGTCCAGTCATCCGCGCTCACCACCAACATGTCCACATCGCGCGCCGCTCGCCTGTGCTGGAATGCATCGTCGAGAACCGCAACGTTTGCGCCGCGAGCGCGCGCCGCAATGATACCAGCAACGCGGTCGGGCGACGTGATGACGGGTACAGAAGGATTCAGGTGCGCGTGCACAAGCGGCTCGTCCGCGCCATAGCCGCGAGTGACGAGAGCCGGCGACATTCCTGCGTCCACGAGACGCGAAACAAGCCACGCGGCCAACGGAGTTTTCCCCGTCCCTCCCACCGTAAGGTTCCCGACGCTGACGACCGGTATCGGAGAGGCGAATGTCCTCAGTAAGCCACTGTCATAGGAAACTGTTCTCGCGGCAACCACGGTGCGAAACAGCAGCGACAGCGGTGATAATGCGGCGCGCGCAACTCGGTCTGACGGGCTGTTGCCGCGCCAGATGCGCTCGATCAGGCGCACGCCAGCCGGATGGTCTCATCCATGATGCGTTCCAGTCGCGGCGCTTCATCCGCTGCCGCGCGCGGTGTCGCCGAGCTCACCATCGTCGGAGGGCCGTACGCAACCGTTATCCGCGCAAAGGGCTTCGGTATCATGAAGCCGTCCCAAGTCGACAGTTTCCAGTAGCGATCGACATGCGCAACTGTCGGGAGGATTGGCGCGCTGGCGCGGTTCGCTGCAATCACCGCTCCCGGAGCAAAGCTGTGATTGGGACCACGCGGACCGTCAGGGGTGATGGCAACATCACCGCCACTCCGCAGCGTCCGCACGATTCCAATGAGCGCCCGTCCTGCCCCTCTCGAAGTCGAGCCGCGAATCAGTGCGTAACCTGTAAGCTCCAGGATTCGCGCGATTATCTCGCCATCCTTGTGCTCGCTGACGAGTACCGCCACGCCCTGATTTCTATGGTGCCATAACAGTGGGAGCATCTGGCCGTGCCAGAGCGCAAACAGTATCGGACTCCCTTCGCTTCTCAGGCGCGTGAGGTGGTCGCCGCCGACCACGCGATACTTCCACGTTGCTGCAAGCGCACGAATTACGCTGCTCCCGCCAGCGGTACCGAGGCGCGCCGCAAAGGAAAGGGAGCGGTCACCGCGCGAATCCTTCACTGCACCAACCCGCTCGCCATTGCTGCAACGCGGCCCGCCGCGCCGGGCTCACCCAGCATCGATCGCACCTTCCTCAATCCGTCTAGTACCGAACGCCGATGCTCGCCTGACATGTCGAGAAGCCGAACAAGCTCATCCGCCACGTCTGCGGGCACGAGCGCGTCCTGGATGAACTCTGCCGCAACCCGCTCCCCTGCAATCACATTGACAAGTCCGATGTCCGGAATTCGCACCAGCATCCTGGCAAGAAAAAACGAGATTTCGTTTGTGCGGTAGGCCACCGCCAGCGGGCAGTCTGCAATCGCCGCCTCGAGCGTCGTCGTCCCGCTCTTGCACAGCGCCGTATCGGCGGCACGCAACACGGTGAAGGAAGCAGAGTGAACCAGCCGAAAGGGACAGCGATCCGGATCAAGCGTGATAGTCGGAGCGACGCTCACGATCACTTCCAGACCAGGCAGCCGCCTCTGAACTTCGTGCGCAGTCCGCACAAAATCATCGATGAGCCTGTCAATTTCCTGTTGCCGGCTTCCCGGAAATAGAGCCAGCACCGGAGCCGACTCGCTGAGTCCAAGCGTCTGCCTCGCATCCGCCTTTGCCGGCAGATTGTGCGCACGATCGAGCAACGGATGCCCGACAAACGTTGCATCTATTCCGTTGTCACGCAGCAGCTTCTCCTCGAACGGCAGTATGACCGCCGCCTTCGAAACCGTGCTCGCAAGTTTCGGCAGCCTTCCCTTCCCCCAGGCCCATACCTGCGGAGTCACGTAATAGAGCACCGGCACGCCTGCCTCTGTCGCGGCGGCCGCAGCCTTCATGTTGAAACCGGGGTAGTCAATCACAACGAGGAGCCGCACATCCCCGGTTTCGAGCCGTGTACGAATCCGGCTCAGCAACTCCCAGTGCCTCGGAATGTGCCGCAACACCTCGACGAATCCCATCACACCTGTGTCATATCGGTCGAACAACGAGACCCCGGCAGCTTCCATTAACGGACCCCCAAATCCAACGAGGTCGAGATCCGGCCGAAGGCGCTTCAGCTCCTCTGCAACGCCCGCGGCGTGGAGGTCGCCGGATGCCTCTCCGGCGAGAAACATGACCTCAGGCACGACTCGCGGCCGTTTCCCCGGTGAGACTTGAGCGGGTTCTCTCGATCTCGGCGACAATCCGCAGGGCCACCGCGAGCGCCAGCTTCCCGTCCTCGCCAGTCACTACAACCGGCGCCTCCCCCCTGATTGCCGAAACGAAACTGTCGAACTCCAGCCGCAGCGGCTCTCCCTCCGGTGCAGCCAGCTGAATGACGTCCACGAAATCGGCGATGTTGACAGGGCCTGCGAGCAGACGGGCTGGATCCATCTTCTGTTTCAGGCGAAAAAACTGCCCGGTGCCTGCCCCGAGATCGAGCGACATGTAGCCGCTCTCCTGGAAAATTCTGATCTTTCGCACCCGCTCGCGCGAGATACGACTCGACGTGATGTTTGCAACTGCGCCAGAGGAGAACGTCACCCGCGCATTTGCTATATCGAGCATCGGCGTCAGAACCGGAACACCTACCGCCGAAATATCCTCGGCGGTATCACCGACGAGAGTGAGCACGAGATCGATGTCGTGTATCATCAGGTCGAGCACTACAGCCACATCTGATCCGCGAAGGCTGAACAACGCAAGCCGTTCACTTTCTATGAAGCGCGGCTTCGACACGAACGGCAGCGCTGCGCGTACCGCCTGGTTGAATCGTTCGACGTGTCCAATCTGAACGAGCGCGCCCCTCATTTTCGCGATGGCGAGCAGCTCTTCGGCCTGCTCCAGCGTGGTCGTGATCGGCTTCTCGATAAAGACATGCCTGCCCGCTTCGAGCGCTGCTTTCGCGACTCCATAGTGAGCGGGCGTCGGAACGACGACGGTCACCGCATCTACATCGGCGAGAAGCGCTGCTTCATCTTCGTAGCGCCTGACACCCAGCTCGGCCGCTACTTCCGCGGCACGCGCGTCGCTTGACTCAACGAAGCCCGCCAGCTCCACTGACTCAATGTCGCGAAGAATCCGGATGTGATGGAATCCGAGACTTCCGGCCCCGATGACGCCTATTCGTACCGGGGAAGTCAGATGACGATACCCCGGCCACTATCCTCTACAAAGCGTATGAGCTCCTTCACTTCCGGGAACTGTTCGAGATCTGCTTCGACGCGCTGGATCGCCTGAGAAAGATTCAGGTCTGACCGGAAAAGAAGCCGGTAGGCGCGCTTCAACTCGCGGACGACTTCGTCCGAAAAGCCGCTTCGCTGAAGCCCGACACTGTTCAGCCCGTACAGTCTGACCGGATTCCCGACGGCCTTGAGGAATGGTGGGATGTCCTTGGAAACCCGCGAACATCCCCCGATGAAAGCGTTGCGGCCGATTCTCACGAACTGATGCACGCCGGACAGGCCTGAGAGAGTTGCTCTGTCCTCGATGACCACATGACCAGCAAGTTGCGCACTGTTACCGACTATCACGCCGTCGCCAATGTGACAGTCGTGCGCGAGATGCACATATGACATCAGCAGGCTTCGCGCGCCAACCGTGGTTTTGAACGAGTGCGAGGTTCCGCGATTAATGGTGACGTATTCCCGCACCACTGTTTCTTCACCGATTTCCACGGACGTGTGTTCGCCCGCATACTTGAGATCCTGCGGAGAGCCACCAAGAACGCTTCCTATGCCGATCTTCGCGCCGCGCGCAAGCCTTACGTCCTGTTCCAGTGTCGCACGGGCGTGTATCTGACAACCATCCGCGATCTCGCACCGCGGGCCAACTATTGCAAATGGGCCAATCTCCACCCCCTCTCCGATAATCGCATCGGACGAGACGATGGCGCTTGGATGAATCACTGTGTTGTTCACTTATCCCTGACCATCGCGGCCATCTCCGCCTCGGCTACCACTTCGCCGTCCACCCGGGCGACTCCCTTGGTCTTTGCAATCTTTCCGCGCATCTGCACTATCTCCACCTCGAAGACAATCTGGTCTCCTGGCTTTACGGGTTTCCTGAAGCGAACGTTGTCGAGCGACATGAAATACACCACTTTCGTGTCCGGATCCTCGAGCCCCCCGAGGAGCAGCATGCCGCCCACCTGGGCCATGGCCTCGACGATGAGAACGCCCGGCATGATCGGATGGCCGGGAAAGTGTCCCTGAAAAAACGGCTCGTTGATCGTGACATTCTTGATCCCGACAACTCGCTTGTTTTCTTCGATCTCGATGATGCGATCCACGAGCAGAAATGGATACCTGTGCGGCAGCACCCGCATGATGTCTTCGATTCCGTACACGGTTTTTCTCCCTGCCACGTTGGTTTTCGCCCCGCGAGGCGGTTCACTTGCCAATCCGATTTTGCCGGCCTTCATCAGTTCCCGCACCAGAGTCACCGTTCCCCTGTGACTTGGCTTGACTGCAACTATGCGGGCACGCACCCGCGCACCCGCCAGTGCAAGGTCGCCAACACAGTCCATCGCCTTGTGTCTAACGAATTCGTCGCTCCAGCGAAGCTCGCCTTTCACAATGCCCTCATCGTCCAGCACGAGAGCATTCTCCACCGTAGCTCCCTTGATGAGCCCGCGGGCACGGAGCCATTCGACTTCATGGACAAACCCGAAAGTTCGCGCCCCCGCAAGCTCCGACCCGAAGGTTTCGCGGTTGACGCAAAGACGAGTGGACTGGCGCCCTATCAGAGGATGCGGAAACTCGATCGTCACATCGAGCTCCAGATGTGATGATGGGAATGCTTCGTAAACCGATTCACCGTCAATGAGCTGCACCGGCTCGGTCAGCGTCAGAATCTCCGGCTCACCATCCCTGCCCGCAAGCCCGCCCTGCATCAGACACTCAAAGAACGGGAGAGCGCTGCCATCCAGAATCGGCGGCTCGGGCCCATCCATTTCAATCAGGATGTCGTCAATTCCAGTTGCCGTGACGGCCGCCAGAACGTGCTCTACCGTGTGAACAGTATTTTCGCCGCGCCCAAGCTGTGTACGTCGCTCGGTCTCGCTCACCTGATCGACTGTCGCTGGAATCGGCGCCGCGCCCGCAATGTCGACGCGTCGCAGCAAGATTCCCGAGCCGACAGGGGCAGGAGTGAACGTGAGGCGGCACGGCTGCCCGAGGTGAAGGCCGACTCCTTCCAGACTCTGCGGGCTCTCAATCGTGAATCGTGTCACTTCCTCGCCCTTTCCTCGACGAGACGTTGAATATCCTTCGTTATTCCCGCGAGCTTGAACAACGCGCTCGTGGCGCGCAGCGATTCGCGGTGAGGACGAGCAGGATAACCCGACCACGATTCCCCGGCCGGCACATTTCCGAACACTCCTGACTGGCCTGCAATCCGTGCCCCGGTCCCGATCATGATGTGACCGCCTATCCCTGCCTGACCCGCCAGTACGCAGCCGTCGCCAACCTGGGTTGATCCCGCAATTCCCACCTGAGCCATGATCAGGCACAGCTTGCCGATTTTCACGTTGTGTCCAATCTGAACGAGATTGTCGATCCTGGTTCCCGCGCCGATGACCGTATCATCTATGCTTCCACGATCAATCGTCGTGTTGGCTCCGATCTCCACATCATCCTCGATGATGCAGCGCCCTATATGCGGAATCTTCGCGTGAGAACTCCCGTCAAACACGTACCCGAAACCATCGGCACCAGCTCGCACGCCCGAATGAAGAATGACACGCGCGCCGAGTCTCGTTCGAGGGTAAAGCGTGACATGCGGAAAGAGACGCGACGACTCTCCGACAGCAGCGTCCGTCCCAACAACACAGTGAGAGCCAATCCATACGCCATCACCAATCGATGCACCGTCGCCAATTACGGAGTACGCATCCAGCGTCACTCCTCTGCCGATGCTGGCCCCCCGCCCGATGCTCGCCGTAGGGTGCACCCCCGCTATCTGTGGAGCTGCGGGATAGAACTTTGGAATCAGCGCCAGCAACGCCTCCTGCGGATTGGCTACTACGATTCGCGACGGCACGGCTGCCGGATGGCTGGCAAACTCTGAGGTCAGCAGAACCACTCCCGCAGCGGAGTCACGAAAGGCATCTGCATACCGACGGTCGCCCATGAAGGTGATCTCATTCGCTGAAGCGCGACCCAACGGCGCAATGCCGCTTACCTCTGTCTTCTCCTCCCCTTTCAACTCACCCGATACAATGTCCGCAATGGCACGAGCGGTGAGCGTGCACGCACGCTCACCGCTGTGTGAGTCAGACCGGGAGGCGCTGGAAGTCAACGCTTCGGCGCGGTTACTCCAGCCGGCCGGGGCGCAACTGCGCCGGTTGCAGCCGGCTTCGGCGCCGGAGCAGCCTTGACTCGCGCAAGAACCTTCTGCGTGATGTCGAGGTTTTTGTCGGCGGCTACGATCACGCTGGTCTGCGATGCCACGTCGAAGATCATGGCATATCCATCTTCAGCACGAACCTGCTCGATGACCTTCTGGAGGTTCTCCATGATCGGCCGGATGAGCTCAGCCTGACGCGTCTGCATTTTCTCGTCGAGGTCGCGGGCGCGCTGCTGATACGTCGCTTCCTGAGCCTGAATGAGCTTGGCGCGAGCGACGCGTGCGGAGCTGTCCATCTTGGCAGCGTCCTTGTCAAATACGGCCGCCATGGTCTCGAGCGAATCACTCATTCGCTGAAGCTGGGCCTGATAAGCCGTCACTTCACCCTTGAACCTTGTTTCGGCCTCGGCGCGACCTGGAGCCTCCGCGAGAATTGCCGCGGAATTGATGAAGCCAAATTTGGGTGCTGCCTGAGCCGATGCAGAAGTGGCCCACGCCGCGCCGACAATCAGCGATAGCGAAGCAGCACGAAAAAATCCACGCATTAAAACTCCAAAGTTAAAAGAATTGACCCAGCTTGAAGTGAAGCTTCCAGCCCGGCGCGGGCCGGCCATTGATATCGAGCTTATCGAGACCATACCCCAGATCGATGCCAATCGGTCCTAGCGGGCTGACAATCGCAGCCCCGAATCCATACGAGCGGAACAGCCTCGTGGGATCGAACTGACGCGGGCGGTCCCACACGTTGCCGCCCTCAAAAAACGTATTCAGATAGAGAGACTGGTTCACGCGCAGACCAAGCTCGCCCGTACCTGTAAAATATGCATTTCCAAAGGAGGTGCGCTGAACTCCGCTGCCATTCTCGGCCAGAAGGTTGAAGCCTGCAGGCGTGATCGAGAATTCCTCGTAACCGCGCAGCTGTTCCCCGTACTGCGTGCCACCGAGCGCAAACGCCTGACTGTAGAAGAAGGGGCCCGGGTCGCCGAAGAGCATTCCCGCGCGAGCTGTAAGTCCGATCACAAATGTCATCGGGGACGAGCCGAGCGAAGCAACGCCAATTCCGCCAATGGGAGCGTAGGACTTCAGTTCCGTCGTATACCGCTGGAAAGAGGCAGTCCCGCCGAGCGGACCACCGTTGAACTGCGCATTGAGCGTTTGCGAACCGCCTTCAGCCGCGAATGGCAAACCGACCCGGGTGTCATGCGTCGCAGTAAAGCCGAGCGTGGACCTGAAGCAGTTGTTGCACCTGTCAGCCACCGAGGCGAGAAGGCCTTCTCCACCGTACGAGACGCGCTCTCCACCGTATGAAACGAGAAGCCGGCTGTAGAGGGAATTGGGCACCGGGAAGCCCACCTGAAGCTGTGCACCTGTCCGGGTGGTGCGTCCGAGATCGGCAATCGTGTACCGCGAGGCGGTGTGGTACGCCGTGACACTTCCCGAAATTCTCGTCTGGCTGATGTTCGGATCTGTGTAGGTAGCGTTGAAGTCGTTGATGTAGCGGCCAAACTGATACTGCAGCTGAGCGCGCTTGCAGCGGCCGAGCAGGTTGGGCTGATCGAGACCGATGAACCCACCGATTCCTGTACCCTGGCCGGTCGAAGCGCCGAAGTTGACGTTACCCGTGCGCTTCTCCTTGACGTGAAAAATGATGTCCACGTCTCCCTGCTCTCCGACGGGCCTGGTCTCAGGCGCCGGCATCGGCGATTCGAAAAAGTTCAGATTGGAGATATTCTGGTAGCTGCGCAGCAGGTAGTTGCGATTGAACACCTGCCCCGGTGCCAGCACTATGCGCTCGCGGATGCACGACTCGTAGGTAAAGTCGTTGCCCTCGATGTCAATCCGGTTCACGATCGCCGGCGTGGACTCATCGATTTCCCACCGGAGATTTACAGTGCGTGTCTCACCCGAGCCGGGCTGGCGTTCTACAACAGGCCGAATGCGGGCGTAGATGTATCCTTCGTCATTGTACGCGTCGCGAAGTTTCTGCTCCGCAGCTTCCCACTTGCCCTGATCGAAAGTATTTGGCGGATTGCGATAAGTTCTCAGCACAATTCCGCTGGCCTTCTGCGTGAGCGTCTGGGCTTCATCGCCGAATGGGTAGTACTGCGCGACCTCGGGCGTAGAGAAGCGCTTGTTACCGAGCACCTCAAAGGTGCCGATCTTGTAGCGCGGTCCCTCACTTACCGCGAGATCGACCACTGCCTTGCCCTGTTCGCGATCGATGATGAGCGAATCGCTCACTATTCGAAAGTCGATGAAACCGCGGCCGGAGTAGAGCTGCGGAATGCGCTCAGAGAGATCTGTGGCGTACTTGGAGTCGTCGAATTCTCCCTTTCGAAACCAGAAAAAACCTTCCGGTTTCGACTGCATGACTCCGGCGATGTCCTCGGCGGAAACGCTCCGGTTTCCGCTGAGCCGGAGGCCCGAGATTGCAAGCCGGCGACCTTCCTCGACCCTGAAGGCAATGCGCACCTTGTTGCCGTTATCGCGCAGCGTGTCCACATGAATGCGCGCCAGGTAATAGCCTTTCGACTCGTAGAGTGAGTCTGCGCGCTCGACGGCGAGTGCCAACGCGGCGGGATCAAGCGGCTTGCCCGCGACCAGTGTAAGGCGCTCGCGTACGTCCTTTGAAGACACGCGGTCAGGACCGGTCACCGTGTACGAGGTGAGAACCGGCCGCTCGCGGACGATCAGCGTGAGCGTTGTCTTTGGAGCAGACGGGGGGGTGGTGCAGACCACTTCGATTCCGTCGAAATCTCCCGTCGAGAAAAGCGCCTTTATCGAGCGCTGGATATCCCGATAGTTTAGCGTTGCGCGCGGTGTGAGGCCGGACGAAGTAATGACACTCTGCGACGTGATGCGGGAATTGCCCGACACCGCAATGGAGTCAGGAGTAGTACACGCGCCGGGAGCAGAGTCCTGGGCAAAAACCGGGGCACCTCCCGCCAGGAGAGCCAGCAGGGAGACGACATACTTTTTCATCGCAGAAATATACACGAATAGGGTTTCCGTAGGTCCTGATAACACGGGGGAAATAACGACCGGACGGGCTGTGACCTGTTAGACAACGGGGCCGCGAAAGCCGTTGCTTTGCAACGCTCCCGCGGCCCCGCAGCCGGCCTGGGCCGGTCTTACTGCGCCGGTGTCGTGTTGGTCAGGACTCTGAACTCCAGCTTCTCGCCATCGCCCGCGACGTCCACCTCGATCTCGTCGCCCTTGGCAAACTCGCCAAGCAGAATCTTTTCCGACAACGGATCCTCGATGTATCGCTGGATGGCTCTCTTCAGAGGACGTGCGCCAAACTTCTCGTCGTATCCGTGCTTCACGAGGAAGAGTGCACCGGCTTCAGTGAGCTTGAGAGTCAGCTCCTCATCTATCAGGCGGCGCTGAACCTCCACCAGCAGAATCGAGACGATCTGTCCGATGTGCTCCTCCGAGAGAGGATGAAACACGATCACGTCATCCAACCGGTTCAGGAACTCCGGATTGAATACATGAGTCATCTCCTCCTTCACCTTCTCGGCGATCCTCTCGAAGCTGTTGCGCCCGTCAGGTGCGGCGAAACCCATCGCACGGCCCTTTGTGATATCCCGGGCACCAACGTTGGACGTCATGATCACCACGGTGTTCTTGAAATCGATGACGCGCCCGTAGTTGTCTGTCAGGTGACCCTCGTCGAGTACCTGAAGAAGGATATTAAATACGTCGGGGTGCGCCTTCTCGATTTCATCCAGCAGAACGACGCTGTAGGGCTTGCGCCGCACCGCCTTCGTCAGCGTGCCGGAATCCTCATATCCAACGTATCCTGGAGGCGCCCCGATCAGGCGCGACACGGAGAACTTCTCCATGTATTCGCTCATATCCACTCTGATCAGCGCACCCGGATCTGCAAAAAGGAACTTTGCAAGAGCACGCGCCAGCTCGGTCTTCCCGACACCCGTAGGTCCGGAAAAGATGAATGATCCGATCGGCCGGTTGGGATCCTTGAGGCCTGCCCTGCTCCTGCGAATGCTGCGAGCGAGAGCCTTGATTGCCTCTTCCTGCGCAACGACAGATGCGTGCAGTTCCTCTTCCATTCGCAACAGGCGAGCAGTCTCCGCCTCCTGCAGACGCATCACCGGAATGCCGGTCCAGCGGCTGACGATGAACGACACTTCTTCCTCGCCAAGCACCGGACGGTGAGACTGCCGGTGCTTTTCCCATTCTTCCTGTTTCTGCCGAATGTCGGCCAGTAGCTCACGCTCCCGATCGCGAAGCGCAGCTGCCCGCTCGAAATTCTGATCGCGTACGGCGGTTTCCTTCTCCGAATTCACACCCTCTAACTGCGCCTTGAGCTCGGTGACCTCCGGGGGAGGTGCCTGAGTGGCCAGCCGCGCACGCGCGCCAGCTTCGTCAATCACATCGATGGCCTTGTCGGGCAGGAATCTGTCGGTGATGTAACGCTCCGACATCTTCGCGGCCGCAAGCAGGGTTGTGTCGGGGATCGTCACCTTGTGATGATCCTCATACTTCACGCGAAGTCCCTTCAGTATCTCGACAGTCTCATCGACTGAAGGCGGCTCGACGATCACGGTCTGGAAACGGCGCTCGAGCGCTCCATCCTTCTCGATGTATTTGCGATACTCGTTGAGAGTTGACGCGCCAACGCACTGAAGTTCACCGCGCGCCAGCGCGGGCTTGAGCATGTTGCTCGCGTCGATCGCGCCCTCTGCCGCACCAGCACCGACGAGAGTGTGAAGTTCATCGATGAACAGGATGATCTGCTTGTTCTGGGCGATTTCATTCATCACCGCCTTGAGGCGCTCCTCGAACTGGCCACGATACTTTGTGCCGGCAATCACCGCCGCCATGTCAAGCGAGAGAACGCGATGCTCGCGCAGGCTGTCAGGACACTCGCTGTTGGCGATGAGCTGAGCAAGCCCTTCGACAATTGCCGTCTTGCCAACGCCCGGCTCGCCGATGAGCACAGGATTGTTCTTCTTCCGGCGTGTAAGGATTTCCATCACGCGCTCGATTTCCTTCGCCCGGCCGATTGTCGGGTCGAGCTGGCCTTCAGAGGCAAGCTGCGTCAGATCGCGGCAGAAATGATCGAGCGCGGGCGTCTTTGATTTCTTCTCGCCCTTGCCCGCTGACTGAGGAATAGCCGAGGCAGCGCCGGCGCCGGCTGCAGCGCTTCCGCTCTGGGGCATGTCAGTTCCCAGCAGGCGCAGCGTTTCAGCTCTCGTCTGGTCGAGGCTGATCCCCGCATCGGTGAGAACCTGCGCGGCAATTCCCTTCTCCTCTCTCAACAAGCCGAGAAGAAGGTGCTCTGTACCGACATAGTTGTGCGTAAGATCGCGGGCCTCGGCCATAGCAAGCTCGAGGACCTTCTTGGCGCGTGAGGTATAAGGAAGATCGGGACCGGTGGCGGCCGCAGCCTTACCCTTCTTGACCGTGTCTTCGATCTTCTGCTGAATCTCGTCGAGATCCACGCTCAGGTTCTGAAGTACGGTCGCGGCGACCCCTTCCCCTTCCCGTATGAGACCGAGCAGGATGTGCTCGGTGCCAACGTATTCATGACGAAGGCGTTCAGCTTCCTCCCTCGCCATGGCGAGGACCTTCCGGACGCGTTCGGTGAAGTTGTAACCGTTCATCGTGTAGACCCCGTTTCGTCAGCGAGGATGCGGCGCACGTACTTCGCGCGCGCAATGTTCGCTTCGCTCGTCGTCAACTCGCGTCCCTCGGCCTGTGCCAGGTGCGCGGACTGACTGAATATCAGGAGCTTGTTGAGGGTATATACACTCAGATCGGTGATCAGTTTCAATCCGACCGCAAGGCGAACGCTGCTCAGATAACTCATCACTTCATCGAAAGTGAGGCTCCTCGCGTAACGAAGCGTTCCGTACGCCCGCCAAAGCTTGTCTTCGATAATATAACCGGCATCGCGAAGCAATACTTTTCTTGAATCTTCTTCACGCTCGATTACGTGGAGAACCACCCGCGTCAGGTAATCCAGCAGCTCCGACTCTGTCCGTCCCAGCGTGGTCTGATTCGAAATCTGGAAAAAGTTGCCGACTACTTCGCTCCCCTCACCGTAAAGTCCACGATAGGTGAGGCCCACCTGCTGAAGCCCCGCCAGAACTTTTGCGATCTCCTTGGTGAGAACGAGCCCGGGAAGATGAATCAATACGGAGGCGCGCAGTCCGGTTCCCGCATTCGTCGGGCAGGCGGTGAGAAACCCGAACTCGTTGTGAAATGCGTAGGGCACCCGCTCGCCGAGTTCCGATTCGAGTTCCGACACGGCATCGAAGGCAGCCGACAGGCGCAAGCCGGATTCGATAGCCTGGAGGCGGAGGTGATCTTCCTCGTTGACCATCACGCCCGTGCCACGCGTCAGGTAGACCGCAGCCCCGCTCCTCACTGGTCGCTGTGGATCGAGACCAGCGAGCTCACGGCTCACCAGGTGCCGTTCATGCAGCAGGAGACGATCGTCAGCGTGCATCTCGTCCACACGCAGCAGAACACCCTGCCGCGCTTCGCCGATGCCCGACATGGCCTCCTGCACCTGTGAAAGGATACGAAGTCTCTCGCCATCCCTGGCGCGGCCGGCAAATGCATAGCCTTCGAGATTCCGCGCCAGGCGGATCCGCGTCGAGATCACTATGTCGGGATGATCACCGGATGCATCCAGCCAGCCCACGCCGCCATCAGGAAGCAGTGAAAGATCGAGCATCAGTCCATTCCCCGCAGCCGGTCGCGGATGTCTGCCGCCAGTTCGAAGTGTTCAGAGTCAATTGCGCGCTTCAGCCGGTCACGCAGTTCGTTGGCAGTCCCACCGTCCGGTAGATCGCTCTCGGCCGGAGGTTCGTAACGCCGTCCTACGTGGCGTGAGCTGCCGTGAACGCGCCGGAGCAGATCGCGCATGCTCTTCTCGAATGCGTCGTAACAGTGCGCGCACCCAAGGCGGCCAGTCGAGCGGAAATCGCGGAACGTGGACGAACAGAAAGCGCAGCGAGCCGCGTCCCCCTGTGTGGCCTGCATCGCCTGGTGGACGCTCTGCAGAAAATCCGAAATCTGCGGCTTGGGCTGGGACGCGTTCGTCTCTACGCCACGCTCAGCTGCGCAGCGCTCACAGAGGTGCAGCAGGCGAACGCCCGCCCCCTCGATCTGTGTGAGCTGAACAACAGCATCGCCTTCTTTGCATACGTCGCAGACCATACCACTCCCCCACTCGAAGACGCCCCGAAAAGCGCCTCGCAACAGCATCCATAATTAAACTATACGATTGCATCGCCAAGCACAGTTTCGGCCAGGCGGCCGTTTTCCAGCAGCAACACCCGGCTTGCCCTGGAAGCAAGTGACCGATTGTGCGTCACCACTATCATCCCGATCTCCAGATCGTTCACCACTTCGGTGAGAAGCTCGTGGAGAAGCTCACTGTTCGCCAAGTCGAGATTCCCGGACGGCTCATCTGCAAGCACGACCTTGGGATCCATGGCAAGCGCCCGCGCCACAGCAGTCCTCTGCTGCTCACCCCCGGACAGCGCTGACGGCAGATGATGCATCCGGCCGCTCAATCCAACGCGCGACAGCAGTTCTTCCGCACGGCTTCGCGCATGCTGCACACTCTTTCCAGCAATGCGCATCGGCATCATCACATTTTCCAGCGCACTGAACTCACGAAGCAGGTGATGGAACTGAAACACGAAACCGACAGATCGGTTCCTCAATGCCGCGAGCTGTTCTTCCCCCAGACCATTGATTGGCTCTCCGCCAATGACAACGTATCCGCGACTCGGCTTGTCGAGTGCGCCAAGTACGTGCAGCAACGTCGACTTTCCGGCTCCGCTCGCTCCGACGATTGCAACCATCTCGCGTGGGGCGACGGAGAGATCCACTCCAGAGAGGACATTTATGGTCCCGCCGTCACCGCCCGTGTAACTCTTGTGGAGGTCGTGCGCTTCGAGTATCGCCATGGTCACTCGTGCCTGATCGCGTCAATCGGGTAAAGCCGCGACGCCTGGATGGCCGGATACAGTGTTGCGGCCGCAGCAGTAAGTACGCTCGCAAGGACAATCCATATGACATCCGCCGGCTGCGTTGCAACGGGCAGATGGTCAATGAAATAGATCGAAGGGTCCAGCGGAATGAACTTGTAACGCTCGAGGGCATACGCGCCTCCAAAGCCAAGCACCAGGCCGAGGAACGTGCCGACGAGACCGATGACGATGCCCTGGGCGAGGAAAATCCGGCGAATCGAGCGCGAAGGCAGTCCCATTGCTTTCAGAATTCCGATCTCGCGGGTCTTGTCCGTGACCACCATCGTGAGCGTGCTCA